>NZ_JBSFEP010000013.1:0-303616 GCF_053594495.1 Streptomyces sp. NPDC001920
GCGCTCAGCGAGACCCGGATCGTGTCGCCGATGCCCTGGGACAGCAGCGCGCCGAAGGCGACGGCCGACTTGATCGTGCCCTGGAACGCCGGGCCCGCCTCCGTCACACCGAGGTGCAGCGGGTAGTCGCACTGGGCGGCGAGCTGCTTGTACGCCTCGATCATGATGACCGGGTCGTTGTGCTTGACCGAGATCTTGATGTCCCGGAAGTCGTGCTCCTCGAAGAGCGACGCCTCCCACAGGGCCGACTCGACCAGGGCCTCGGGGGTCGCCTTGCCGTACTTCTGCAGCAGGCGCCGGTCCAGCGAACCCGCGTTGACGCCGATGCGGATCGGCGTGCCGTGGTCCTTGGCGGCCCGCGCGATCTCCTTGACCTTGTCGTCGAACTGCTTGATGTTGCCGGGGTTGACGCGGACGGCCGCACAGCCCGCCTCGATCGCCGCGAAGACGTACTTCGGCTGGAAGTGGATGTCCGCGATCACCGGGATCTGGGACTTGCGCGCGATGGTCGACAGGGCGTCGGCGTCGTCCTGGGTGGGGCAGGCGACGCGGACGATCTGGCAGCCGGAGGCCGTGAGCTCGGCGATCTGCTGGAGGGTGGCGCCGATGTCGGAGGTGCGGGTCGTCGTCATCGACTGGACCGAGACCGGGGCGTCGCCACCCACCGCCACCGTCCCGACCTGGATCTGCCGGCTCTTCCGGCGCTCGGCGAGCTTGGTCGGAACGGACGGCATGCCGAGAGAAATCGCAGTCATCTGCTGTGCAACCCCAAGTCGTGGATCAAGGTCCGGTCCCGTCAGCAGCGGGCTCCAGGCTTCGAGATTACGGCACGGGGCCTGACCTCAGCACATCCCGGGCCCCCAAACCCACTCGATGGAAGACGGCCCGGGCCAGAAGGTCCCGGGCCGCCTCCGACTCCGTGCGACTAGGAGATCCTGACCGGGTTGACGACGTCCGCGACGAGGACGAGGAGCGTGAAGCAGATGAAGATCCCGGCCACCACGTAGGCCACCGGCATCAGCTTCGCCACGTCGAAGGGACCGGGGTCGGGGCGGCGCAGCACCTTCGCCGTGTTGCGGCGCAGCGACTCCCACAGGGCGCCCGCGATGTGGCCGCCGTCGAGCGGCAGCAGCGGGAGCATGTTGAACAGGAACAGGGAGAGGTTGAAGCCGGCCAGGAGGAAGACGAAGGTGGCCAGCTGTTGCGAGGCGGGGATGTCGAGGGTGGCGATCTCGCCGCTGACCCTCGCCGCGCCGACGATGCCCATCGGGGAGTCCGGCTCGCGCGGGCCGTCGCCGAAGGCCGCGTCCCACAGGGCGGGGACCTTGGAGGGCAGGGCGACGAGGGAGTCGACGGCCTCGCCGACCCGGTCGCCCATCCAGGTCACCGAGTCGCCGAAGTCCTGTTTGACGACGCCGGTGGCCGAGCTGAAGCCGAGGAATCCGGCCTTGACGTACTCGCCCTCGACGTAGGCGCCGCTCGCGTCCTTCTTCACGACCCGGTTGGTGGCGATCTTCGCCTCCAGGGTCACTTCCTGGCCCTTGCGGTCGACGACGATCGGCACCTGCTTGCCGGCGCTGTCACGGATGAGGTCGGAGAGGGTGTTCCAGTCCTCGGTGCGCACACCGTCGAAGGCGACGATCCTGTCGCCGGCCTTCATGCCCGCGGCCTCGGCGGGGGACTTCGGGTCGGACGCCTTGCACTCGTCGCGGTTCTCGGTCTGGGCGATGACGCACGGGGAGACCGAGCTGACGGTGGTGGTCTGCTGCTGGATGCCGAAGCCCATCAGCACGGTGAGGAACAGGGCCACCGCGAGGACGAGGTTCATGAAGGGGCCCGCGAACATCACGATGACCCGCTTCCACGGCTTGCGCGTGTAGAAGAGGCGGGTCTCGTCGCCCGGCTTGAGCTCTTCGAAGGCGGCCGAGCGGGCGTCCTCGATCATGCCGCGCCACGGTGAGGTGGAGCGGGCCTCCAGCTTGCCGTCGGGGCCGGGCGGGAACATGCCGATCATGCGGATGTAACCGCCGAACGGGATCGCCTTGATGCCGTACTCGGTCTCGCCCTTGTTCCGCGACCAGATGGTCGGGCCGAAGCCGACCATGTACTGCGGCACGCGGATGCCGAACAGCTTGGCCGTGGACAGGTGGCCCAGCTCGTGCCAGGCGATCGAGAAGAGCAGCCCGATCGCGAACAGCACTATGCCGAGGATGAACATCAGGGTCGTCATGCACGGGCCTCCGCCGTGTGTGCCGCCAGTTCCCGGGCCCGTCGGCGGGCCCAGGTCTCCGCTTCGAGGACGTCCGCGACGGTCAGCGAAGTTCCCGCACTCGGGGTGCCGTGCTCCTCCACCACCCGCGTCACGGTCTCCATGATCCCGTTGAACGGCAGCGCGCCGGCCCGGAAGGCCTCGACGCACTCCTCGTTGGCCGCATTGAACACCGCGGGTGCCGTGCCCGCGAGCTCTCCGACGTGGCGCGCCAGGTTGACCGACGGGAACGCGTCGTTGTCGAGCGGGAAGAACTCCCAGGTCGACGCCTTGCTCCAGTCGAAGGTGGGCGCGGCGTCGGGGACGCGCTCCGGCCAGCCGAGGCCGATGGCGATCGGCCCTCGCATGTCGGGGGGCGTCGCCTGGGCGATCGTGGATCCGTCCGTGAACTCAACCATCGAGTGGACATACGACTGGGGATGCACGACCACCTCAATGCGGTCGAAGGAAATGTCGTAGAGCAGGTGCGCCTCGATGACCTCCAGGCCCTTGTTGACCAGGGTCGCGGAGTTGATGGTGATCACCGGGCCCATGGCCCAGGTGGGGTGGGCGAGAGCGTCCTCGACCGTGACGTCCGCCAGCTCCTGCTTGGTACGGCCGCGGAAGGGGCCGCCGGACGCGGTGACGACGAGCTTGCGCACGTCCGCGCGGTTGCCGGAGGCCAGCGCCTGGAACAGGGCGGCGTGCTCGGAGTCGACCGGGATGATCTGCCCGGGCTTGGCCAGGGCCTTGACCAGCGGGCCGCCGACGATGAGCGACTCCTTGTTGGCGAGCGCGAGGGTGCGGCCCGCCTCCAGGGCGGCGAGGGTGGGGGCGAGGCCGATCGAGCCGGTGATGCCGTTCAGGACGGTGTGGCAGTCGGACGCCGCGACCTGGGTGGCCGCGTCGGGGCCGGCCAGGATCTCGGGGAGCGGCTCCCCCGTGCCGTACTGGGCCGTCAGGGCTTCCCGCAGTGCCGGCACGACGTCCTCGCGGGCGACCGCGACGGTCCGTGCCTTCAGCCGGTACGCCTGCTCGGCGAGGAGGGCGACCCGGCCGCCGTTGGCGGACAGGGCGGTGACCCGGAAGCGGTCGGGGTTGCGCAGCACGAGATCGATGGCCTGGGTGCCGATCGACCCGGTGGAGCCGAGGATCACCACGTCCTTGGGGCCGTCGCCCGCCACGGGGTCGTAGACGAGGTGCGGATCGGCGAGGGCGCGGAGGGCTGGACTGTCGCTCATCCCCCCATTGTGGCCGTAACGGCTGCCGGGGAGGACAGGGTGTCCCCTTCGGTGGGTGACCGGGGGGTGAGAGGTCACTGCGGGCAGTGACCTCTGCGCCGTCCCCTCACCGCTTCGTCACCGGACGGGGCGGTGCACGTTCTCCTTCTGCGAAGGCCCGGGCGTCGCGTCCGCGATCCATACGCCGCCGTCGTCCGACGGGTCGACGATGCCCTGCTCCAGCCACTCGTAGGTGCCCGACATCACGCCCTTGACGACCGTGCGGTCGAGGTCGTCGGTGTTGGACCACAGGCGGCCGAAGAGTTCCTCGACGCGCAGCCGTGCCTGGCGGCAGAAGATGTCGGCGAGCTGGTAGGCCTCCCGTCCGTGCTCGCCCCGGCCGCGCAGGTGCTCGGCGCGGACGCAGACCGCGCTCATCGCGAACAGCTCCGCGCCGATGTCGACGACGCGGCCCAGGAAGCCCTGCTTGGTCTCCATGCGGCCCTGCCAGCGGGACATGCCGTAGAAGGTGGAGCGGGCGAGCTTGCGGGAGGTGCGCTCGACGTAGCGCAGGTGGGCGGACAGGTCCACCTCGCGCTTGAACTCGCCGTACGTGTACGGCAGCTGCCCGTGTCCCGCGACCAGTTTCGGCAGCCACTTGGCGTAGAAGACGCCGGCGTTGGCGCCCGCCTTCGCCTTGTCCTGGAGGGACTTGTCGGGGTCGATGAGGTCGCCGGCGACGGACAGGTGGGCGTCCACGGCCTCGCGGGCGATCAGGAGGTGCATGATCTCCGTCGAGCCCTCGAAGATGCGGTTGATGCGCAGGTCGCGCAGGACCTGCTCGGCGGGGACGCCCCGCTCGCCGCGTGCCCGGAGCGAGTCGGCCGTCTCGAAGCCGCGGCCGCCGCGGATCTGGACGAGCTCGTCGGCGATCTTCCAGCCCATCTCGGAGGCGTAGAGCTTGGCGAGGGCGCCTTCGATGCGGATGTCGTTGCGGTCCTCGTCGGCCATCTGGGAGGCCAGGTCGGTGACGGCCTCCAGGGCGAAGGTGGTGGCGGCGATGAAGGAGATCTTCGAGCCGACGGCCTCATGATGGGCGATCGGCTTGCCCCACTGCTCGCGCGCCGCCGACCACTCGCGGGCGATCTTCAGGCACCACTTGCCGGCCGCGACACAGGACGCGGGCAGGGACAGCCGCCCGGTGTTGAGCGTGGTCAGGGCGATCTTCAGGCCGGCGCCCTCGGGGCCGATGCGGTTGGCGGCGGGGACGCGGACCTGGTGGAAGCGGGTGACGCCGTTCTCGATGCCGCGCAGGCCCATGAAGGCGTTGCGGTTCTCGACCGTGATGCCGGGCGAGTTGGTCTCCACGACGAAGGCGGTGATGCCGCCCTTGTGCCCCTCGGACTTGGGCACGCGCGCCATGACGACGAGGAGGTCGGCGACCACGCCGTTGGTCGTCCACAGTTTGACGCCGTCGAGGACGTAGTCGTCGCCGTCCGGTACGGCGGTGGTGGCCAGGCGGGCCGGGTCGGAGCCCACGTCGGGCTCGGTGAGCAGGAAGGCGCTGATGTCGGTGCGGGCGCAGCGCGGCAGGAACCGCTCCTTCTGCTCGGGGGTGCCGAACAATTTGAGCGGCTGGGGTACGCCGATCGACTGATGGGCGGAGAGCAGTACGCCGATCGCGGGGGACGCCGAGCCGGCCAGGGCGAGGGCCTTGTTGTAGTAGACCTGGCCGAGGCCGAGTCCGCCGTACTTGGTGTCGATCTTCATGCCGAAGGCGCCGAGCTCCTTCAGCCCGTCGATCACCTCGTCGGGGATCTGGGCCTCGCGTTCGATCAGGGCGCCGTCGACCTTGGTCTCGACGAAGTCGCGCAGTTTGGCGAGGAACTCCTCGCCGCGCTGGGCGGCCTCGTCGGTGGGCATCGGGTGGGGGTGGATGAGGTCGAGGCGGAAGCGGCCGAGGAACAGTTCCTTGGCGAAGCTGGGCTTGCGCCACTCCTGTAGTCGGGCCTCTTCCGCCACCTGGCGTGCCTCACGTTCGGTGACGGTCGGGCGTCCGGAAGAGGATGTGGGTGCTGCGGACATGAGGCTCACCTCGCCGCGAATCGGGATCTTGGGCCGTTTGGTTACCGACGGGTGCTACCCGATCGTATGTACCCGATTACGGGCGCGCCCACCACCCCGGGCGCGGCCGTTCAGCCGGAAGGTTGCCACGGGGCGGGCCGCAGCGGTAGGCATGAGCCCGGTCGGCGGCCACCGGGCCCGCCCGGCTTCGACACGACGGAGAAGTCGGAGTCGAAGCGCTTCGACAGCCTATGGACACCCACTGCCTGTGGAGCTACTGTCGAACCACCCCACAACCACCCTGACATACAGCGCGCATTGTCGAAGCGCTTCACAAAGCTTGGAGAGCTGGATGGTCACCCTCGCCGAGGTCGCCCAGCACGCCGGAGTCTCGGCGAGCACGGTGAGCTATGTCCTCAGCGGCAAGCGGTCCATCTCCGCGACCACCCGGCAGCGGGTCGAGCAGAGTATCCGCGAACTCGGCTACCACCCGAACGCGGGTGCCCGTGCCCTGGCGAGCAGCAGGTCGAACATCATCGCCCTGATGGTCCCCCTGCGCACCGACATGTACGTGCCGGTGATGATGGAGATCGCCATCGCGGTGGCCACCACCGCCCGCACCCACGGGTACGACGTCCTGCTGCTGACCGGCGAGGAAGGTCCCGACGCCGTGCGCCGCGTCACCGGCAGCGGGCTCGCCGACGCGATGATCCTGATGGACGTCCAGCTGGACGACGAGCGGCTGCCGCTGTTGCGCGGCACCGACCAGCCGTCCGTGCTGATCGGACTGCCCGCCGACATCTCCGGGCTGACCTGCGTGGACCTCGACTTCAAGGCGACCGGCACGCTGTGCGTGGAGCATCTGGCGATGCTCGGGCACCGCGACATCGCTGTCATAGGTGAGGCCCCGGCCGTCTACGAGCGGCACACCGGTTTCGCCGAGCGCACGCTGGACGGACTCCGGCAGCGCGCCCAGGAGTTGGGCATGCGGCTGCTGCACCGGCCCTGCGAGGGCGGGTACGACGCGATGGCCGTCACCCTGGCCCGGATCTTCGACGAGCGCCCGAGCACCACCGGGTTCGTCGTGCAGAACGAGTCGGCCGTCGAGCCGCTGCTCGCCCTGCTGCGCCAGCAGGGCCGTGCGGTGCCCGAGGACGTGTCGGTGGTCGCCATCTGCCCCGACCAGGTCGCCACGCAGGCCTCGGTGCGGCTGACGTCGGTGTCCATCCCCGCGCAGGAGATGGGCCGGCACGCCGTGGAGCTGCTGGTGGCCAAGCTCGAAGGGCGCGGGAGCGACGAAGTCATGCTGATCGCACCCGAGTTGACGGTCCGGGCGAGCACGGGCCCGGCGCCGTCCGCCACCCGCTGACCCCGCCGCGGCTTCGCGTCACCCCCACGCGTGGACCGGTGTGACGCACCAGGGCGGTACGACCGCGAGGGTCGACGCCCCCCTCGACCGCATCCCGCTCTTCCTGCGGGACGGGGCGCGGCCGCCTGTGGCGAAGTGGCCGCGTCGAGGGGGGGCGGCCGGACGGTGGAGGTCTTCCGGCCACCCCTCGCGCGGTTCGGCCAACTTGCGTACTGCGGGCATCAGTTCGGCGGGGTAGGTTCCCGTCGTGGCCTCGTCCCGGTTCGCCCTCGCCCTCGCCGACCTGCTGCTGCGTCCGGGGTTCGGCTCCCGCCGCGCCCCGGACCGGGTGTTCGACCGGATCGCCGTGGCGGCCGGGCAGGCGCCCGGTGACCGGCAGTTCGTCGAGGACTTCCGTGCCCTGCTGGGCTGGTGGGCCAGGGCCGATCGGCTCACCCCGGTCGGCTGGCGGTCGGCGCAGGCGCATGTGCGCCGGCATCTGAGCAACCGGGCCCGTGTCCGGCGGCTGATCGCCGAGCATCCGGAGATCGAGCAGGAGCCGATCGAGAAACCGGTGTTCGTCGTGGGGCTGCCACGCACCGCGACCACCGTCACCCACGCCGTCCTGTCGCTGTCGGCCGAGCACCGCTGCCCGCTGCTGTGGGAACTGCTCACGCCGGATCTGGAGCTGCCGCCCCGGCAACGGCGCAAGGCGGTCACGGCCGGGCGCCGGCTGGTCCAGGGCACCAACCTCTTCACGCCGCGCTTCCGCGACATCCACGCGCTGGTGGCCGAGGGCCCGGAGGAGTGCACGTTCGCGCTCCCGCACGCCCTGATGCCGTTCTCCCAGGCCCGTATTCCCGAATACCGGGAATGGCACTGCGAGCGCGACTTCGTCGCCGACTACCGGTATCTGAAGCAGGTCTACCAGGTCCTCCAGCACGGCCGTCCGCGCCGCCGCTGGATGCTGAAGTCCCCGATGCACCTGGAGAACCTGGACGCCCTGCGCACGGTCTTTCCCGACGCCACGATCGTGTGGTGCCACCGCGACCCGGTCACCGCCGTGGCGTCCTTCTGCTCGCTGATCGAGCACGGCATGGCCGTCAGCACCCGCCCGCTGGACCTGGCCGGCATCGGCACCACGTGGTCGGGCCTGCTGAGCCGTGCCATGGAACGCGGACTCGCGGCCCGGGCCGCCATCCCGCCGGAGCACCTGGTGGACGCCCCGTACTCCTGGCTCGGCTCCGACCCCGTCGCCGGCGCCCCCAAGCTCTACGCGGCCGTCGGCGCCCCCTGGACGGAGGCGGACGCGGCCCGGCTCCCGGCTGCCGTCGCCCGACCCCGGGGGACCCGCAAGCACACCTACGACCTGTCCAGGTACGGCCTGAGCCGCGCCGAGGTCGAGTCCGCCTTCGCGGACTACAACGCGCTGCGGGCCGAGGTCGACCGCCCTTGAGGAGCGGATCGACCTCGACCCTGATGGGCGATCAGCCGCCGCTGACGGTCAGGTTGTTGGTGTTGAAGTTGAGTCCGCCGGACGACGAGGTGATCTCGTAGCCGAACTGGACGTCACCGATGATCTCGTTGCCGGGCATCCAGCGCTTGGTGTAGGCGATCCACTGGAGGATCGGCTTGATGTCCACGGTACCGGCGTTGGAGTCGGAGGTCCGCAGGAACGAGAACACCTGGTTGACCCCGTTGGTGCCCTTGTAGACGTTCCAGTTGTGGCCGCCGAGGCTGACGTTGCCCTCGTAGTTGCCGAGCGGGCCGACGGCTCCGTTGTAGTTGACCCAGAGCATGATCTCGTACTGGTGGCCGTTGTCCCAGATGTCGTACGCCGTGTTGTACGCGCCGGACGACGGGACGCTGACGTTGTAGCTGCTGGTGAGCCAGCCGAGGGAGTCGATGGTCTTGTTGATCGTCTTCGTGGAATTGGGGTAGGACTTGATGCCGCCGGTGTTGGGGTGGTTGGCCCAGACGCCCCAGTTGGTCCCGGAGTTGGCCCAGGTGCACTGGCTGCCCGCGCCGGAGCCCCAGATGTTGTTGTAGAGCTTGTAGCCGTTCAGGCTGGTGTTGCCCCACTGGTCGCAGGAGTTCCAGACGGCTGCCGAAGCGGGGGCGGAGGCGAGTCCGACGGTGGCACCGAGAGCCATCGCCGGCGCGAGCACCGCCATGGTGATCTTGCGTATCGTGCTTTTTACCATGGTGTCCCTTCCACGGGTGGGGGGAATTGTGGGGGTTGCTACCACGCCCCCTTGATGAGGACGTGTTCCTCTCCGGCGACGAGGTCGAGCGGCTCCGCGTCTCCGGAAGAAGTCCTGACTTCGATACGGACGGTGCGGGTCGGCTTGAGGACCGCTCTCGCTCCGTCGGGCGCCCAGGTCAGATCGATCTCGGCGCCGAACCGCGTACGGACGCCCGTGAGCCGGCCCGCCGGGAGAGCGGGCGGCGGCGCGGGCAGGAGGACCAGTCGACGCGGGGTCGACTGGACGAGCGCCTCGATCAGCACGGCGGGCAGGGTGTGCGCGGCGTCGGCGTTGTAGACCTCGCGGTTCGGGTAGTGGGCGCTCATCAGGGAGGCGTGGAAGAAGTCGCCGTCCAGGACCAGGCCGAGGGCGTGGGCGACGCGGTCGCGGTCCCCGAGCCGGGCCGCGATCAGGGCATGGTGGAGGTGCCCGTGCGCGGAGTCGTTCTCGGCGCCGCGCAGTTCCAGGGCGCGGCGGGCGGCCGTCGCGAGATCCGGGGTGTCGTACGGGGTGATCTCGTCGAGCGGCCAGACGCCGTAGAGGTGGCTGAGGTGACGGTGGTCGTAGGAGTCCGCCAGACCCGGCCAGGCCCATTCGGCCAGCGCCCCGTCGTCATTGATCCGGTGCGGCGGGAGCCGGTCGGCGAGGGCGCGCCGGCGGTCGGCGTCGGGGCCCGGGTGGTACTCGGCGGCGGTCAGCAGGGCGTGGCGGGCCGCGGAGAGGTCCATGGCCGCGTTGAGGGTGCCCCAGCTCGCGTTCGCCGGCCGGTTCTCGGGTGAGTAGGAGGGGACGACGACGAGGTGGCCCGCGTCGTCGGTACGGCTGAGGAAGTCCTCGTAGAACAGGGCGACTTCGGCGATCGCGGCCGCGGTGCGCGGGTCGCGGGTGCCGTGGGTCTCGTCGTGGTCGACGAGCGGCTTGAGCAGCCAGTCGGCGCCCGCCGTCCACAGGTGCAGGGGGTACTCGCGGCTGAAGTGGTACGCGTGCCCGGACTCGCCGTCGGAGTGCGCGGGTGCGACCACGCCCCGGGTGCCGAAGACCGCGCGGGCGTTCTCGCGCCAGTCGGGTAGCTGACGGTCAATCAGTGCGGCGTGGGCCTCGGTGACCTCGGGGAGTGCGGCGGCCGCGGCGCAGGCGGTCTGGAGGTTGAGGTTGGCGTCGTTGGTGAACGCCCCCGACCAGGCGGTGTCCCAGTCGCCGGTCCACAGACCGGTCAGGCGGGGCGGGAACAGGCCGGAGGCGGAGAGCAGGTGGTAGCGGCCGGCGGCGAACAGGCGCTCCAGCAGAGCGGTGGAACCGGGCCGCTTCAGCAGCTCCGAGCCGGGCAGGGCGCGTTCGGCCGGGGCGGCGGCGAGGTCGAGGGTGACGCGCCGGTAGGCGGTGCGGTGCAGGGCGGCATGGCGTTCGAGGAGCTCTTCGTACTGCGTGGGCAGGTCGCGCAGGGCGCGGCCCTCGGCGATGACGTCGAGTTCGCCGGTGTGCCGCCGGACCCGGGTCAGGAGCAGCACGGACCGGGCTCCCTCGACGTGTGCGCGCGGTGGGGCGAGGGTGGTCGTGCCCGCGGTGACGGCGACCAGGGTGACGCCGGTGAAGGCGCGGTCGCTGCCGGGGTAGCGGGCCCGCAGACTCAGCAGGGCGCCCTCGGCGGTGACGACGGCTCCGTGGCCGACGGCCAGTGCCCCGGGGGCGCCGGGGAGGCGGTGGTCCAGGGAGACGTCGAGGGTGAGGCCGGGGCCCGTGAGGTGCTGGACGATCACGTCGTCGGCGCGCGACACGAAGACCCTGCTGGTCCAGCCGGCGCAGGTCGTCCGTACGACGCCCGTCGCGAAGTCGACGTCGCGGCGGTAGTCGTCGCGGTCGTCCGGGGGCCGTACGAGGCTGACCTGGAACGCGGGGTGGAAGGGCTGGACCCGCTGGTGCGGACGGCCGTCGGTGAAGTGCTCCGCGGCGCTCACGTCGCCCGCCAGGAGGCGGTCCTGGAGTGCCGGGAGCCGGGCGGCGAGCCACGGCGGCCGGCGGTGCCCGCCGTCGCCGCTCGGCCGTACCAGGGTGTGGTGCGTGACGATGACCCGCTCGGCGTTCGGATCGCCGAACACCAGGGCGCCGTGGTGGCCGTTGCCGCTCAGGAAGCCGTCCTCCCAGCGGACGGCCGGGTGCGGCTCCCACGTGCCGTGGACGGGTCCGGTGAGCGCCGTCATGGCCGGAGCACCGCGGCGCCACGCCGTACGAGGGTGACCCGGTCGGTGACTGCCGTCCCGGTCAGCAGGTCGCGGTGGGTGCCGGGCACCTCGACGGTCACCGGCTCACGGCCGTGGTTGAGCACGAACAGCACCTCGCCCCGGCGTACCGCCTCGACCTGCTCCGGGAGCCCGTCGAGCACCGGCCGGACGCCCGCGCCGGCCGCGACTCGGGCCAGCAGGTCGCGCAGCGCGTCCGGCTCCGGGAGCGTGGAGACGTACCAGGCCCGGCCCTTGCGCAGGACGGCGGGCAGTCCGTCGAGTTCACCGCCCTTGTACGGGACGCTCTCGTCGGCGGTGCCGTCGGCTTCCAGTTCCTCGGACCACAGGGAGCCGCCGAAGCCCTCGCAGGCGACGGTCTCCCCCGCGTCCAGCGGCCACCACTCGTGCAGGGTGCGGATGCCGAACAGCTCGCGCAGCCGCGTGTCCATGCCGCCGGGGCGGACCCGGTCGTCCTCGTCGGCGACTGCGGTCTGGAACCCGCAGACGAGGGTGCCGCCCTGGCGGACGTAGCCGAGGAGGTTCTCGACGGCCGCGTCCCTGAGCAGGTAGAGCTGGGGGACGACGACGAGCCGGTACCCGGACAGGTCGTGTTCGGGGTGGGCGAAGTCGGTCGTGAGGTGGGCCTGCCACAGGGCGCGGTGCCAGGCCTTGAGGACGTCGGCGTGGTCCACCTCGTGGGAGAGGCGGCCGTCCTGGGCGCCGGCCCACCAGGCGTGCCAGTCGTGCAGGACGGCGATGTCGGCGGTGCTGTGCGTGCCGGCCACGGCCGGGGCGATCCGGGCGAGGTCCGCGCCGAGCTGCTTGACCTCCTGGTACGTACGGCCCTCCTCCCCGGCGTGACTGACCATGCCGGAGTGGAACTTCTCCGCCCCCTGCCGGGACTGCCGCCACTGGAAGTAGCAGACCGCGTCGGCGCCCCGGGCGATGGCCTGGAGCGACCAGAGCCGGTTGAGGCCGCGCGGCTTGGGGTGGTTGACGCCCCGCCAGTTCACCGGCCCGGCCGCCTGCTCCATGAGCATCCACGGTCCGCGTGCCTGGGAGCGGGTCATGTCCTGGACGAGGGCACCGCTCTGGGCGCCGAAGGGGTCGCGCGGGTCCGGATAGATGTCGACGGAGACGACGTCCTCCTCCTCGGCCCAGCGCCAGGCGTCCTGCCCGAACCACAGCGGCATGAAGTTGCTGGTGACGGGGATGTGCGGGGTGTGGCGGCGGACGATGTCGCGCTCGGCGGCATAGCACTCCAGCAGCATGTCGGAGGTGAAGCGCCGGAAGTCCAGGACCTGCGTGGGGTTGCGCATGTAGTGCGGCAGGCGGGGCGGCAGGATGCCGTCCCAGGTGTCGTAGCCCTGGCTCCAGAAGGCGGTGCCCCAGGCGGTGTTGAGTGCGTCGAGGGTGCCGTACTTCTCGCGCAGCCAGCGGCGGAAGGCCGCCGCGGCCTCGTTGCCGTGGTCGAAGGTGCAGTACTCGTTGTTGATGTGCCACATCGCCAGGGCCGGGTGGCCGCCGTAGCGGGCGGCCAGGTCCTCGGTGATGGCGGCGGCGTAGCGCCGGTAGGTGGCGCTGGAGTGCGAGAAGTGCTGCCGGCCGCCCCACCACTCGGTGCGGCCGTCCTCGGTGACGGGCAGGGTGTCGGGGTGCAGCCGGCCCATCCAGGGCGGGGGCGAGGAGGTGGGGGTGGCGAGGACGACGCCGATGCCGTTGTCGTGCATCAGGTCCATCAGCGTGTCCAACCACCCGAACTCCCGCGCCCCGGGCTCCGGTTCGATCGTCGACCAGGAGAAGACGCCGAGGGTGACGGAGTTGACGCCGGCCTGCGTCATCAGCCGGACGTCCTCGTGCCAGGTCTCCTCAGGCCACTGCTCGGGGTTGTAGTCGCCGCCGAAGAGGAGGCGGCCCCGGGTGGCGTCGCTCAGGTCGGGCATCAGGCGGGGTCCCCGTACTGCACGCCGCGTCCGTTGGTGCCGAGGTAGACCCGGCCGTACACGCGCGGGTCGCCGGTGATGGCGGCGCCGGTCCAGCCCCACTGGTGCTGGTCGTCGTTGATCCGCGTCCAGGTCTTCGCCTCGTCGTCGGAGCGGTGGACGGCGTTGGAGGTCCCGATGGCGCCGACCATGTAGATCGCCGGGTAGGAAGCGCCCTCTGCGGCCTTGCCGAAGCCCAGGGTGTGCGAGGCCTGGCAACTGCTGACCTTGGTGAAGGTCGCGCCGCCGTCGGTCGAGCGGTGCAGCCCGTTCCCCTTGAGGCTGAGCCACAGGTCGCCGGTACGGCCCGGGGCGGCCTTCAGCTGGAACTCGGCGTCGCCCGTGGCCAGGCCGGTGGCCCCCGCGGTGAAGGTCAGGCCGCCGTCGGTGCTGGCGAACACCGTGCCGGTGGTGGGGTCGAAGGCGTAGAAGCGGGCCGGGTCGACGGGGTCCGCGACCGGGGCGGCGCCCTTGGGGAAGGAGGCGACCTCGGACCAGGTGGCGCCGTTGTCGGCCGAGCGGTATGCGGGGTTGGCCGTGCCGAAGGACCACAGCAGCACGCTGCCGTCGGCGCTGGTGGCGATCGGCCCCGGCGCGTCCTTGGCGACGGCGGGCTGCGTCTCGAAGGGCGCCCAGGTCTTGCCGCCGTCGTTCGAGTAGGCGCCGTTGCCGTCGTTGCCCCAGCCCGCCCGGACCACGTACGACGGCTTGGCCGGGGCCAGCGACAGGCCGGTGCAGGTGCCGAACACGGGGTTCGACGCCATGCCGCGCGACGGCGACGCCGTGAGCCGCTCGTGGTACATCACCCCGATGTCCCCGTTCCCGCTGAGCAGGTGCGCCTCACCGGTCGGCGGCGAGATCAGCAGGCGGATGGCCGCTTCCTCCACGCCGCGGATCTGCGGGGCCCAGTGCTTGAGGTCGCGGGTGCCGTAGAGGGTCGCTCCGGTGCCGTAGACGACGTGCTCCGAATCGAACGGGTCGAGGGCCAGGGCCTGGATCCACCAGCCGAACTTGGGCTTGTCGCCGCCCCACTTGAGGTAAGGGGTCTCCGAGACGTCGAGGACGGCCGTGTCCTTCAGGGACGTCCAGGTGCGACCGCCGTTCGTGGAGCGGAAGACGGTGTCGATCTCGGCCCACCGGTTGTTGGTGGAGACGACGAGCGTGCCGGGGCGGCGGGCGTCGACGGCGACACCGCCGTAGCCGAAGGTGTCGGCCGACCCGTCCGTCGCCGTCCCGCCCGGCTTCACCGGGGTGACCTCGGTCCACTTCCCGTCGGTGGTGCGCAGCTTGTGCACACTGCCGTCGGACTGGCCGTTGGGTCCTGGGGCGTTGGCGTACGTCACGTACAGCTCGCGCGTGTGGCGGTCGTACGCGGCGCGGATCGGGACCTTGGCGGCGGTGCCGGTGGGCTGTCCGAGGACGGGCTTCCAGGTCTTGCCGTCAAAGGTGCGGTACAGGTTCGGCCGGTCGGCCGTACCGTCGGAGTCGCCCCAGCCGGCGTAGACCGTGCGTCCCACGGCGACGAGGAGGGTGATGCCCTGGCCGGTGGCGCTCGGGGCGGCAGGGAAGTCCGCGGCCTGCCAGGTGGCGCCGCGGTCGGTGGACTTGAGCAGCCCGTCGTGCCGGGTGCCGAGCCACAGGGTGTCGCTGTCGCGCGGGTCGACGAGCAGGCGCTCCCCCGCGCCCCGCCCGTCCTCGTTGGCGCCCAGCTTCACGGTGAGGTCGGTGCGCTTCCAGGTGGCCCCGCGGTCGTCGGAGCGCAGCACGGCCCCGTTGCCGGCCCAGGACTGGGTGTACGCGCCGAGGGTCAGGTACACCCGGTTCGGGTGGGCCGGGTCGACGGCCATGGCCTCGACGCCGAGCAGGTTCCAGTCGTCCCAGCCGAGGTGATCGGTCAACGGGATCCAGCGGTCGGTCCGGTCGTCCCAGCGGTAGGCGCCGCCGATGTCGGTACGGAGGTAGGCGAGACCGGGGCAGGAGGGATGGAACAGGACGCCGCTGATGAATCCCGTGCCGCCCTGGACGGCGTTGCGCCAGCGGTAGGCGGCGGCGGTGGTCTCGGTGGCGCTGCCGGCTGCCTGCGCCTGTCCCTGGAGGACCGGCAGGGTGGCGACCGCGGCGGTGGCGGCGGTTCCGGCGAGGACAGCTCTTCTGCTGAGGCGGTGCGTGTGCATGACGTACCTCTTCACGTGCAGGATCAGGGGAAAGTTGACGCTCTCAGGGGGCGCGGGCGTCTCACTGTGCGGCTCCGCCGCGTGGGCGCGAGGCGCACGGCGAGGCTGCGGACCCGCGGCCGACGGCTCCGCAGCGCGGGCCGGGGCAAGGGCGTCAGCCCTTGATCGCCCCCGTGAGCATGCCCTTCTTGAAGTGGCGCTGGACGAAGGGGGAGGCGACCGCGACGGGGATCAGGGCGAGGACCATGACGGCCATCTGCAGCCCCAGCGCGGAGAGTTCGCCGGTGCGGACCGCCTGCTGCAGGCCCGTCGGGGCTTCGGTGTTCTTCTGGACCAGCTGGATGAGCACGTTCTGCAGCGGCATCATCTGCTGGTCGCTGAGGTAGATGGAGGCGTTGAACCAGGCGCTCCAGTAACCGACCGCGTAGAACAGCGAGATGACGGCCAGCACGGCGCGCGACAGCGGCAGGATGATGGTCAGCAGGATCCGCAGGTCACCGGCTCCGTCGATGCGGGCGGACTCGGTGAGTTCGGGGGAGATCCCCATGAAGAAGGCGCGCAGCACCAGGATGTTGAAGACGCTGACCGCGCTCGGCAGGATCAGCGACAGATAGGTGTCGGTGAGGCCCAGCGACTGCACCAGGAGGTAGGTCGGGATGAGGCCGGCGCCGAAGAACATGGTCGCCATCAGGGCCATCAGGAAGAACCGGTGCCCCAGACTGCCCGGCCGGGACAGGCCGTAGGCCGCGAGTACCGACACCGTCATCGAGAACAGCGTGCCGAAGAGCGTCACGCCGACGGAGACCATGATCGCGCGGCTGACCTGACCACCGCTCAGCAGTTCCGTGTAGTTGATGAAGGTGATGCCCTGGGGGATCACGACGAGGCCGCCGACCCGGTCGATCACGGGCTTGGGAGAGAGGCTGGTGACGATCACGATCCACAGCGGACCGAGCACTCCCAGGCAGCACAGCGCCAGGAACGCGCTCTTGGCGGTGAGTCCGGCCTTGCTCGGCGGCTCCTCCCACACGGGGCGGGCGGGAGCCTTCAGACTGCGGATGAGCTGCGTGTTGAGGCTCACTTCTTGTACACCCCCTGCTCGCCGAGCAGATGCGCGACCTTGTTCGCGCCCAGGACGAGACACACTCCGATGACTCCCTTGACGAGGCCGACCGCGGCCGCGTAGCTGAAGTCGCCGTTCTGGATACCCATGTTCCACACGTAGGTGTCGAGGACCTCGCTGGCCCCCGCGCCGACGGCCCACCGCTGGAGCAGGAACTGCTCGAAGCCCACGCTCAGCGCGTCACCCACCCTGAGGACCAGCAGCAGCGCGATCACCGGGCGCAGCGCGGGCAGCGTCACGTGCCACATACGTCGCCAGCGCCCCGCGCCGTCCATGGCGGCGGCCTCGTACAGGTCGGTGCTGACGGCGGACAGGGCCGCGAGGAAGACGATGATCCCCCAGCCGGCGTCCTTCCACACGGCCTGCGCGGTGACCAGGTACTTGAAGAAGTCCGCGTCGGTCATCAGGTCGAAGCCGCTCCACCCGTGCTGCTCCAGCGTCTGCGCGATGATGCCCGCGCCGCCGAGGATCTGCTGGAAGACGGTGACCACGAGGACCCACGAGAAGAAGTGCGGCAGGTACATGATCGCCTGGGCCACGGCCCGGACCCGGGGCCGGATCACGCTGTTGATGACCAGCGCGAGGGCGATGGGGACCGGGAAGAACAGCACCAGTTGGAGCAGGAACAGCACGATGGTGTTCTCGGTGGCGCTCCAGAACAGCGGGTCGTCGACCATCCGCGAGAACTGCTCCACGCCGACCCACGGGCTGTGGAAGATCGCCGTGATGCCGTTGTCGGCGGCGTACGGGTCGTAGTCCTGGAAGGCGACGACATTGCCGAGCAGCGGGACGTAGTTGAAGATCAGGAGCAGGACGATGACGGGCAGCGTCATCAGGATGAGCGTGCGATCGCGGCGCAGCCGGACCCGGAAGGGGACCTTGCCCGCCTTGCCGGCCCCGCGCGGCACGCTCTCCTTCACGGCGGCGGCGACGACCGCGGCCGTCGGTTCCTCGACGGCCACGGGGGGACGCGTCCCGTCCGGCCTGCTCCCGGCCGTGAGGGACATCAGTTGCCACTGCCGTTCTTGTCGAGGAGCTCCTTGTACCAGTCGCGCAGCTTGTCGCCGCCCGAGGACTTCCAGGTGGAGATGGCCTGCTGCACGTCGGACAGCTTCTTGTTGCCGCGCACGAAGTCGATCTCCAGCTGCTCGAACTGGCTGGAGAGGGTGGCGTAGCGGCTCGGCTCGACGATGTTCATGCCGTAAGTGGAGGTCTTCTTCACGAAGGCACCCTGCCGCTGCTGCCACTCGACCTGCTTGCGGGCGATCTCGGGGAGGTCGGGGTGGGCGAGGAAGGGAGCCGGGGCCGCCAGCAGCACCCAGGCGTTGTTCACCTCCTGGGTGCCCTGGTCGTTCTTGATCGGAACGCCGTCCTTGACGGTGTAGTGGGTCCCCTCGACGCCGTAGTCGACGAACATCCGCTCCTTGGTGCCGTAGGGCGCAGCCGCGAAGTTGGCCGCGGCCAGCGCGTTCTCGACCGTCTCCTTCGAGGCGCCCTTGCGGATCATCGACCAGATGCCGGCCGGCTGGCCGGCGTACAGCGTCGGGGTGCCGCCGTCGGCGCCGAAGTAGTCCATGCCGTCGATCTCGTAGTCGGGGTTGGACCGGGCCTGTTCGACGGTCGTGCCGTACCAGCCGGACATGTCGCTGTTGGCGACCAGGGTCTGCCCGGCGGTGAACCGCTGGGTGGGATCGCCCGTGTTTGCTTTGTCGTCGGGGTGGACCACACCCGCGGCGAACAACTTGCGGACCCACTCCAGATGTTCGAGGTACTCAGGATGCTCGATGCGGTACGTCAGCTTGCCGCCGTCCCCGATGTTCCAGCCGAGCGACCCGGCAGGCCGGACACCGAAGAAGCCCGCCGCCGACCACCTCATGTCACCACAGGCCCACACCTTGGCCTTGGCACTGGTGGCCTCCTTGGCCCAGCTGAGGAACTCGTCCGCCGACCTGGGGACGGTGTAGCCCTTCTTGTCGAAGACGTCCTTGCGGTAGAAGGGCACGATGTTGGGCACGGAAGCGGCGGGCATCGGGATGCCGCGCAGCGCACCACCGAAGATGCTCATGCGCCAGGAGTCGGACGGGATCGCGGCCAGGTTCGGGTACTTCTTGACCTTGTCACCGGCCAGGTAGGGGCCGAGGTCCATGAACTTCGCGGTGACCGCGCTCGAGATCTTGCCGACCAGCTCCCAGCCGGGCACGACCACCATGTCGGGTATGGAACGGGAGGCGAGGACGGCACCGAGCTTCTCACCGTAGGTGTTGCCGTCCTGGTTCTGCCAGGTGATCTTGGTGCCGGCGGCCTCGTCGAGTCCCTTGTAGTAGGGGTTTGCGGGCTTCGGCGGGGTGCCCCAGAGCGGGGCCATGATCTTCAGGGGGGCGCCGGTACCGAGCTTCTCCGGGACCGAGGTCTTCAGCGCCGCGAGGTCGACCTTGCCGGTGTAACCCGCCGCCGAACCGTTCTTCGACGGAATGTCCGGCTTGGCGACCGTGCTGGTGACGTACGTCGGCAGCAGCTTGTCCGCGGCCTTGCCCGACGTGGTTCCCTCGCGCGATCCCCCCTCCGAACCGCCGCAGGCGGCGAGCAGCGGCATCCCACCGGCCACCGCTGCGGTGGCGACCGCAGTGGAGGCGAGGAAGCTTCTCCTGCTGGGTCCGGAGGGGGCGGAGGCGGCGTTCGGCGTCATTGCGTCAACCCTTCGTGGCGCACCTGGACACCCGGCGGTGGGCCGTCGGCTGCGGTGTCTTAAGTGGAACTGGCTGAGCTGAAGCGGCCCTCCGACCACGGACGAGAACACCCACCCCTGAAGCGGGTCGGCCTCGTAGTCGAAGCGCTTCGATGTTGCTGCGAGGTTAAGTGAAGGTATGGGGGCGCACAAGAGTCGTTTCCAAGATTCCTCGGAGGCGCGCGGGATCCACCGCACTCTTATACCGCTTGGCATACCGGTGAGGAGTCGGACTTATTGCGGCTGGGTGTCTTGACACCCCACCCCGAGTCGACTGAGCATCGAAGCGCTTCGAAAGCGCCTCGCCGCTCCTTTGCAAGGGGAACCCCAAGTGACCGCACAAACGCCGCCCACGCCGCCTTTCCGCGATCAGCGCCTGCCGTTCGCGAAGCGCATCGACGACCTGATGTCCCGTCTCACTCTCGATGAGAAGATCGGGTTCCTGCACCAGTTCGTGCCCGCCGTCGAGCGGCTCGGCATCGACGCGTTCCGCACCGGGCAGGAGGCTCTGCACGGGGTGGCCTGGATGGGCCCGGCCACCGTCTTCCCGCAGGCGGTGGGCCTCGCCGCGACCTGGAACACCGATCTCGTACGACGGGTCGGCGAAGCCGTCTCCAAGGAGACCAGGGCGATGCGCGCCCGCGACGACCGCGTGGGGCTGAACGTCTGGTCCCCCACCGTGAACCTCCTGCGCCACCCGCTGTGGGGCCGCAACGAGGAGGGCTACTCCGAGGACCCCAAGCTCACCTCGGCCATCGCCGTCGCCTACACCCGCGGCCTGCGCGGCGACCACCCGACGTACTGGCGCACCGCGCCCGTCCTCAAGCACTGGCTGGCCCACAACCACGAGACGGGCCGCGACGTCACGGCCGCCTCCGTCCGCCCGCGCGTGCTGCACGAGTACGACCTGCGCGCCTTCCGCGAGACGGTCGAGGCGGGGGCGACGGCCGGGGTGATGCCGGCGTACAACCTGGTCAACGGCCGGCCGAACCATGTCTCGCCGTACCTGCGTGAGCATCTGCGCGCCTGGACCGAACAGGACCTGATGGTCTGTTCGGACGCGGGCGCGCCCTCCAACCTGGTCGACTCCGAGCACTACTTCGACACCCACGAGGAGGCGACTGCGGCCACGCTGCTGGCCGGTGTGGACAGCTTCACCGACCACGGCACCGACAGCTCGCAGATCACGGCACGTGTGCGGGGCGCCCTGGAGCGCGGCCTGTTGACCGAGTCGGACGTCGACGCGGCGGTCCGCCGCCAGTTGTCGGTCCGCTTCCGGCTCGGCGAGTTCGACCCGGAGTACGACCCGCACGCACTCACCAAGGACTTCGACACCCCCGCCCACCGCGCCCTCGCCCAGGAGGCCGCCGAGCAGGCGGTCGTCCTGCTCAAGAACAACGGCCATGTGCTGCCGCTCGCCCCGGGCACCCGGATGGCGGTGGTGGGCCTGCTCGCCGACGAGTGCAAGCTCGACTGGTACAGCGGCACGCTCATCCACCGCTCCACCCCGCTGGCGGGTCTGCGCGAGCGGTTCGGCGCGGAGCGCGTGGAGTTCGCCGAGGGCGTGGACCGCGTCCTGCTGAAGACCTCGGCCGGAACCTTCCTGCACGTCCCCGAGGCGGATGCCGACGACGAGGTGCGCGGCGCGGAGGGCGCCCTCGACCCGGCCCTGCTCGCCGGGCGGACGGACCTGCCCCCGCTCACCGCCGGCCCGGACGGCACCGAACTCGCCCTCGTCGACTGGGGCGAGGGCGTGCTGACGCTGCGCGCCCCCGACGGGCGCTATCTCTCCGTCGCCGAGGACGGATGCGTCCGCGCCTCCGCCGACCAGCCCGGAGGCTGGGTCGTCCAGGAGACGTTCCGCCTGGAACCGCACGAGAACGGGCACCTCCTCCGGCACATCGGTACGGGTCGCCACGTCTGTGTCGCCGCGGACGGCGTCAGGGTTGCCGAAGGGCCGGGGGAGATCTTCGAGATCGTCGTGGTCGAGACCGGCGAGGACGCCGTGGCCAGGGCCGCCGGGCAGGCGGACGTGGTGCTGGTGGTGGCCGGCAACGACCCGCACATCAATGGACGCGAGACCGAGGACCGTACGACCCTCGCCCTTCCCGCGCACCAGGAGCGCCTGCTGCGCGCCGCCCGCGCGGCCAACCCGAAGACCGTGCTGGCACTGGTGTCGGCGTACCCGTACACGGTCGACCACACCGAGGTCCCGGCGATGCTGTGGACGGCCCACGGCGGCCAGGCGGCCGGCACCGCGCTGGCCCGGATCCTGGCCGGCGACGTCTCCCCCGCGGGCCGCCTTCCGCAGACCTGGTACGCCGACGACGCCGACCTGCCCGACCTCCTCGACTACGACGTGATCGGCGGCCGTCAGACCTACCTGTACTTCGAGGGGACCGCGCTGTTCCCGTTCGGGCACGGCCTGTCGTACACGACGTTCGCCTACGGCGATCTGGAGACCCGGGTGGCGGACGACGCGCTGCACGTCTCCTTCACGGTCACCAACACCGGTGATGTGACGGCCGACGAGGTCGCCCAGCTCTACACCCGCGCGGTGGAGCCGTCCGTGCCGCGTCCGCGCCGCGAGCTGGTGGCGCACGGCAGGGTGCGGCTGGAGCCCGGCGAGCGGACCGCACTCACCTTCGAACTCCCGCTGTCCGCCTTCGACTTCTGGGACGCAGCACGGGGCGGATGGCGCCGCGAGCCCGGCCCGTACGAGCTGCTGGCCGGCGCGTCCAGCGAGGACGTCCGGCTGCGGACGACGCTGGTCCTGGACGGCGAGGCGGGCGCACCGCGTCCGGTGACGCACCGCGGCCTCGACGCGGCCGACTTCGACACGCAGCGCGGCGTCGCGATCGTCGACCGCACGAAGGTCTCGGGCGACGCGGTGACGCCGGCCCGGGGCACGGCGGCCGAACTGGTCTATCTGAGCTGCGACTTCGGGGACGGTGTCACGCGGGTGACGGCGACCGTGTCCGGCGAGGGCGTGATCGAGGTGTCGCTGGACGGCGGCCCGGTGCTCGCCGTCCTGGCATCCGACGCGTCGGATGCGGGAGGCCCGTACGACTACACGACCCTGAGCGCCGGGATCGTCGCCGAGGGCGTCCACGACGTCCGCCTCGGGCTGCGCGGCTCGTTGCGGCTCGCGCACGTCGGCTTCTCCGGTTGAGGGTCCGGAGCAGGCCGGCGCGAAGAAGGGGCCCGGCACCGGAAGGCATCGGTGCCGGACCCCTTCGGGACGGCGAAACTCGCGTCACATCCGACTGTACCTGAAAACGGTTCCCATTAGCCAGGAGTTTTCGCGGACCCGGACGACCGGGGTGACGCCGACGGCCGGAGCCCCCGCACAGCGGGCTCCGGCCGTCCGTTCAGGAGGTGCTCACAGGGCGAGCCCGGTGAGGACCAGCACCCGCTCGTAGGTGTAGTCGTCCATCGCGAACCTCACGCCCTCGCGCCCCACGCCGGACTGCTTGGCGCCGCCGTACGGCATCTGGTCGGCACGGTAGGAGGGGACGTCGCCGACGACCACGCCGCCGACCTCCAGCGCCCGGTGGGCCCGGAAGGCGGTCTGCAGGTCGTGGGTGAACACGCCCGCCTGGAGGCCGTACTTGGAGTCGTTGACGGCGGCGAAGGCGGCGTCCTCCCCGTCGACCTTCTGCACGGTGAGGACAGGTCCGAAGATTTCCTCGCAGGCGAGGGTGGCGTCGGCCGGTACGTCGGTGAGGACGGTCGGCGCGTAGGAGGCGCCGTCGCGCTTGCCACCGGTGAGCAGCTTCGCCCCGGCGGCGACGGCCTCGTCCACCCACGCCTCGACGCGCTTGGCGGCGTCCTCGCTGACCAGCGGCCCGACGTCCGTCGTGTCGTCGCCCGGGTCACCGGTGACCTGGGCCTCGACGGCGGCGACGACGCGCGGCAGCAGACGGTCGTACACCGAGGCGTCCGCGATCACCCGCTGCACCGAGATGCAGGACTGGCCGCCCTGGTAGTTGGAGAAGGTGGCGATGCGGCCGGCGGCCCAGTCGAGGTCCGCGTCGGAGGCGTAGTCGGCGAGCACGACCGCCGCGCCGTTGCCGCCCAGCTCCAGGGTGCAGTGCTTGCGGGGCACCGAGTCCATGATCGCGTAGCCGACCTTCTCGGACCCGGTGAAGGAGATCACGGGCAGGCGCGGGTCCTGGACGAGCGCGGGCATCCGGTCGTTGGGGACCGGCAGGATGCTCCAGGCGCCGGCCGGCAGATCGGTCTCGGCCAGCAGCTCGCCGATGACCAGCCCGGACAGCGGAGTGGCCGGGGCCGGCTTGAGGATGATCGGCGCGCCGGCGGCGATGGCCGGGGCGACCTTGTGGGCGCAGAGGTTGAGCGGGAAGTTGAAGGGCGCGATGCCGAGGACGACGCCCTTGGGGAAGCGCCGGGTCAGGGCGAGTCGGCCCTGGCCGCCGAGGTCGGTGTCGAGGCGCTGGGCCTCGCCGCCGTTGAACCGCCGGGCCTCCTCGGCAGCGAACCGGAACACGGACACGGCACGGCCGACCTCGCCGCGGGCCCACTTCATGGGCTTGCCGTTCTCGGCGGAGATGAGCTGCGCGATCTCCTCGGTGCGCGCGGCGAGCCGCTTGCTGACGTGGTCGAGCGCGGCTGCACGCACATGGGCCGGGGTCGCGGCGAACTCGTCCCGCACGGCGTACGCGGCGGCCACGGCCTCCTCGATCTGCGCGTCCGTCGGCACGCTCACCTTGCCGACGGTCCGCCCGTCCCAAGGGGAGGTCACGTCGAAGCTGTCCTCGCCGCCGACCTGGCGGCCGGCGAGCCAGAAGGCGTAAGTGGAAGTCATGTCGATTTCCCGGCCCTTCCGCGTTGGGGGTGTCCTGTGTCGGGGTCCACGGTAGGGGGGAGGAGGTGCGGGATCGCTTGGCCGCGGTGTAGTGATGCGGTACGGGGCATGCGCCGATTTGGCGTACGCGGCCGTCCGGCACTCCGTCCCGCGGGGGGACTCACTCGGCCGATGTGGCCTTCAGCGCCAGCCAGAGCTCCATCCGCACGTCCGCGTCGTCCAGCGAGCGCCCCAGGATCTCCTCCACGCGCCGCATCCGGTACCGCAGCGTGTGCCGGTGCACTCCGAGGTCGGCGGCCGCCGCGTCCCACTGCCCGTGCCGCGACAGCCAGGCCCGCAGCGAGGCGACCAGGTCCCCGCGGCCCGTCGCGTCGTGCTCGTGCAGCGCCCGCAGCAGCCCGTCCGCGAACGCCTTCACGGCGTCGTCGGCGAGCAGCGGCAGCACCGACCCCGCGGCCAGCTGCTCGTGCTCCACGCACACCCGCCCCCGGCGCCGGGCCACCGACACGGCCTGCTCGGCCTGCTTGTAGGCGGCCGCCGCGGCGATGGGCCCCGACGGCGCCGAGAGCCCCACGACCAGTTCGTCCTCGTCGGCACCCGCGTGCCCCTCCGGTACGGCCCCCGCGCGCGCCGCCTCCAGGGCCGCCGCGTACTGCGCGCACGCCTTGACCGCGGCGCCCCCGTCCGCGGCGAGCACCACCACCCGCGCGGTGTCGCCCTCCCCTTCCGGCACCACCAGCACGGACTCCCCGGCCCGGGCCGCCGCCGACTCCACGACCTCGGTGAGCGCCCCCAGCGGATCACCGTTCGCCCCGCCGGAGACCACGGCCAGCGCCGCTGCCGACGGCTTGGTGAGCGTCACCCGCGCCCCGGAGTCCACCACGCGTGCCGCCGACACCGACCCGGCCTCGGCGACGATCACCCGGAAGGGCGCGTCCAGGAGGCCGCCGTACAGATCCCCCGCGACCGCCCGGGCGTGATCCGGCTCCCCGGCGAGCAGCATGCGCAGCACAGCGGCCCCGACCCGCTGTTCGGCCGCGTGCAGCGACCGGGACCGTTCGGTCGTCAGGGTCAGCAGCGCGATCGCCGAGTGGACGGCGTAGCGCTCCGCCGTGCCCGGTGCCGCCGCCGTTCCCACCGCGAGCGCCGCGCGCGGCCGGCGCCCCGTGCCGAGGGTGTGCAGCTCGACCCGGTCCTCGTGCTCGGGCCCGCCGACCACGGACGACGCGGGCGCGGGACGCTCGCGCAGCCGCTCCACGTCCGCGGTGAGCCGCGCCGCCCGCCGCCCCGCCCAGTCGGGTGCCGTCGCGACCACGGCACCGGAGGCGTCGTACAGCGCCGCCCAGCCGTTCACCTGCGACGCGAGCACGGCCAGCAGCCCTTCGGGGCCGGCGTTCAGCGCCTGCTTCGTCAGTTCCCGCTGCGCCGCGAACCCTGCCGTCACCGCCCGGTACTGGTCGGCCGCGATCGCCGCCGACACCGCCTTGCTGATGGCGAGGAAGGGCGTACGGCGAGGTACTTCCAGCAGCGGCAGGCCCTCCTGCTTCGCCGCCTCGACCAGCGCCTCGGGGACCTCCTCGTAGTTGACGCCGACCGCGAAGCCGAGGCCGACCACGCCCGCGCCGACCAGCCGCCGTACGTAGCGCCGCATCGCCTCGGGGTTCTCCGCGTCCAGCTTGAGCGCGGTGACCAGCAGCAGTTCCCCGCCCTCCATGTAGGGGACGGGGTCGGCGAGCTCGCTGACGTGCGCCCAGCGCACGGGCACGTCCAGGCGGTCCTCGCCCGCCCGCACGGTCAGCTTGAGCGCGGAGTGGTGGACGAGCGAGGCGAGCGTCGGGGGCATGAGGCCTTCACATCCGTGTGATCTGTGTGATCACGGTGATCACCCACGTGATCCCTGTGATCTTTTGGCCGCCGTGTATGAACGGCCTGTGCCGATTCTGCCTCACCGTACGGTCGCGTGTGACCCGACGCCCGGATACCGGGTCACCCCCGCAGATCCACCAGCAACGGCGGCGCGTGCTCCCCCTGGACGCTGGTCAGCGACAGCACCGCGTGCCCCGGAGGGACCGCGTGGGCCAGTTCGGAGGCGGACCAGCGCTCCCGCTCGACCTGCCGGACGGTCACCGCCCGCGCGGTCGGCGCCTTGCCGGTGATCACTCGCCGCAAGGCGTGCACCGCCTTCCCGGCCGGCGTCTCGGCGATGATCTGCCGGTCGGTGACGTCCCGGGCCTCGGTCCACTCCTTGCCCCAGACCTCGGCGAAGTCCTGCCCGTCCCACGGCGTGACCCCGGCCAGCGCCATCCGGCACCCGGTGGCCCCGAGCAGCGGCCCGCGCAGCGGCCTCGGTACGTCGTCCAGGGAGCGCAGCGTGAGCACGGCGCCCGCGTTGCCCGACCGCAGCCGCTGGATGCCGCGGACCGCTTCGGGCGTGACCACCCCGGTCGCGTCGTCGAGGATCAGGCAGGCGAACAGCGACCGGTCCTCCCGCACCGCGACACTCGCCGTGAACTGGGCGAGGACCAGCCGTGCCAGCATCCGCGAGGCCTCGGCGTGCCCGCGCGCGGGCAGGTCGATGCGGACCCGGACGGGGTGGTCGAGCGCCTTCAGCGAGAACGGCCGCGACCGGCCCGAGGTGTCGAAGAACCCCGCGAAGGCCGGCCGGTCGAGCAACGCCACCCGGTCCGCGAGCACCGCCGCCACATCACCGGGGTGCCCCAGCTGCCGCTCCCGTGCGTCCAGCTCGCGCATGAGCGACTCCTGCCCGGAGCCCTCCAGCGCCGTGCGCAGCGCGCCGAGCGCACCGGGCGAGCCGTCCAGCAGCTGCCGCAGCTCCGGCACGGACGGGAAGCGGTCGTGGACCGCCCGGAACGGCCCGAGGAGCTGGGCCAGCACGGTGGTGGAGCGCCGGCTGTCGCTGCCGGGGTGCGGGTCGGCGAGATCCCCGACGAGTGCCTCGGCGAGCACGGCCGCGGCCTCGTCGGGGTCGCTGGTGCCGCCGTACAGGTCCAGGTCGTACACCGAGTCCGGATCGCCGATCCGTACGACGACGTCGTACGCGTCCGCCGGTCCGAGCCCCGCGCCCGCCGCGCCGACCACGACGACCGCGGCCCGCCCGGCCAGCGCGTGCAGGCACAGCGACTCGGCGAGCGGCCGCACCACGGTCCCGGTCTTGCCGGATCCGGCCGGCCCGACCGCGAGCAGGGAGGTGCCGAGCAGGTCGGGGCCGAGGCCGAGGCCGGTGCCCCGGTAGGCGTAGGGGTTGCGCGGGTCGTCGGCGGTCGTGCCGAGCCTGACCTGGCCGCTGACCAGGTCGTGCCGGGCGGCACGAGAGGGCAGGTCCCGCTCGCCCGACGGGTGCAGACAGGCCGCGGCGCCGTCCTTGAGCACGGCGCCCGTGAACGTGGCGAGGTCATGGCGTCCGCTGCTCACGCCCTGCCAGGCGCGGGCGATCCGGGCGTAGTCGACGTCGCGCATCAGCCCCGCCCGTGCGTCGGCGGCGAGCCGCTCGGCGGCGGCGTCGGCCCCCGCGGCCCGCAGCGCCGGCCAGGAGGCGAGGTCCTGCTCGGGGGCGGGCGGGCGCTCGGCCGCGGGTGCTCCCGGGCGCCAGGCGGGCGGGCCGAAGCGGCGCCAGACCTCGCCCCAGCGGCCCAGGCGGCCGACGGCCAGCATGATGGCGAGGGCGATGAGCGTGTAGTAGCTGTACCAGAGGACGGCGTTGCCGACGCGGTCGTTGTTCTCGCGCCAGGAGTCCGGGGTGAACAGCTCCAGGGGCAGCACCCACCAGCCGCCGAGATAGCCGTTCCACAGCAGCGACCAGATCAGCCAGCCGACCAGGAAGGCGATCAGCGCACCGCTCAGCAGCTGGCGCGTCGGGATCCGCTCGGGTTCCTCGTCCGGCCGGGGCACGTGCCCGAACCGCCACACACCTGGCGGGGTCTCCGGTCGCGGCGCCCGCAGCCAGGCCAGGAACGGCCCGTCCGGCCCCGGCACCCCGGGTGCCCGCGTCGGCCGCGGCGGCACCGCAGGAGCCTCCGGCGGTACCGCCGGACGCGGCACAGGCGTCGCATGCGTGCCCCGCGCGTCCTGCGTCCCGTCGCTGTCCATCGCCCTTGCCCCCTGACCAGCCGCTCCGTCCACCATCAGCGAGCCAATCTAACGCCCTCGCATGGGGACTTCACCGCTTACGCGGCCGGGCGTCGCCACGAGCGCCATGTCCACCGCGGACAACACGCCGTGCCGACAACGCCCACATGGAGCATGCCCACCCCCCACTCCCCGCCCTAGCCTGCGAGAAAAGACAAGACAAGCGTCAGCAAAACCCCCAGGAGCCCCTCATGAGCGCACTTCCGCAGGAGCGCCGCGTCGTCACCGCCATCCCCGGCCCGAAGTCGCAGGAGCTGCAGGCCCGCCGTACCGCCGCGGTCGCGCAGGGCGTGGGCTCCGTGCTGCCCGTGTTCACCGCGCGTGCGGGCGGCGGCATCATCGAGGACGTCGACGGCAACCGCCTGATCGACTTCGGCTCCGGCATCGCCGTGACGTCGGTCGGCGCCTCCGCCGAGGCCGTCGTACGCCGGGCCTCCGCCCAGCTCGCCGACTTCACCCACACCTGTTTCATGGTCACGCCGTACGAGGGCTACGTGGAGGTCGCCGAGGCCCTCGCCGAGCTGACCCCGGGTGACCACGCCAAGAAGTCGGCGCTGTTCAACTCCGGCGCCGAAGCCGTCGAGAACGCCGTCAAGATCGCGCGTGCGTACACCAAGCGTCAGGCCGTGGTCGTCTTCGACCACGGCTACCACGGCCGCACCAACCTCACCATGGCGCTGACCGCGAAGAACATGCCGTACAAGCACGGCTTCGGCCCGTTCGCGCCCGAGGTCTACCGGGTGCCGGTGGCGTACGGCTACCGCTGGCCGACCGGCCCGGAGAACGCGGGGCCGGAGGCCGCCGCGCAGGCCATCGACCAGATCTCCAAGCAGGTGGGCCCTGAGAACGTCGCCGCGATCATCATCGAGCCGGTCCTCGGCGAGGGCGGCTTCATCGAGCCGGCCAAGGGCTTCCTGCCCGCGATCCGCCAGTTCGCCGCCGACAACGGCATCGTCTTCGTGGCGGACGAGATCCAGTCCGGCTTCTGCCGCACCGGCCAGTGGTTCGCGTGCGAGGACGAGGGCATCGTCCCCGACCTGATCACCACCGCGAAGGGCATCGCGGGCGGTCTGCCGCTCGCCGCCGTGACCGGCCGCGCCGAGATCATGGACGCCGCGCACGCCGGTGGCCTGGGCGGCACCTACGGCGGCAACCCGGTCGCGTGTGCCGGCGCGCTCGGCTCGATCGAGACGATGAAGGAGCTCGACCTCAACGCCAAGGCGAAGAGCATCGAGGCGATCATGAAGGCCCGCCTCGGCGCCATGGCCGAGAAGTTCGACATCATCGGCGACATCCGCGGCCGCGGCGCGATGATCGCCATCGAGCTGGTCAAGGACCGCGCCACCAAGGAGCCGAACCCGGAGGCGACCGGCGCCCTCGCCAAGGCCTGCCACGCCGAGGGCCTGCTGGTCCTGACCTGTGGCACCTACGGCAACGTGCTGCGCTTCCTGCCCCCGCTGGTCATCGGCGAGGACCTGCTGAACGAGGGTCTCGACATCATCGAGCAGGCCTTCGCCCGTATCTGAGGTCCCGGCGAAACCACTGGTGAGCGCCAGGGTCCCGGCCCGGTGGTCTCCTGCGCCCCAGCCCCGACACCGCACGCGGTTCCGGGGCTGGGGCGGCCGTCGTCAGAGCGTGTGAAGAAGGTGTGCGAGGTGGATGTCAGGACGCGATTCCACCTGTCGAACCCCCTTCCCCTGTCGTAGGTTCTAAGCAGATGAGAGATACACCCCGCCCAGAGGGGACTCTGGGCGACTTCGGGCCGAGGCCTCCCCAGCTTCGACCTGGTCGTGCCCTCGCGCACACAACCGGAGCCTCCGGCTCTGGATCTCCTCACCGATCGGACAGTCGCCCGCCCCAAACCCCCCGGGGCGCGCGACCACCCGGTCCGGACGGCCGCCTCGGAACCACCCCCCCTGTTCCGGGGCGGCCGACCTCCCTCTTCCTCCTTCTCGGGCTTCCCGCTCTCCTCTTCGCGCTCATCACCTGGCAGGTGATGGCCGACGGCCCCCTGCTGGACGCCGACGCGACGGTCAGCCGGGCCCTGGTCCACCCGGACCGCCTCTCCGAGTTCCTCGCAGATCTCGGCAATGTGCAGGTCGCGGTGCCGGTGCTCGCCGCCGCCCTGGCGTGCGCGACCTGGCGCCACCGGCGCACTGGCGGACACCACTGGTGGGCGCCCGCCGCCTGCGCCGCCCTGCACATGGTTCTGGTCCCGGCGCTGGTGGTACCGCTGAAGGTGCTGACCGACCGCCCCGGCACGCCGGCCGTGCCATCCGCCACCGGCTACTACCCGTCCGGCCACACGGCCACGGCCGCCGTCGCCTACGGGGCCGCGACCCTGCTGCTCCTTCCCTGGCTGAGATCCGCCCTCGCCCGCCGGGCACTGCTCGCGCTCTGCGCCGCCCTCAACCTCGGCGTCGCCTTCGGTCTGGTCCGGCGCGGCTACCACTGGCCACTGGACGTCGTGGCCAGTTGGTGCCTGGGCGCGGTGCTGCTCTCGCTGCTGTGGCTGTTCCTCAGCCGAAGTAGCCGTCGAACGTCCGCTGGAACTCCCAGCCGCCGAAGCGGTCCCAGTTGACCGACCATGTCATCAGGCCGCGCAGCGCCGGCCAGGTGCCGTGCGGGGCGTACGAGCCGCAGTTCGTCCTCTTCGTCAGGCAGTCGAGGGTCTTGATGACCTCGGCGGGCGGGACATGTCCGTTGCCCGCGTGGGTCGACGCCGGCATACCGATCGCCACCTGGTCGGGGCGCAGCGGCGGGAAGACGTTGTTCGCGTCGCCCGCCACCGGGAAGCCGGTGAGCAGCATGTCGGTCATGGCGATGTGGAAGTCGGCGCCGCCCATCGAGTGGTACTGGTTGTCCAGGCCCATGATCGGGCCGGAGTTGTAGTCCTGGACGTGCAGCAGCGTCAGGGCGTCGCGCAGGGCGTGGATGACCGGGAGATACGCCCCTGCCCTCGGGTCCTGGCCGCCCCATCTGCCGGTGCCGTAGTACTGGTGGCCGAGCTGGACGAAGAAGGTCTCCGGGGCCATGGTCAGCACGAAGTCGTCGCCGTACTTCGCCTTCAGGGTCTTCAGTGCCGAGATGAGATGGACGATGACCGGCGTCTTCGGGTCCCTGAAGTCGGTGTCGTCGGCGTTCAAGGAGAGCGAGTGGCCCTCGAAGTCGATGTCGAGGCCGTCGAGGCCGTACTCGTCGATGATCTTCGAAACGGAGGACACGAAGGTGTCCCGCGCCGCGGTGGTCGTCAGCCGCACCTGGCCGTTCTGGCCGCCGACGGAGATCAGCACCTTCTTGCCGGCCGCCTGCTTGGCACGGATCGCCGTCTTGAACTCGGCGTCGCTCTCGACGTTCGGGCACTCGGTGGCGGGGCAGCGCTCGAAGCGGATGTCGCCCGAGGTGACCGAGGTCGGCTCGCCGAAGGCGAGGTCGATGACGTCCCAGCTGTCGGGAACGTCGGCCAGGCGGGTGTAGCCGGAGCCGTTGGCGAAGCTCGCGTGGAGATAGCCGACCAGGGCATGGGCCGGCAGGTCCGGACCCTCGCCGCCCGGCCGGGCGGTGGTCGTGGCGGTCACCGTGGCCGACCGCGGGGACTCGCCCGCCTCGTTCACGGCGGTGACCTGGAAGCCGTACGCCGTCGAGGGTGAGAGCCCACCGATCGTCGCCGAAGTGCCGCTCACCGTCTGGACCTTGGCGCCGTCGCGGTGGACGGCGTAGCTCGTCGCGCCCGGCACCGGCGTCCAGGACAGGGCGACGCTGGAGGAGGTGACCGCGCCGGTCTTCAGGCCGGTCGGGGCTGCGGGCGGCTGCCCGGTCTCCCCTCCCGGTCCGACGAGCGAGATGTCGTCGGCGTGGTAGGCGCCCGTGCCGTACCAGCCGTGGGTGTAGAGGGTGACGCGGGTGGTGGCGGGGCCGGTCCGAAAGGTCGTCGTGAGCTGCTGCCAGGCGGGGGCCGACCGGGTCCAGGTGGAGACGTCGGTGGTGCCTGTACCGCTCGCGCCGAGGTGGACGTAGGAGCCGCGGACGTGCCCGGACAGCGTGTACTGGGAGTCCGGCTTCACGGTCACCGTCTGGGCGCACCGGGCGTTGTCGGCGCCGGCCGGGGTCGCCTGGAGCGCAAAACTGCCGCTGCGCACCGGTGAGTTCACGGTCGTACCGGCCGGGCAGGTCCAGCCGTCGAGGCCGGACTCGAAACCGCCGTTGCGTACGAGGTCCGCGTCGGCCGCACGGGCGGCCGACGAGAGCGCGGTGACACCGGGCAGGGTCAGTACCACGGCGGCGAGCAGGGCGAGAGGTCTGAAGCGATCCACAAGTACCTCCAGGCATGGGGGAATTGGAGGGTGGAGCGCCCACAACTTGGTCCAGACCAATCCGCCTTGTCAAGGCTTTTCGCGCGTCACCCCTCCCCTTCCGCCGCCAGACCCGCCGCCGCCTCGTGCATGGCCAGTTCGAGCAGTGCCGGGTCGATGAGGGTGCCGGTGCCGTCCGGCGGGACCAGCCAGCGCACCCCACCGCTGGCCCGCCCCGGGTACGGGACGACGATCCAGGTGCCGGATCCGGCCGTGCGGATGCCGGTGCCCAGCCAGCGGGCGGCCGTGCCGGGCGGCACGAAGAAGCCCATGCGCGCGTCACCGAAGTCGACCAGGACCGGGCCGAGTTGGTCGAGGATGCGGGTGAGGACGTCGAGCGTGGGATAGCCGAGTTCGGCAGGCAGGATGAGCACGTCCCAGGCCCTGCCGGCCGGCAGCAGGGCGACCCCCAGGGGGTTGCGCTCCCACTCCCAGCGGCAGGCCTCGGGATCCGGAGCGACGGATGCCAGCCACTCCACCGCCGTCTTCGCCCCTGTCATGACGGTGACCTCCCTTTCTGTCGTGGACGCCGATCGCGTCACGAGGGAGAGGGAGGTCACCCGGCGGGCATTACGCGGGTTCCCGCAACCGATTCGCAGTGATCTGGATCACATCAACTGTCGAAGCCGAGGCCCAGTCGGTCCATCGTCCTCAGCCACAGGTTCCGGCGGCCGCCGTGCGCGTCGGCGCGCGCCAGCGACCACTTGGTGAGCGCGATGCCGGTCCAGGCGAAGGGCTCGGGAGGGAAGGGGAGCGGCTTCCTGCGGACCATTTCGAGCTGTGTGCGTTGCGTGCGCTCCCCCGCCAGCAGGTCCAGCATCACGTCCGCGCCGAACCGGGTCGCCCCGACACCGAGACCCGTGAAGCCCGCCGCGTACGCCACCTTGCCCTGATGGGCGGTCCCGAAGAACGCCGAGAAGCGTGAGCAGGTGTCGATGGCGCCGCCCCACGCGTGCGTGAAGCGGATGCCCTCCAGCTGCGGGAAGCAGGTGAAGAAGTGCCCGGCGAGCTTGGCGTACGTCTGCGGGCGGTCGTCGTACTCGGCACGGACCCGGCCGCCGTACGGGTAGATCGCGTCGTAGCCGCCCCACAGGACGCGGTTGTCGGCGGAGAGGCGGAAGTAGTGGAACTGGTTCGCCGAGTCGCCGAGGCCCTGCCTGTTCTGCCAGCCGATCGAGGCGAGCTGGTCGGCGGTGAGCGGCTCGGTCATCAGGGCGTAGTCGTAGACCGGGACGGTGTAGGCGCGCACGCGCTTGACCAGGCTCGGGAAGATGTTCGTGCCGAGGGCGACCTGGCGTGCGCGCACCTGGCCGTAGGGCGTGCGTACGGCCATGCCGGCGCCGTACGGCTTCAGGGTGAGGGCGGGAGTGTGCTCGTAGACGCGGACGCCGAGGTCCACGCAGGCCCGCTTCAGGCCCCACACCAGCTTGGCCGGGTTGAGCATGGCGACGCCGCGGCGGTCGTGGAGGCCGGCCTGGAAGGTCGGTGAGTCGACCTGTGCCCGCACCGCCTCCCGGTCCAGGAACTCGATGCCGTCGGCCAGGCCCTTGTCCCGCAGTTCCTCGTACCAGTCGCGCAGTTCCCACGCCTGGTACGTCTCGGTGGCGACGTCGATCTCGCCGGTGCGTTCGAAGTCGCAGTTCAGGGAGTAGCGGGCGACCGCCTTCTCGATCTCGTCGAGGTTGCGCGCGCCCAGCTCCTCCAAGGTGTGGATCTCGTCGGGCCAGCGGGCCAGCCCGTTGGGCAGACCGTGGGTGAGGGAGGCGGCGCAGAAGCCGCCGTTGCGGCCGGAGGCGGCCCAGCCCACCTCACGGCCTTCGAGCAGGACCACGTCCCGCCGCGGGTCGCGCTCCTTGGCGAGGAGCGCGGTCCACAGTCCGCTGTAGCCTCCGCCGACGACCAGCAGGTCGCAGGTCTCGGCGGTGGTGAGGGCGGGTTCGGGGTGGGGCCTGCCGGGGTCGTCCAGCCAGTACGGGACCGGCTGGGCGTCGGAGAGCGACTTCGTCCAGTGATTCATGGCGCTTGGGGCCATGATTTCAACTCCCTACAGTTATGCCTTTTGTCTGTTGCGGCGATTACCGATGACCATGGAAGTCAGCACGAACAGTACGGCGACGACGAACATGGCCGTACCGATGACATTGATCTGAACGGGCGTTCCACGCTGGGCCGAGCCCCAGACGAACATCGGGAAGGTGACGGTGGAACCCGCGTTGAAATTGGTGATGATGAAATCGTCGAAGGAGAGCGCGAAGGCGAGCAGCGCGCCCGCCGCGATTCCGGGGGCGGCGATCGGCAGGGTGACGCGCAGGAACGTCTGGACGGGTCCGGCGTACAGGTCCTGCGCGGCCTGCTCCAGACGCGGGTCCATCGACATCACGCGCGCCTTCACCGCCGTCACGACGAAGCTCAGGCAGAACATGATGTGGGCGATGAGGATCGTCCAGAACCCCAGCTGGGCGCCCATGTTGAGGAACAGGGTGAGCAGCGAGGCCGCCATGACGACCTCGGGCATCGCCATCGGCAGGAAGATCAGCGAGTTCACGGCGCCCCGCGCCCGGAAGCGGTAGCGGACCAGCGCGAAGGCGATCATCGTGCCGAGCAGGGTGGCGCCGAGCGTCGCCCAGAACGCGATCTGGAGGCTGACCGACAGTGAGCCGCACAGGTCGGAGACTCCGCACGGGTCCTGCCAGGCGGCCGTGGAGAATTCCTGCCACTCGTAATTGAAGCGGCCCTTCGGCTGGTTGAAGGAGAACACCGTCACGACGATGTTCGGCAGCAGCAGATAGGCGAGCGTCAGCAGTCCCGCGATGACGACGAGATTGCGCTTGAGCCAGTTGACGCTCGTGTCGAATATGCGACTTGGTCGCGTGTCCATTTAAACCAGATCCTCCGTGCCGGACCTGCGGATGTAGACGGTCACCATGACGAGGATGGCGGCCATCAGGATGAAGGAGAGGGCCGCGGCCGTCGGGTAGTCCAGGATGCGCAGGAACTGCGTCTGGATGACGTTTCCGACCATGCGGGTGTCGGTGGAACCGAGCAGATCCGCGTTGACGTAGTCGCCGGCCGCCGGGATGAAGGTCAGCAGCGTGCCGGAGACGACGCCCGGCATCGACAGCGGAAAGGTGACCTTGCGGAAGACGGTGCTGGGCTTGGCGTACAGGTCGCCCGCCGCCTCGTGCAGCCGTGGGTCGATGCGCTCCAGCGAGGTGTACAGCGGAAGGATCATGAACGGCAGGAAGTTGTAGGTCAGACCGCACACCACCGCCAGCGGCGTGGCCAGTACGCGGTCGCCCTCGGTCATCCCGAGCCAGCTGGTGACGTCCAGGACGTGCAGCGCGTTGAGGGCTCCGACGACCGGGCCGCCGTCCGCGAGGATCGTCTTCCAGGCCAGGGTGCGGATCAGGAAGCTGGTGAAGAACGGCGCGATCACCAGGATCATGATCAGGTTCCGCCAGCGGCCCGCCCGGAAGGCGATGAGGTACGCGAGGGGATAGCCGAGGACCAGGCACAGGACCGTCGCCGAGCCGGCGTAGAGCACCGAGCGCAGGAACTGCGGGTAGTACTCGGACAGGGCGTCCCAGTAGGTCGCGAAGTGCCAGGTGACCTTGTAGCCCTCCTCCAGGGAGCCCGTCTGCACGGACGTGGAGGCCTGGTAGATCATCGGCAGCGCGAAGAAGACGACCAGCCACAGGATGCCGGGCAGCAGCAGCCAGTACGGCACCAGGCGGCCGCGTCTGCGGGGCGGCCTCTTCTTCGGGGCGGTCGGGGTGAGAGGCGGGGGCGCCTCGGTGAGCGTCGACATCAGGCGGCCGCCCCCTCGTCGACGCCCGCGTCGATGTCCTGGGCGGCGTCGAGGCCGAAGGTGTGGGCGGGGCTCCAGTGCAGGACCACCTCGGCGCCCGGGACCAGGCGGGTGTCGCGGTCGACGTTCTGGACGTAGACCTCGAAGTCCGGGCAGACGGCGCTGTCGACGACGTACTGCGTGGAGACGCCGATGAAAGACGTGGCGGCGATCCTGCCGGTGATGCGGTTGCGGCCCTCCGGTATCTCGCCCGCGTCGTCGGCGTGGCTGAGGGAGATCTTCTCCGGGCGTACGCCGACCAGCACCTTGCCGCCGGTCGTCGTGGGCGCGCCGCAGCGCGCCTCGGGCAGGACCAGCTTGCCGCCGCCCGCCTTCAGCACGATGTCGTCGCCGCTCCTGGAGTCGACCTCGGCCTCGATGAAGTTCGAGGTGCCGAGGAAGTTGGCGACGAACGTCGTCCGCGGGTTCTCGTACAGATCGGTCGGCGAGCCGAGCTGCTCGACGCGGCCCGCGTTCATCACGGCGACCGTGTCGGCCATCGTCATGGCCTCCTCCTGGTCGTGCGTGACGTGGACGAAGGTGATGCCGACCTCGGTCTGGATGCGCTTGAGCTCCAGCTGCATCTGACGGCGCAGCTTGAGGTCGAGGGCGCCGAGCGGCTCGTCGAGGAGCAGCACCTTGGGGTGGTTGATCAGCGCGCGGGCCACGGCGACGCGCTGCTGCTGGCCACCGGAGAGCTGGTGCGGCTTCTTGCGGGCCTGCTCGCCGAGCTGGACGAGGTCGAGCATCTCCTCGACCTGCTTCTTCACCGACTTGATGCCGCGCCGGCGCAGACCGAAGGCGACGTTCTCGAAGATGTCGAGGTGCGGGAAGAGGGCGTACGACTGGAAGACCGTGTTCACCGGCCGCTTGTACGGCGCGAGCGCCGTCACGTCCTGCTCGCCGAGGTGCACCGTGCCGGAGGTGGGCTCCTCCAGGCCCGCGATCATGCGCAGGGTGGTGGTCTTGCCGCAGCCGGAGGCGCCGAGCAGGGCGAAGAAGGAGCCCTGGGGCACGGTCAGGTCGAGCGGGTGCACGGCGGTGAAGGAGCCGTAGGTCTTGGTGATGCCGGAGAGGCGGACGTCGCCGCTGGTGTCGTTCGTCATGGTGGTCACGCCCCTGTGAGCTTCGCGAACTTCTCTTCGTAGACCGTCTCTTCCTTCGAGCTCAGGGAGCGGAAGGCGACGGACTTGGCCTGCATGGCCTTGTCGGGGAGGATCAGCGGGTTGTTCGCCGCGTCCTCGTCGATCTTCGCAAGCTCTTCCTTCACGCCGTCGACGGGACAGACGTAGTTGATGTAGGCGGCGAGCTCGGCGGCGGCCTTCGGCTCGTAGTAGAAGTCGATGAGCCGCTCGGCGTTCGTCTTGTGACGGGCCTTGTTCGGGATCAGCATGTTGTCGCTGGACGTCATGTAGCCGCTGTCCGGGATGAGGAAGTCGATGTCCGGGCTGTCGGCCTTGAGCTGGACGACGTCACCGGCCCAGGCGAGGCAGGCGGCGAAGTCTCCGCTGGTGAGGTCGGAGGTGTAGTCGTTGCCGGTGAAACGGCGGATCTGCTTCTTGTCGACGGCCTTCTGGAGGCGGGCGATCGCCGCGTCGTAGTCGTCGTCGCTGAACTTGGCCGGGTCCTTGCCCATGTCCAGCAGGGTCATCCCGACGGTGTCCCGCATCTCGGTGAGGAAGCCGACGCGGCCCTTGAGCTTGGGGTTGTCGAGCAGGTCGGAGACCGTCTTCACCTCGACGCCGTCGAGGGCCTTCTTGTTGTAGGCGATGACCGTCGAGATGCCCTGCCAGGGGTAGGAGTACGCCCGTCCCGGATCCCAGTCGGGGTCGCGGAACTGCTGGGAGAGGTTGGCGAAGGCGTGCGGCAGGTTGGAGGCGTCCAGTTTCTGGGCCCAGCCGAGGCGGATCAGCCGCGCCGCGAGCCAGTCGGTCAGGACGACGATGTCGCGGCCGGTGTCCTGGCCCGCCGCCAGCTGCGGTTTGATCTTGCCGAAGAACTCGTTGTTGTCGTTGATGTCCTCGGTGTACTTGACCTTGATCCCGGTCCGCTTCGTGAACTGCTCCAGCGTCGGGTGGCGCTTGCCGCTGTCGTCGACGTCCATGTACTCGGTCCAGTTGGAGAAGCTGACGGTCTTCTCCTTCGCCGAGTGGTCCTCGGCGGACGTGCCGCCCTCGGTCTTGCCGGCCGCGGGAATCCCGCAGGCACTGAGCGTGCCCAGGCCGCCCACCGTGAGCGCGCCGCCCGCGGAGGCGCGCAGCAGGGAACGGCGGGTCATCGCGGCCCGGCCGTTGCGGAAGCTGCGCCGCATGGCGGCCACTTGGGCCGGGGACAGGCGGTCGGGCTCGAACTGCTCCATGCGCGTGGTGCCCTTTCGGGAGAGATCGGAAAGGTCGGGGGAGGCCGGTCGTGGGTCGGGCGGCCGGCTGCTCCCGCCTGATCTGGCTATCGGTCCCCGAAGACGGTGCGGTGCCAGTCCTTCCTGGCCACCGCGGTGTTGTCGAACATGACGTGCTTGATCTGGGTGTACTCGTCGAAGGAGTACGCTGACATGTCCTTGCCGAAGCCGGACGCCTTGTAGCCGCCGTGCGGCATCTCGCTGATGATCGGGATGTGGTCGTTGATCCAGACGCAGCCCGCCTTGATCTCACGGGTGGCCCGGTTCGCCCGGTAGACGTCCCGGCTCCAGGCGGAGGCGGCGAGTCCGTAGGGGGTGTCGTTGGCGAGCGCGATCCCCTCGTCGTCACTGTCGAACGGCAGGACGACCAGAACCGGCCCGAAGATCTCGCACTGGACGATCTCGCTGTCCTGGGGCGCGTCGGCCACGAGGGTGGGCCGATAGTACGCGCCGTTCCCGAGATCACCCTGGGGCGCCTCACCGCCGGTGACGACGCGCGCGTAGGCACGCGCACGGTCGACGAACCCGGCGACCCGGTCACGCTGGACGTGCGAGATCAGCGGCCCGAGGTCGGTACCCGGAGCGAACGGGTCACCGAGCCGGACGCTCCGCATGAGGGCGGCCGTCCGCTCGACGAACTCCTCGTACAGCGGTCGCTGCACGTACGCGCGCGTGGCGGCCGTGCAGTCCTGCCCGCTGTTGATGAGCGAGCCGGCGACGGCGCCCTGGGCGGCGGCCTCGATGTCGGCGTCGTCGAAGACGACGAAGGGAGCCTTGCCGCCCAGCTCCAGGTGGATCCGCTTCACGGTGGCGGTCGCGATCTCGGCGACGCGCTTGCCGACGGCGGTCGAGCCGGTGAAGGAGGTCATGGCCACCCCGGGGTGCCCGACCAGGTGCTCACCGGCCTCCTTCCCGGTCCCGGTGACGATGTTGACGACACCGTCCGGGATCCCGGCGTCGGTGGCGGCCTGGGCGAAGAGCAGCGAGGTGAGCGGGGTGAGCTCGGCGGGCTTGAGCACGATGGTGTTGCCCGCGGCGATCGCCGGGAGGATCTTCCAGGCGGCCATCTGGAGGGGGTAGTTCCAGGGCGCGATGGAGCCGACGACGCCGATGGGCTCGCGGCGGACGTAGGAGGTGTGGTCGCCGGAGTACTCGCCGGCGGACTGCCCCTGAAGGTGCCGGGCGGCTCCCGCGAAGAACGCGGTGTTGTCGATGGTGCCCGGCACGTCGAACTCACGGGTCAGCTTCAGCGGCTTTCCGCACTGCAGGGACTCGGCGCGGGCGAAGTCCTCGGCGCGCTCGGCCAGGACGGCGGCGAAGCGGTGCAGCGCGTCGGAGCGCTCCCCCGGAGTGGCCCCGGCCCAGCCGGGGAAGGCCTCGCACGCGGCGGCGACGGCGGCGTCCACGTCATCAACGCCGGCCAGGTCGTACCGGTACACCTCCTCGCCCGTGGCAGGGTCGACGACGGCGTGGGTACGTCCCGAGGTCCCCTTCACCGGGCGGCCCGCGATGTACTGCGCGCCGTCCGCGAAGCGGTCCTGGGCCGGGAATCGTTCCGGGGTGGCGGTGCCCGGGTTCTGCATGTCGCTCTCCTCCGTGTCCCCGAGATGGGGCCGGCGTGGCTCAGGCTCGATTTGAGTGCCGATCCTGACAGAGAGGGGCGGCACCAACAAGTGATTCCGTTGTTGCCTTTTGGTTACGCAACGGAATCTGTCGACCAGGTGTCGAGTGGGCCGCGAAAACGCAGGACGGAATGTCGGTGGTGCGTGCCATGCTCGGAGGCATGGCGAAGATCGATTCTTGGGACGTCCTGATCCGGGAGGTCCGCACGGGGGCGAGGGTCAGGTATCTGCACTTCTGGGGGCACCGGCCGCTGCCCGACGGCCGGGTGGGCGCGAGCTGCCTGAGCCAGTGGTGGCCGTCGCCGTTCACGGTGGAGGGGCTCACGTACGCGACGGCCGAGCACTGGATGATGGCCGAGAAGGCCCGGCTGTTCGGGGACGCGGAGGCGGAGCGGCGGGTGCTGGACGCCGACCATCCGTCGGTGGCGAAGAAGGCCGGGCGGCTGGTGCGCGGGTTCGACGACGCGGTGTGGGAGCGCGAGCGGTTCCGGATCGTCGTCGAGGGGTCGGTCCACAAGTTCGCCGCGCACCCCGATCTGCGGGAGTTCCTGCTGCGCACGGGTGACCGGGTGCTGGTGGAGGCGTCGCCGGTGGACCGGGTGTGGGGGATCGGGCTCGCGGCCCGGGACGACGGGGCGGGGGATCCCGAGCGGTGGCGGGGTCCCAACCTGCTCGGGTTCGCGTTGATGGAGGCGCGGGAGCGGTTGCGGGGGTAGGGGCAGGGTACGGGGTGAGGCCCCGGGGGGCTCGCTGGGAAGTGGGGCCTTGGGGGCTGGGTGGCAGGTGGGGCTTCGGGGGCTGGGTGGCAGGTGGGGCTCAGGGGCTCGATGGCAGGTGGGGCTTCAGGGGCTCGGTGGCACGCGGGCCTCAGGCACCGGTGGCAGGCGCGGCCTCAGGCACTCGGTGGCAGCGCGGCCTCAGGCACTCGGTGGCAGCGCGGCCTCAGGCACTCGGTGCCGGTATGGCTACAACGCAGTCGAGATCACCAGCGCCAGCATCCCCAGCCCGAGGACCACACCGGCCGCGCCGCAGATGATGCCGGCCAGGGCCTGGCCGGGGTTGGTCGCCTCGCCCCGGCTCGCCTTGACCCGCCCGATCGTCCCGAAGATCAGGGCGAGGATGCCCACGACGATCGCCACCGGCCACAGGCAGAAGATCACCGCCGAGATGATCCCGAGCACGAGCCCGGCCGTGCCCATCCCGTTGTTCGGCAGGGGCTGCAGACCGGGCCAGCCGTAGTAGCCCCCGGCGTTCGGCGGCCCCGGCGGGTAGCCCTGCCCGCCGGGATAGCCGTACGGGATCTGGCCGGGCCCCTCCGGTCCGATCGGCGGCGGAGGGACGGGCTCCCCGTGAGCCACGTAGGGGCCCGGCGCCACCGGGGGCGCGAAGGGGTTGGCCGGTGAGCCGTGGGCCGTCGCCGGCATCGGCCCCGGAGGCGCGAACGGGTTGCTCGGTGAGCCGTGCGGAGTAGCCGACACCGGCCCCGGAGGCGCGAACGGGTTGGTCGGTGAGCCGTGCGGAGTCGCGGACGTCGCCCCCTCAGGCGCGAACGGGTTGGTCGGTGAGCCGTGCGGAGTCGCCGACACCGACCCCGGAGGCGCGAACGGGTTGGTCGGTGAGCCGTGCGGAGTCGCCGACACCGACCCCTCAGGCGCGAACGGGTTCGACGCCGAACCCTGCGGCGGGGCCGTCATGCCCGGTCCCGCCGACGGATGCGTCCAGGGCGAGGCCGACGGTACGGCGTCCCGCGGTGTGGGCGGCACGTCCGTGGACGGCATGGACGTGACCGTCTGCTGGTCGTGCACGGAAGGCGCGGCCCAGGACGGCGGCTGCTGCGAGGCCATCGTGTGCCCGGCGTCGTGGGGGGCGGCGGGTTCGGGGGCCGTGCCGGAAGGTGCCGGCCCGCTCATCCGTGGGAGCGCCCGGAGATCCGCCTCGGGACGCGGCTCCGGTTCACCCGGCACCGCTCCGCCCCGCGAGCCCTCCGGCTTCTTGTCCAACGACGTCTTCGGCGCCTCCCCCGTACCGTCCCGCGGCGAAGCCGCCCCCGCTGCGGCCGCCTCCTCCGACGACCCCGTATCCCCCGTCACCCCAGAACCCCCCGATCCCCCGGTACGTCCGGCGCTTTCGGTGTCCGTTCGTCGTCGGACATGCGCAGGACCCCCTCAGTCGTACGTGCCGTCATGCTAAGGCCCCGGCTCGGGCCCCGCCGTCCCGGCCTACGATGATCCCGAGTCACCGATCAGCCGATCACCCGCGTCCCGCCGCCGGTACACCCGGCCCAGGACGCCGTTCCCGGGGAGGAACCTTGACCGACCGTCTCGTCGACCCGCACACCCCGCGCGATCTGAAGGCGTTCATCGCCGGACTGCCCAAGGCCGAACTGCACGTCCACCACGTCGGCTCCGCCTCCCCCCGCATCGTCGCGGAACTGGCCGCCCGCCACCCCGACTCCAAGGTTCCCACCGACCCCGAGGCCCTGGTCGACTACTTCACGTTCACGGACTTCGCCCACTTCATCGATGTGTACCTGTCCGTCGTGGACCTGATCCGCACCCCGGAGGACGTACGGCTGCTGACCTACGAGGTGGCCCGCGACCTCGCCCGCCAGCAGGTGCGCTACGCCGAGCTGACCATCACACCGTTCTCCTCCACGCGCCGCGGCATCGAGGCGGGCGCCTTCATGGCAGCGATCGAGGACGCCCGCAAGGCGGCCGAGGCCGATCTCGGAACCGTCCTGCGGTGGTGCTTCGACATTCCCGGCGAGGCCGGCCTGGAGGCCGCCGAGGAGACCGCACGGCTCGCCACCGACGACCGGCTGCGCCCGGAGGGCCTGGTCTCCTTCGGGCTCGGCGGGCCCGAGATCGGCGTGCCGAGGCCGCAGTTCAAGCCGTACTTCGACCGCGCGATCGCCGCCGGCCTGCACTCCGTGCCGCATGCCGGCGAGACCACCGGCCCGGAGACGGTCTGGGACGCCCTCACCCATCTGCGTGCCGAGCGCATCGGGCACGGCACCAGCTCGGCGCAGGACCCGAAGCTGCTCGCGCACCTGGCCGAGCACCGGATCCCGCTGGAGGTGTGCCCCACCTCCAACATCGCCACGCGCGCGGTCAGCCTGATCGACGAGCACCCGGTGAAGGAGTTCGTCGAGGCGGGAGTCATCGTCACCATCAACTCCGACGACCCGCCCATGTTCGGCACCGACCTCGACAACGAGTACGCGGTCGCCGCCCGCCTGCTCGACCTGGACGAGCGGGGCCTGGCCGACCTCGCCAGGAACGCCGTGGACGCGTCGTTCCTCGACGAGCCCGGCAAGGCTCGCATCGCGGCCGAGATCGAGACCTACACCGCCGACTGGCTCGCCGGCTGAGCCCACCCGGGCCACCACAATGTCCCCATGCAGAACGTGACCGCCGTCGCCCACCGAGGCGACCCCTACCGCGTCCGCGAGAACACGCTGGACTCGCTGCGCTCCGCGCTCGAACTCGGCGCGGACGCGGTGGAGATCGACGTACGGCTCACCCGGGACGGCGTGCCGGTGCTGTTGCACGACGGGACGCTGAAGCGGCTGTGGGAGCAGGACCGGCCGCTGCTGGCGCTGTCGGCGGCCGAGGTGCGGGGGCTGACGGCGGGCGGGGTGCCGACGCTGCGGGAGGCGCTGGCGGCGTGCGGCGGGAGCCGGGTGATGCTCGACCTGCCGGGTACGCCCGATGTGAGGGCCGCCCGGCGGGTGGTGGACGTCGTGCGCGAGTGCGGTGCACAGGACCGCGTCTACTACTGCGCGGGCGCTCCCGCCATGCTCGCGGTGCGGGCCGCCGACCCGGCCGCCGAGATCGCCCTGACCTGGACGACCTTGGCCCCGCCGCGCCCGGTACTGCTGGACGCGGTACGCCCGCGCTGGCTCAACTACCGCTTCGGGCTGGTCGACCGGGCGCTCGCCGAGCGCGTCCACCGCGGCGGCCACCTGCTGTCCGTCTGGACCCCGGACACCCGCCGCTCCATGCGCCGGCTGCTGGGCCTCGGGGTCGACTCGATCACGACGAACCGTGTCGACGTCCTGCTCGGCCTGCGCACCACCTGGTCAGGGCCACGGGACCGCTACACGCGCGAGCGCTGAGGCACCGTGGCCGGGTCGGCCGGTGTCCCCCGGGTCACGTACTGCGGGACCGGGGCGGTGTCCTCGCCGTCGTCGCGGACCAGGCCGCAGCGGACGGCGCCCTGCGAAGGGCCGTACCGGGTAGCCCTGTCCGCTGAGCGTCACGCTTCCGTTTCCGGAGTGGAGACGCGGCGAAGGGGGCGGCGATAACACTTTCCCTGACGGCACGCTCCACCACCGGCCCCGCGGTGTCCCTCCGCGGCGCGGGCCGTGTCCCTCCGCGGCACGGGCCGTGTCCCTCCGCGGCCCGTACGGGCGATCCCTGACAACACCCTTGCCCGGCGCAGCACTTGCTCCGGGACACCCCAGGGGCGAAGCCCCTCCCCGCTGATGATTCGGCCGGCCCGGGGCCGACGCGACGATGATCACGCACCGTCCACCGGACGCTCGCACCGCACATCCCGTCGACTTCAGGAGCAGTTGATGCCCGTACGCCCCCTGCCCGCCCTCCTCACCTCCGCGCTGGTCCTGACCCTCACGGCGCTGCCGCTGGCGGGGACGGCCTCCGCGCGGCCCGCGTCCTCGTCGTGCGGCGCGCAGGCGATCGAGGCGGCCCCGAAGGAAGGACCCGACGTCAAGGCCCTGTGTGCCGCGCTCGCCGGACTGCCCGACAAGGACGCGACGGCCGCGCTGGTCCGCGTCGGCGGCAAGGGGAGCTGGCACGGGGTGGCCGGGGTGCGGGACCTGAGGACCGGGGCCCCGGCGCTGGAGAACGCCCGGTTCCGTGCCGGTTCGACGACGAAGGTCGTGACCGCGGCGATCGCGCTGCAACTCGCCGCCGAGAAGCGGATCTCCCTGGACGGCACGGTGCAGGAGTACCTGCCCGGACTGCTGACCGAGGAGTTCGAGCCCATCACCGTACGGCAGTTGCTGAACTTCACCAGCGGGCTCCAGCCCGGGGCGTCGCTCGGTGACACCACCGAGGAGATGTACCCGCACCGCTTCGAGACGCTGACCCCCGAGGAGGTCGTCGCCGCGTCGGTCGCCAAGGGCCCGGACCCCGACCACGGCCCCGGTGAGCACCAGCGCTACAGCAACATCCACTACACGGTGCTCGCCATGCTGATAGAGAAGGTCACCGGCGACTCGTACGCCCATCAGGCGGCCGTACGGATCTTCCGGCCGCTCGGCATGCGGCACACCTCGTTCCCCGACGGCCCCGACCCCCGTGTCCACGGTCCGCACAACCGGGGGTACGAGCGGATCGACGGCGAGTTGACGGACGTGACCGACTGGAACATGTCCGACCGATGGGCCGCGGGGGACATGATCTCGACGACCGCGGACCTCGAAAGGCTGCTGGTGGGGGTGTTCCGCGGGCGGGTGGTGCCCGAACCGCAGTTGAAGGAGATGTTCGCGGTGCCGGACGTCCCGGACGCCACGATGGCCGCGCCCTTCGTGCCGTTCGAGGTGAACGGCACGAAGGTCTGGGCCAAGACGGGATCCCGGCCCGGCTACCACACGGTCGTGGCGGCCACCCGCAACCTGTCCCGCACGGTGGTCTACTCGGTCAACTCCACCGACGCCCGCGGCGACGGCGAGGCCATCGCCAGGCGCTTCGCCTTCCCCGCGTTCAACCGCTGACGGCGACGGCGGCCGGGGGCGCGGGCGACCGGGTCAGCGCCTCCAGCCGCTTGATCTTCTTGCGCACGACGTACAGCGGGATCACCCCGAAGACGCCGAACGCCATGTCGATCACCGACCACCAGAAGGGGATGCCGCGGACGGGTCCGCAGATCAGGGCGAGCGGGACGATGCCCGCGCAGGCGATCATCCCGAACTCGACGACCCAGATGTTGCGGACCGGGTCGCGGTAGGGGCCGTAGAAGGCCACCGCGATCACGAGGTGGGCGAAGGCAAGCCAGTCGGTGCCGTAGAGGAGGAAGGGGTGGTCGGCGTCGGCGGCGTCGAGGCCGCGCCGGACCCGCTCGATCCAGTCCATGAGGCCGGGGAGGTGCTCCGGTGCGGACAGGCCGCGCAACAGGTCCTCGGTCCAGCGCAGTTCGTGGACGAGGGGGAAGGCCGTGGCACCGCTGAGCACCAGGCAGACGACGAAGAAGACCAGCCAGACGCGGATGCCCTTGAGCAGGGCGGCTCTGTCGCTCATGCGGGGTAGCGTACGCCTGCCGTTGAACATGTTCAAAAATGGTTCCGGGGCCGTCCGGGCGCTCCTTGGCCCCTCCCGCCTCGCCCCTTGCCGCGTCGGCCCTTCCCGCCTCCGCCGTCCCGCCCTTCATGGGCCGGCCCTACGATGTCCGCGGCGGACGGAGGAGTCATGGGCTTGGACCTGAGCGATCGGGCCTACCGTGAACAGCGGTGGGCGGCGCGGACGGCGTTGGCCGCGGCGGCGCTCGCGCTGCTCGTGCCGCTCGCCTACGGCGGGATCGGCGGTGTCCTGCTGCTGGTGGCCGGCGCCGCCGGACTGGGCCTCAGCGCGGTGGCCGCGTGGTGGACCCTCACCCTTCGCGGCCCGGTCCGCTGGGTCGCGGCCGCTCTGGCCGTGGCGCTGCCGGCCGCCCTGGTCGCCCTGTTCGCGGCCACCCTGTCCTGGGCACTGCCGACGTCGGTGGCGTTGTGGGCGGTGGCCGTCTGGAGCGGCCGGCACGCGCTGCAGGGCACCGGCAGCCCCCGGGTGCGCGTGATGCGGGAGCGGAAGGCCGCACGGGCTCTGCGCCCGTACCTGATCATGAATCCGCGCTCGGGCGGCGGGAAGGTGGGCCGTTTCGCTCTCAAGGAGAAGGCCGAACGGCTCGGCGCGCACGTGATCCTGCTCGACCCGGACCAGCACCAGGACGTCACCGCCCTCGCCCGCAAGGCCGTGGCCGACGGGGCCGACCTGCTGGGCGTCGCGGGCGGTGACGGCACCCAGGCGCTGGTCGCGGCGGTCGCCGCCGAGCACGACATACCGTTCCTGGTGATCAGCGCGGGCACCCGCAACCACTTCGCCATGGACCTGGGCCTCGACCGCGAAGACCCGTCGAGTTGCCTGGACGCGCTGACCGACGGTGTGGAACTCCGCGTCGACCTCGGCTTCGCCGGGGACCGGCCCTTCGTCAACAACGCCTCCTTCGGGGCGTACGCGGCCATCGTGCAGAGCCCCGGCTACCGCGACGACAAGATCGGTACCAGTCTGGAGCTGCTGCCCGACCTGCTCACCCGGCAGCAAGGGCCGCTGCTGACCGCCCACGCGGGCGGCAAGACGCTCACCCACCCGCACGCCGTGCTGGTCAGCAACAACCCCTACCGCACCGACGACCCCTTCGGGCTCGGCCGCCGTGACCGTCTCGACGCCGCAGTCCTCGGTGTGCTCGGCATCAGGGTGGACAACGCCGCCGAGGCCGCCGCGCTCCTGCTGGACTCCGCGCCGGGCGGCCTCACCATCCTCACCGCGACCGAGGTGGTCATCGAGGCCGACCGCCCGCAGATCGAGGCCGGCGTCGACGGCGAGGCCCTCGTCCTGCCCGCCCCCGTCCACTGCCGCGTCGTCCCCGGCGCCCTGCGCGTTCGCGTCCCCCGCCACCGCCCCGGCGTCCCGCAGCGCGGCCCCCGTCTGGACTGGCGCCGAGTGCGCAAACTGGCGGCCACGGTGGGGCGCACGGCCGTGCATCGCCGGTCCTACCTCTGACGCACCTGACCGCGGCCGGCCGGCCCTGCGGTGGGCCGCCTCCCGCGCCGCCGGGTGCCGGCCCGCGTCGCCGGGCTGCGCGTCTCGTCCTGCCCCCCTGACCGCCGTGCCGTCATCGCGGTGCGCCGCTCGCCGTTTCCCAACGCGCGGGCAACGGGAAATCCCCGGGAAACCCCTGGTCGCCGTACGTCCCCGACGACAACGTGAGCCGCGTCGAACCCATCGCTACTCACGCAAGGGGCTGGGCCAGTGACCAGTAGGAAACGCAAGGGCTTCTCCGCCACGACCGCCGCGGTGCTGCTCGCCGGCGGAATGACGCTCTTCGGGCCGGCGAGCGGCGCGCAGGCCGCCGCGTCGGACTGCGAGGGCGGCAGGAACGGCTTCATCGACATCTCCGACAACGCCTACGACACCACGGCCCGCCAGGTGACGCTGTACTCCGAGGGCATCAACATTAGCCTGCAGTACGGCAACATCCGCGGCGTCCAGCGCGGCTGGGCCCTCATCGCCGGTGACGTGCAGCCGGGCAACCAGGTGTGGATGGACTGGACCCGGGACGGCGGCCGGACCTGGATCCAGTGCGGCCCGTTCACCTCGCGCAACGGCGAGAACAAGACGAGCGCGGCGCAGCGCACCAGCAACGACCCCAACTGGAAGTTCCGTGCCTGCGGTTCGACCCGCTCCGGCATCCACTGCACGGAGCCGTGGTGGTAGGCCGGCGCCCGGCCGCGCCTCCGTCCCCGCCTTCCTCCCCGCCTTCGTCCCCGTCCCGTCCCCGAACGACGTCCGTGACGCACCTCTGGAGAACCGGGTGAACCTGCGCGTGAACCTGCCCCGTACCGCTCTCGCCCTCGCGTCGGCCGCCTGTGTGCTGGCCGTGTGCAGCCCCGCACTCGCGACCGGCACCGCGCCCGCCGCCACGACGACCCACTGCGTCCTCGTCCTGGACGAGGTGAAGACCGGCGAGAGCGTCTCCGCCGTCAGCTCGCACAAGTGCTTCACGGGCGCCGGCGCCTCGGCCCGGGCCGCGGCGGCCGTGCCGCGCGCCGCGGCGCAGACGGAGCTCATGACCTGGGCCGAGCACGCCGACTACGGCGGCACGTACACCAAGGTCTACGGCGGCGCCGGGCCCTGCGACTCCGCGGGCTACAGCTTCAGCCCGAACAACTACTGGTCGACGCATCTGTCGTCGTTCCTCCTCGACGGCGGCTGCACCCGGTCGTTCCTGAGCGGCCCGCGGGGCAACGGATCCTTCAGCAGCCGTTCCGTGTCCTACGTCGGCGACACCCTCAACGACGCGGTGAGTCACATCAAGATCTGGCGCGGCTGAGCCGGCCGGAACGGGGGATGGGACAGGGGTTTCCCGGTGATCACGCCAAGAGGCAACAGGAAACCCCTGGTCCTCGTCCGTCCGCCGAGGCCACGGTGAGTCCTGCTTGCTTCCCCTGAGCCACACGGGGGCCTTATCGAACGCGGTCCGGACTGTCGGCGCCACGACACCGTGGCACGGCCGCGAGAGGAGAACCGGATGAGAACACTGCGCCGGGGAGCGGGGCTGGTCGCCACATTGGTGACGGCACTCCTCCTGGCCCTCCTCCCGACGACCGCCGCACAGGCGGCCGGCACGGGAGAGCAGAACTGGTGCGCCGTGCAGGGCATCGCCTCGCCCGAGGCGCGCCGCGCCGTGGACGCGGCCTGCGCGGAATGGCGTGCGCGCACGCTGTACACATGGGGCGGCGGTCACGGACCGGCGCCGGGCCAGAGTTACGGCACCTGGGACCGCAGCAGCTGGGAGGCGTTCGAGCAGACCGCGCTCGACCCCCAGACCCGCGGCTTCGACTGCTCGGGCTTCGCACGCTGGGCCTGGTACAAGGCGACCGGGCGCGACATCCTCGGCGGAGGCACGGCCTATCAGATGTACGTCAACGCGGGGCGGACGTACCAGCAGGTCAAGGGCGTCGGCGGCGGCAAGCCGGCCGTGTCCGACATGGAGCCCGGCGACCTGGTGTTCACCGCGGTCGGCGGCAAGGTGCAGGACATCAGCCACGTGATGCTCTACCTCGGGGACGGCTACGTCGTCGAGGCCTGGGAGTCGCAGAAGCCGATCCGTGTGATCGACATCGAGTCCCGCATCGACAGAAACCGTCTGGCCGGCGTCACGCGGATGCCCCAGGGCAGCCCGTTCACGGAGCCCACGGGCTACGAAGGCACGCTCCAGGTGACCTGGGGCACCGACGTCGCCGTACGCCGGCACCCCAACCTCTCGTCGGCCCTGGTGACCCGGCTGTCGGGACCGGACATCGTGTACGCCAAGTGCCAGCAGCGCGGGGAGCGCGTCACCGCCGAGGGCTACACCAACGACGCCTGGACGTATCTGTCCAACCGCGGTGGCTGGATCAGCAACATCTTCCTCAAGGGACCGGCCTGGCTGCCGGAGGTGCCCACCTGCTCCGGCGCCGACCACGACTCGGAGATCGGCCCCGGCGGGGGCGGCAACGCCACCCAGGGCGGCGCGCACAGCACCTGGGGCACGGGCGTGGCGATCCGTTCCCAGCCGTCCACCACCAACGGGACCACCGTCGCCCGGCTGGCCGGTCCGACCTCGGTCGCCGTCAGCTGCCAGATGCGCGCCCAGACCGTGACGTCCGAGGGGTACACCAACGACGCCTGGTCCTATCTTCCGCAGTACGGCGGCTGGATCACCAACATCTACATGCGGGGTGACGCCTGGCTCGCGGGTGTCCCGGCCTGCGACGGCAGGGGCACGGCGACCCCGGTCGGCGCGCACGCCCACAGCACCTGGGGCACCGGGGTGACGATCCGGAGCACTCCCTCCACCAGCGCGGGTGTCGTGACCCGGCTCTCCGGTCCGACCGGGGTGGCGGTCTCCTGCCAGAAGCACGCGGAGTCGGTCACGGCCGAGGGGTACACCAACGACGTCTGGTCGTATCTCCCCGAGTACCAGGGCTGGATCAGCAACATCTACATGCGGGGGGACGCGTGGCTGGACGGAGTCCGCAACTGCGTGCCCCGGGGCGCTTCCTGACCGGCCGCACCGGCCGACGCCGCAAGCCCGTGTGACACACGTCACTTCGCGTCACGCCGAAGAACCGCCGTCCCTGTCCCATGCGTAACATCCCCCAGACCACGCCCGCCGACCTGACCACTCGGCGGCACAGAACGGCGATCCACCACGCCGTCGGCCTCGGGGGCAACACCACTCATGGACCACAGGGACGGCGGGTCCGCGCACTCGCCGGCCGCCGTCACCCGACGGCGGCCTCCGCATGCGTCCTTCGGCGCCGCGCTGCGCGAACTGCGCGTGGAACGCGGCCTCTCGCTGACGGACCTGGCCCGGATCACGCACTACAGCAAGGGCTATCTGAGCAAGATCGAGACGGGCCGAAAGCCCGTCAACCGCGACGTCGCGCGGTTGTGCGACGAGGCGTTGGAGGCCGACGGCGCGCTGCTCGCCCTGCTGCCGCCCGCCCTGAGCGAGGGGGACCAGGGGCAGGCGGGGGACGACGGAGAGGACAGCCCCTACCCGGGGCTGTCCGCGTTCGGTCCGTCCGACGCGGGCCGGTTCTTCGGCCGGGAGCGGGCCGTCGCGGTGCTCGTCGAGCGTCTCGGCCAGCGGTTCGGCAAGGGACCGGTGGCCGTCGTGGCGCTCTCCGGGGCCGGCAAGTCCTCGCTGTTGGGGGCAGGGCTCGTACCCGCTCTCGCCGAACACCCCGAGGACGTCGGCGGCGCCTTCTCCAGTGTCATGTGCACCCCCACCGCGCACCCTCTGTCCGCCCTCCGGCAGGCACTGCGCACCGCCCTGCCCGCCGGTCTGCTGGACCATCTGCACGACGAGGGCCCGCCCGACGAGCGGGCGGACCGACTGGTGACGGCCCTGCGCTCCTGGGCCGCCACGACCGCCACCACGACCGCCACCACGACCGCCACCACGACCGTCCGAGCGCGCCACGGCGGCGGCGTCATCATCGTCGACCAGTTCGAGGAGGTCTTCACCCTCTGCGACGACGAGGCGGAACGCCGGTCCTACATCGAGGCGCTCACGACACTGGCGACCACGGGCGACGGCGAACCGGGTGCCGACGAGGGCACGTTCGCCGTCGTCCTCGGGGTGCGCGCCGATGTCACCGGGCGCTGTCTGGAGCACCCGACCCTCGTTCCGGTCGTCAGCGACGGGCTGTTCGCGCTGGGCGCGATGACCGCGGACGAACTGCGGGAGTGCATCGTACGTCCGGCCAGGGCGAGCGGGACGGGCCTGGAACCGGGCCTGGTCGAGCTGCTGTTGCGCGACCTGGGAGCGGTCGACACCCCCGCCGCGTCCGCCGGCAGCGGCCCGGACACGGCCGTACCCGGCGGGCGGCCCGGGGTGCTTCCGCTGCTCGGGCACGCCCTGCGGGAGACCTGGCAGCGGCGCGCCGGCTCCACCATGACCGTGGCGGGGTACCTGGCGACGGGCGGGATTCACGGCTCCGTCGCCACCGCCGCCGAGAACCTGTTCGCCGCGCTGTCACCGGCCCGGCAGGACGCCGCCCGCAGGCTGCTGTTGCGGCTGGTGCGCGTCGGGGAGGACAACGAGGCCTCCCGGAGACCGCGCACCACCTCCGACCTGCTCGCCGGGCTGCCCGATCCCGCAGCCGCGCGTGCCACCCTCGACACCCTGGTGACGGCCCGGCTGCTGACCGTGGACGCCGACCGCGTCGAGCTGGTGCACGAGGCGCTGCTGCGAGCGTGGCCGAGGCTGCGCACCTGGATCCACACGACGCGCGCCGATCTGCTCGTGCACCAGCAACTGGGCGCCGCCGCCCGGGAATGGGACCGCGAGAACCGCGACCCGGGACTCCTCTACCGCGGGGCGCGGCTGACGGCGGCCCGGGAATGGGCGGCCGGTCCCAGCGGCCGGGACAGTGTGCCGGCCCCCGTGGAGACCGACTTCCTGCGCGCCTCCGAGCACGAGGAGGACCTGCGCCGGCGTATGGCGCGGCGCCGGGTCCGTCAGCAGCGGACCGGACTCGTCGTCCTCGCCGTGCTGCTCGCCCTGGCCCTCCTCGCCGGCGGAACGGTTCTCCAGCAGCGCATCTCCGCCGACGAGCAGCGCAGGACGGCCACGTCCCAGGCCATGGCGGCCCGCTCCGCCCAACTGGCGTTCGGGCACCCGGAGGCCTCGATGCTGCTGGCCGAGTCCGCCTTCCGCACCGCGCCCACCACGGAGGCGCGCAGCGCGCTGCTCAGTACCCAGGCCAACGCCTTCGCCGGCCGTCTCACCGGCCACCGGGGACCGGTGAACGGCGTGGTCTTCGGCCTGGGGCGACGGCTGCTGGCGTCGGCCAGTTCCGACGGCACCGTACGGCTGTGGGACACCCGGACCCGGCGCGTCGCGGGGACGCTGACCGGCCACCGGGCGCCCGTGCGCTCCGTGGCCTTCTCGCCGGACGGACGCACCCTCGCCTCGGCCGGTTCGGACGCGACGATCAGGCTCTGGTCGGTGTCCGACCGGCGCCAGACCGCCGTACTGACAGCCCACCGGGGCCCGGTCCGCGCCGTGGCCTTCGCACCCGACGGACGTTCCCTGGCTTCCGCCGGCAAGGACGGCACGGTACGGCTGTGGGACATCAGGACCCGGCGGCAGACAGCCCTGCTGAAGGGCCACACCGACGACGTTCTCGCGCTGGCGTACGCCCCCGACGGATCCCGGCTGGCCAGTGCGGGCGCCGACCGCACCGTACGGCTGTGGAATCCGCGCACCCACCGCGGGAACGGCGTCCTGCGGGGGCACAGCGGGGACGCCCTCGCCGTGGCGTTCAGCACCGACGGCCGGGTCCTCGCCTCCGGCGGCGCGGACCGCACCGTACGGCTGTGGGACCCGGCGGCACTCCGCCGGAGCGCCGTTCTGTCGGGCCACGACGACGATGTGAACGGGCTCGCCTTCGGGCCCGGCGGCCACACGGTGGTCTCCGCCGGGGGCGACGGCACGATCGTCCGCTGGGACGTCCACACCCACCGCGCGATCGACACGCTCTCCGGGCACACCGACTACGTGATCGCCGTCGCGGCGGACGGCGACCTGCTGGCGACGGCGGGATTCGACGGCACCGTCGCCCTGTGGGACCTCACCGGCCACACGCTCGCCGGCTACCCGGTCGACGAGCTGTGGACGGCCGGCTTCAGCCCCGACGGACGCCTGCTCGCCTCGGCGGCGACGGACGGCTCCGTCCAGCTCTGGGACGTGGCACGCCGTACCGGCATCCGCACCCTGACCGGCCACAGCGGCGCCGCCTACTCGGTGGCGTTCAGCCCGGACGGCCGGTGGCTCGCCTCGGCCGGCGCGGACCACACCGTACGGCTGTGGCCCGTCACGGCGGGAGAGGGCGCCGCCCCCGTCGTACTCACCGGGCACACCCGTGCCGTGTTCGACGTGGCGTTCAGCCCGGACGGCCGTTGGCTGGCCTCGGCGAGCGCCGACCGCACGGTGCGGCTGTGGCGGATGTCGGCCACCGGCATCCCGGCGAGGACGCCCGCCGCCGAAGTGCTCACCGGGCACACCGACTTCGTGAACTGCCTGGCCTTCAGCGCCGACAGCGCCACGCTCGTCAGCGGCGGCGACGACCTCACCCTGCGCCTGTGGACGGTGTCGGGTGCCCGCCCGGCAACCGTCCTGACCGCCCACGGCGGCTCGGTACGCGCCGTCGCCTTCGCCCCCGACGGACGCACCCTCGCCAGCAGCGGCAACGACGGTGTCGTCCGCGTGTGGGACGTGGCCCGGGCCCGCGTGACGGCCCAGCTCGCCCGGCACACCGGCTCGGTACGGGGCCTGGCCTTCAGCCCCGACGGCAACTCCCTCGTCAGCAGCGGCAACGACCGCACGGTACGGCTGTGGGACCCCCGGGGGCACCGGCTCGTCGCCACGCTGACCGGGCACACCCGGGCGGTGTGGAGCGTCGCGTACAGCCCGGACGGCAGGACGGTCGCCAGCGCCGGCAACGACGGCACGGTCAGGCTGTGGGACCCGGACATCGCCGACCGGGTGGCGGACCTGTGCGGCGTGGTGGGGCCGGTCGACCGCCAGCGGTGGCGACGGCTGCTGCCGGGGTACGCCTACCGCGGGACGTGCGGGGGGTGAGACAGGGCGGCGCGACCTGACCGCGCCGGCTCACCCCGTCCTGACGTGGGGACACCGGCCATCCCGGTCACAGCCGCCCTGCGAACGGCTACAGCCCCGCGATCGCGTTCCACCGATCGGCGAGGACCGCCCGCTCCCCGGGGGTGATGTCCCGTGCGACGGCGAGGCGCTCACGCATCGCCGCGTCCGGGAAGATCAGCGGGTCCTCGGCGAGGGCGGCCGTCTCCTGGTCCTTGGCGGAGGCCAGCACGTCCCGGGCGGCCGGGACCGGGCAGACGTAGTTGACCCACGCTGCCAGCTCCGCGGCGACCTCGGGCTCGTAGTAGTGGTCGACCAGCCGCTCGGCATTGGCCTTGTGGCGGGCCAGGTTGGGGATCATCAAGGACTCCGACCACAGCTCGGCGCCCTCCTCGGGGACCACGAAGCGGATGTCGGGGTCGTCCGCCTGGAGCTGGATGACGTCGCCGGAGTACGCCTGGCAGGCCAGCACGTCGCCGCTGGAGAGGTCCTTGATGTAGTCGTTGCCGGTGAAGCGGCGGATCTGGCCCTTGCGCACCTGCCGTTCGACCTGGTCGCAGACCGTGTGGAAGTCGTCCGTCGCCCACCGGGTGATGTCGACGCCGTTGCCCTGCATGAGCAGCGCGAACGCCTCGTCCAGGCCGGACAGCAGCGTCACCCGGCCCTTGAGGTCGCCCGCCCACAGCTCGGACACGCGGCGTATCTCGCGGCCCAGCCTGCGGCGGTTGTAGGCGATGCCGGTGATGCCGGACTGCCAGGGGACGGTGAACCTGCGGCCCGGGTCGAAGGCGGGCGAACGCAGCAGCGGATCCAGGTACTTCGTGACGTTCGGCTGCCTCGCCCGGTCCATCTCCTGCACCCAGCCCAGCCGTACGAACCGGGCGCACATCCAGTCGCTGATGACGACGAGGTCGCGGCCGGTGCGCCGGCGGTTCATCAGGGCGGGGCTGAGCTTGCCGAAGAACTCGTCGTTGTCGTTGATCTCCTCGACGTACTCGACGGAGATGCCCGTGCGCCGCCGGAACGCCTCCAGCGTCGGCCGCCGGCTTTCGTCCGCTTCGTCGGTGTCGATGTACAGGGGCCAGTTCGACCAGGTGAGCCGCTTCTCGGTGGCGGAGTGATCGGCGGCGGCCCGCTCGGCGGGCGGCACGTAGGCGGCGGGCACCCCGCAGCCCGCGAGCCCGCCCAGCACCGTGCCTGCGCCGAGCGTCCGCAGCACGGTCCGGCGGGACGGCAGCGGGTTCTTCGAGGGAGGGGCCATGGCCGCAGCATGCAGCCGTTCCCGGTCGCCGGGCAATCGACGCCGTGTCGAGCGCCGGGGCCCGGAGCGGACACCTTGTCACCGGGGAACACCGCGGCCCCGGACGGCACTTGACCGTCCGGGGCCGCGACGCCCGAGTGCGACTACACGTCCAGAGACGTCATCACGTGCTTGATCCGGGTGTAGTCGTCGAAGCCGTAGGCCGAGAGGTCCTTGCCGTAGCCCGACTTCTTGAACCCGCCGTGCGGCATCTCCGCGACCAGCGGAATGTGCGTGTTGATCCACACGCAGCCGAAGTCCAGCGCCTTGGACATCCGCATCGCGCGCCCGTGGTCCTTGGTCCACACCGACGACGCGAGCGCGTACTCCACGCCGTTCGCCCACTCGACGGCCTGCGCCTCGTCGGAGAAGGACTGCACGGTGATGACCGGCCCGAAGACCTCCTTCTGGATGATCTCGTCGTCCTGCTTGACGCCGGAGACGACGGTCGGCGCAAAGAAGTACCCCTTGTCGCCGACCCGCTTGCCGCCGGCCTCCACGCGCGCGTGCGCCGGCAGCCGCTCGATGAAGCCCTCGACCTGCTTGAGCTGGTTGGGGTTGTTGAGCGGGCCGAAGAGGACGTCCTCGTCGTCCGGCTGCCCCGTCTTGGTGTCGGCGGCGGCCTTCGCGAGCGCGGTGACGAACTCGTCGTGGATCGCCTCGTGGACGAGGACGCGGCAGGCGGCCGTGCAGTCCTGCCCGGCGTTGAAGAAGCCCGCGACGGAGATGTCCTCGACGGCCTTGGCGATGTCGGTGTCCTCGAAGACGACGACCGGCGCCTTGCCGCCCAGCTCCAGGTGGACCCGCTTGAGGTCCTTCGACGCCGACTCGGCGACCTGCATGCCCGCCCGCACCGAACCGGTGATGGACGCCATGGCCGGGATCTCGTGCTCGACCATCATGCGGCCGGTGTCGCGGTCACCGGTGATGACGTTGAAGACACCCTTGGGCAGGATCGAGCCCATGATCTCGGCCATCAGGACGGTCGACGCCGGAGTCGTGTCCGACGGCTTCAGTACGACCGTGTTGCCCGCCGCGATGGCCGGGGCGAACTTCCACACGGCCATCATCATCGGGTAGTTCCAGGGCGCGACCTGCGCACAGACGCCGACCGGCTCACGGCGGACGATCGAGGTCAGGCCCTCCATGTACTCACCGGCCGAGCGGCCCTCCAGCATCCGCGCCGCGCCCGCGAAGAAGCGGATCTGGTCGACCATCGGCGGGATCTCCTCCGACCGGGTGAGCCCGACCGGCTTGCCGGTGTTCTCCACCTCGGCGGCGATCAGTTCCTCGGCGCGCTCCTCGAACGCGTCCGCGATCTTCAGGAGGGCCTTCTGGCGCTCGGCGGGGGTCGTGTCACGCCAGCCGGGGAACGCCCGGGCAGCAGCCTCCATGGCGGCGTCGACGTCCGCCTGCCCGGACAGCGGCGCTGTCGCGTACGCCTCGCCCGTCGCGGGGTTGACCACCTCGGTGGTCCGTCCGTCGGCGGCGTCCCGGAACTCACCGTCGATGTAGTTCCGTAGTTTGCGCAGCCGTCCCAGCTCGGTGCTCACTGCCGGCCTCCTGTTTCAGGTCGAGCTGTCCATTCTCTGAGACACCCACCCTAATCGCCGTACCCACGTTTTCAACACCCCCACTTGCCCCGCTCCTGCGAAATCCGCAGGTCTCAGTCGCGTAAACAACGAATTTCATCGCCATGGCCTTGCGGAACTGTCGATACGTCGTGCAGAGTGACGTCGTGGCCAGTCGAAGCGCAGAGCACAGGGACTCCCGCGAGTCCAGGAACGGCGGCGGTCCCCAGCTGGACGCCGTCTCCCTCGCCATCATCGAACAGCTCCAGGAGGACGGCCGCAGGCCGTACGCCGCGATCGGCAAGGCCGTGGGCCTGTCCGAGGCGGCCGTGCGCCAGCGCGTCCAGAAGCTGCTCGACCAGGGCGTGATGCAGATCGTCGCCGTCACGGACCCGCTCACGGTGGGCTTCCGCAGGCAGGCGATGGTCGGTGTGAACGTCGAGGGCGACGTGGAGTCCGTGGCCGACGCCCTGACCGCCATGTCCGAGTGCGAGTACGTGGTGATGACCGCCGGGTCCTTCGACCTGATGGTGGAGATCGTCTGCGAGGACGACGACCACCTCCTGGAGGTCATCAACCGGCGCATCCGGGCCGTCCCCGGAGTGCGCTCGACCGAGAGCTTCGTCTACCTCAAGCTCAAGAAGCAGACCTACATGTGGGGAACCCGATGACCGTGAGGACCCGATAACCGTGAGCACCGACACCCCTCAGGACCTCAGCAGGACCGCGTACGACCACCTGTGGATGCACTTCACCCGCATGTCCTCGTACGAGAACTCCCCCGTCCCCACCATCGTCCGGGGCGAGGGCACCTACATCTACGACGACAAGGGCAAGCGTTACCTCGACGGTCTCGCCGGCCTGTTCGTGGTCCAGGCCGGGCACGGCCGGGTGGAGCTGGCCGAGACCGCCTTCAAGCAGGCGCAGGAGCTGGCGTTCTTCCCGGTCTGGTCCTACGCCCACCCGAAGGCGGTCGAACTCGCGGAGCGTCTGGCCGACCACGCGCCGGGCGACCTCAACAAGGTCTTCTTCACCACCGGCGGCGGTGAGGCGGTGGAGACCGCCTGGAAGCTCGCCAAGCAGTACTTCAAGCTGGTCGGCAAGCCCACCAAGCACAAGGTGATCTCCCGCGCCGTCGCCTACCACGGCACCCCGCAGGGCGCCCTGTCGATCACCGGCCTGCCGGGCCTGAAGGCCCCGTTCGAGCCGCTGGTCCCCGGCGCCCACAAGGTCCCGAACACCAACATCTACCGCGCCCCGATCTTCGGCGACGACCCGGAGGCCTTCGGCCGCTGGGCCGCCGACCAGATCGAGCAGCAGATCCTCTTCGAGGGCCCGGACACGGTCGCCGCGGTCTTCCTGGAGCCGGTGCAGAACGCCGGCGGCTGCTTCCCGCCGCCGCCCGGCTACTTCCAGCGGGTGCGCGAGATCTGCGACCAGTACGACGTGCTGCTCGTCTCGGACGAGGTCATCTGCGCCTTCGGCCGCCTCGGCACGATGTTCGCCTGCGACAAGTTCGGCTACGTCCCGGACATGATCACCTGTGCCAAGGGCATGACCTCGGGTTACTCCCCCATCGGCGCCTGCATCATCTCGGACCGCCTCGCCGAGCCCTTCTACAAGGGCGACAACACCTTCCTGCACGGCTACACCTTCGGCGGCCACCCGGTCTCCGCGGCCGTCGGCCTGGCCAACCTGGACCTGTTCGAACGCGAGGGCCTCAACCAGCACGTCCTCGACAACGAGGGCGCGTTCCGCGCGACGCTGGAGAAGCTGTACGACCTTCCGATCGTCGGCGACGTCCGCGGCAACGGGTTCTTCTACGGCATCGAGCTGGTCAAGGACAAGGCGACGAAGGAGTCCTTCGACGCCGACGAGACCGAGCGCGTCCTGTACGGCTTCCTCTCCAAGAAGCTGTACGAGAACGGCCTGTACTGCCGTGCCGACGACCGCGGCGACCCGGTCGTCCAGCTCGCCCCGCCGCTGATCTCCGACCAGGGGACGTTCGACGAGATCGAGCAGATCCTGCGCGCGACGCTGTCGGAGGCGTGGACGAAGCTCTGACCGTCCACGACCGCGATCTTCCTCAGGGATGATCACACCGGCCCCGGTGCCGCCCGTTCGAGTGAGAAACGGCGGCCCGGGGCCGTGTGCTGTCCGGGGTCCGGGTGACGGCTGCCTAGCGTGCATGTGACCGATCGGCCGAGCCTTCGTTCCCCCGCACGGGGGATCAGGTACGGGAAACGGATCAGAAGCGAGGTGTACGTCATGGTGGCCCCGCCGGACAACGACGTGCTCTGGGCGCGCGCCCTGCACTTCACCTACAAGGACGGCTCGCCCGCTCTCAGCGGCGTCTCGCTCGGTGTCCAGGAGGGCGAGGTCCTCGCCGTCATCGGTTCGCGCGGCAGCGGCAAGACCACGCTCCTTCGGTGTCTGTCCGGGCTGACGGCGCCGGGCCGCGGTGAGATCTGGTTCAACAGCGTGCCCGTGCACAGGATGAACGCGGCGGCCCGTGAACGGCTGCGCCGCGACCGCTTCAGCTGGATCGACCCGGTCCCGACCCTCGTCCCGGAGCTGAAGGTCTGGGAGAACGCCGCCCTCCCCCTGATGCTGCGGGGCACCAGCCGTCGCCGCGCCAAGACGGTCGCGCTGGAGTGGCTGGAGCGCCTGGACGTCGGCGAGGTGGCCCGTAAGCGCCCCCACCAGCTGGTGCAGGCCGAACGCCAGCGCGTCTGCATCGCCCGGGCGCTGGCCCCCTCGCCCACGGTCGTGTTCGCCGACGAGCCGACCGCCCCGCTGCACCGCGCCGACCGCATCCAGGTGTTGCGCACCCTGACCACAGCGGCCCGCTCGCACGGCATCACCGTCGTCCTGGCCACTTACGACGCGGACGCGGCACCCCTCGCCGACCGCACGCTCGCCCTCCTCGACGGGCGGCGCGTGAACACGGTGCACCTGCCCCCGGTCGGCGAGTCGGAAGGCCGGGCCGCGTGCTCGCTCTCCGTCTGAGCCGCGGTGGCCGGCCCGCCGTACAGCTGCGCCGCCTGCTGGTCGCGGCCGCCTCGGCGGGCACCGGCTTCCTGCTGCTGTGCGCCCTGGGCTACGCCATGTCCCACGCGGACTCCCCCGCCGCGTCCCTCCTGCGTCTGGCCTGGTGCGTTCCCCCACTGGCCGCCACGGTCCACTTCGCGGTGGCGGTGGCCCGCACCGACCCGGGCACGCAGCCCCGGCCGGGGCTCTCGGCGATCGGCCTGGGCCCGGCCCGTCTGATGGCCGTCTCGGCGGCGACCACCGCCCTGTCCTGCACCCTCGGCTCGATGCTGGCCCTGCTGTTCTTCCTCCATCTGCGCGGTGACCTGACGGGCATGCCCTTCGACGGTGCCGCGGCGGAGTTCCTGGCCGCCGACACCCCTTTGCCGGTGCCGGCCACGGTGACCCTGCTGGCGCTGGTGCCGGCGATCGCGTCGACGGCGGTGGCGCTGACCCTGCGCCCCAAGAACCCCGTGTCGACCGGTGCGCGGGCCCACGGCGGGTCCTACCGGCGTTTCGGGGCGTACGGCAGACCGGGGCCGCGGGAGACGTTCGGGGCGTACGGGCGGTTCGGCACCCATCTGGGGCGGGGCGGCGCGGGGGCGAACGGCACCTCGAAGAACGGCGCGGGTCCGGCGCAGTCGGCCGCGGGCCGGGCCGAGCCGCTGTCGCACGGCCGGCCCGCGGGGTCCGCGCACGGCGACGCCGCGGCGGCCGACGGCCGTCCTGCCGAGGCGGCGGACGACGGCACCTCGCACGCGGGCGCACCCCACCGCCCGGCGCACGCGTCGGACGCCGTCCGGACCACGAGCCTGGACCGGACCGCCTTCGACCCTCACCTCATCGGCTCCCCGGCCGTGCGCAAGCCCCCCGTCGGGCTGCCCTGGGGCATCGCCGTCCTCGCCGCGGGCCTCACCGTGGAGTCCTACGCCGGCCGCACCCCGACCGACACCGCGCTCGCCGTGCCCCCCGTGCTTCCCACCGGTCCCGCCGGCCTGGTGATCGGCTGGCTGCTCACCGCCCTGGGCCTGGCCCTGGCCGGCCCCGGCCTCACCCACCTGTGCGGCCGGGTCCTGCAGGCCGCGCGCCCCGGGGTGCTGCGTCTCCTGGCCGGCCGCGTCCTGATGGAGGAGGCCACCCGGATCGGCCGTCCCCTCGGCATCGTGTGCGCCGCCGCGTCCGCCGCCTACGCCATGGCGCCCGTGTCCGGCGCGGCGGCCGCGCCGCCCTTCGGTCCCCTCACCGCCGTCGGCGTCACCCTGGTCACCGGTTGCACCGTGGCCACGCTGCTCACGGCCGCCGTGGAGGCCAAGCAGACCCGCGCCGACACCACGGCCGCCCTGCTGCGCCTCGGCGCTCCCGCGACGCTGCTCCGCGGGGCGGCTGCCCTGCGGGCCGGCGTCCTGCTGACCGTCTTCGGCCCGCTCACCCTGGTCGTGGCCGAGCTGGCGGCCGTACCTCTGGTGCAGTGAGAGCGGAAGAGGGAAAATTCTTCGAAGAAATGTCCCGGCCGACGATGAGTTCGGGACGGCGGCCCGGTCTACCCCCTCGAAAGCAGCCACCCGATGGGAGAGACTCCGATGACCACGGCCTACCAGCAGATGATCTTCGTGAACCTGCCCGTGAACGACCTCGACGCCTCGAAGAAGTTCTTCACGGAGCTCGGTTACTCGATCAACCCTCAGTTCAGCGACGAGAACGCCGCCTCCGTCGTGATCAGCGACACCATTGTCGCCATGCTGCTCACCAAGCCGTTCTACTCGACCTTCACCCAGAAGGAGATCGCGGACGCCACGCGCACCAGTGAGGTGCTGATCTGCCTGAGCGCCGAGAGCCGCGCGAAGGTGGACGAGTTGGTCGACAAGGCCGTCGCCGCCGGTGGCACCGCGTCGGACAAGGTCCAGGACATGGACTTCATGTACGGCCGTGGCTTCGACGACCTCGACGGCCACACCTGGGAGGTCGTCTGGATGGACCCGGCGGCCGTCGAGGGCTGAGCCCAACCGGCTCTCGTGGGGTGCCTAGCATGGGCGGGTGCAGACAATGCCCGCTCATGCGGCCCACCACAACGACCGTGAGATAGAGACGCTGGAGGAGTTCGACGCGACCGTCTCCGCACGCGGCAGCCTCACCGGATTCCGCGTCCAGGCCGTCGACCTGACGGACCGTACGCGCGAACTGCTCACCACGGACACGGCGGGAGCCGTCTTCCTCGGCTGCCCGATGCGCGAGGACGCGGCGGCGAAGATCCGTGCGGACGGTGCGCTGGTCTTCCCTCCGATACCCGACCTGCCCTTCGACCCGTACCGGGGTCACGTCTACTCCCCCGACGAGCTCTTCGCGTCCCTGGCGGACGGTTACGAGGCCACACCCGACGCGCGCTCCTACGCCTGGTTCCAGCGGACCAAGGCGGACGGCGACATCTACGCGTCCATGTTGCGCGCCGTACACGACGACTCCGTGTCGGACGCGCTCGACGAACTGCTGTCCGGCGCCCGGGTGGTGGGCGTCATGGGTGGCCACGCGATGCGCCGAGGCACCGCGCAGTACGAGGGCGCCGCTCGGCTCGGCAGGGAACTGACCCGCGCGGGCTTCACGGTCGCCACCGGTGGCGGCCCGGGCGCGATGGAGGCGGCCAACCTCGGCGCGTACGCCGCCCCTCACGACGACGGCATGCTCGCCGACGCCCTCGCGCTGCTGGCGAAGGCGCCCATGTTCACGCCCTCCGTCACGAACTGGGCGGCGGTCGCCTTCGAGGTGCGCGGGCGCTGGCCGCAGGGGGGCCGTTCCGTCGGCATCCCGACCTGGTTCTACGGCCACGAGCCGCCGAACCCCTTCGCCTCGCACATCGCCAAGTACTTCGCCAACGCCACCCGCGAGGACGGCCTGCTGGCCCGTTCGAACGCGGGCGTCGTCTTCCTGCCGGGCGCCGCCGGGACCGTACAGGAGATCTTCGACAACGCCACGCCGAACTACTACGAGTCGCGGGGCGAGCCCACGCCCATGGTTCTGGTGGACCGCACGCACTGGACCGAGAAGCTGCCGGCGTGGCCGCTGCTGAAGTCGCTGGCCCGGGACCGGTCGATGGAGTCGCGCATCGCCCTGGTCGACCGGATCGAAGAGGCTCCGGAGGCGTTGAAACGTCTCGGTGGTTAACAAGAAGGCAAAGCCAACACCTGTGGACCGCATATGCGTTGACACTGCTTATGTCACGCTTATAAACCAGTGAGACTGCTGTGGGACGGCGATGACGCATCGCCGCCTCCGTTCAACCCCCCTCAGTGATGCAACTCGTAAGGACAAACGTGTCCATAAACCGCCGTACTGTCGCGCGTTCCATGCGCGCTCTGGGTGTTGCCTCCGCGTCGGCCGCGCTGACGCTCGGCCTCGCCGGCAACGCTCTCGCGTGCGACATCAGTGAATTCTCCGCCGAAGCCAAGTGCGACGGCGCCAAGGGCGTCATCACCGTCACCGACGTGGACCCCAGCGGCATCCCCGCGACCGTCAGCGTGTTCCTGCAGAACAACGGCGCGGACCTGAAGAAGGTCGGCGAGCAGGTGGTCAAGGGCTCGCGCGAGGGCGTCACCATCACCTTCGCGGAGGACTGGAAGCCGGACGCGGAGTACCGCGTCCACGTCAAGGCGGTCGGCTATGTCGACGAGGACATCAAGCCGAACCTGACGACGCCGTCGACGGCCTGCAAGAAGGACGAGGAGAAGCCGCCGGCCCCGCCGCAGAAGCCGACCCCGTCGGCCTCCGCCTCGACCCCGGCCGAGGAGACCGACACCCCGGCCCCGACCCCCTCACAGAGCGAGAGCACCGCCCCCGCGGGCACCGAGAGCAACGCCCCGTCCCCGGCGGCCGGTGACTCCAACCTCGCCGAGACCGGGGCGAACTCCAACACCGGCCTGATCGCCGGCATCGCGGTCGCCCTGGTGGCGGTCGGCGGTGGCGCGATCTTCTTCGGTCTGCGCCGGCGCGGGGCGAACGGCGACCGCTGACCCGCAGCCACACCGAGCGACACCCTTGTGGCCCGTCCCCGTTCACCGGGGGCGGGCCCGTCGCGTTCCCGGGCGCCGTCAGCCGAAGGTGGCCCGCTCCAGCCAGAACTCCAGCAACTCCCGCTCGCCGAGCACCTCCACCTCGGGGCTGTCCAGCGGCAGCCGCCGGTAGAAGGCGAGCAGCACGGCGGTGAGGGGGCCGCGCAGGGCGACGGTCGCCTTCTCGTGGCCGCGCCGCCAGGCGACGACCTCGCCGGACAGGTCGATGAACCACTCGCCGTGCACGGCGCCGGCGTCGGTGGCGTGCAGATGGATGCTGCTCCCGGGGCGGTGCAACTCCCGTGCCGGGTCGTCCGGGATCGTCCGCTGGGCCCACTCGACGATCTGGAGCCACTCGTCGACCGCGTCGGCGGCCACCTCCGGCGCGACCTCGTAGGGCAGTCCGGCGGCGAGCGTCGCGTCCGCGCGGTGGACGGTGAGCTCGTGCGTCATACGACGGGCCCAGAACCCGGCGTCGTGGGCCCCCGCCCACCCCCACACCCCGGCGTCCGGCCCGGCCTCCCGCAGCGTGCCGACGATCATCTCGCCGCTCTCCGCGAGCCAGTCGTCCAGCGCGGCGGCGTCCCCCTCGCCCTCGGGGCCGCCCGCCCCGGGGACCCGCTCCTCGTCGATCTCCTCCTCGGCCCGCGTACGCACCATCAGTTCCGCCCAGCGCAGGGCCCCGCCGGTGTGCCGTACGAGCTGCTCCAGCGACCAGTCGGGGCAGGTCGGCACAGTGGTCGACAGATCGGCGCCGGAGGTCACCACGGCCCTCAACAGTGCGACCTGGTGGGCTATTTCATCGCAGTAGCGATCATGCGGGAGAGACGTCATGCGCCGACCCTATGCGCGAGCCGATCAGCCGAGCACGACAGTTTCCGCCGCGTCGAACTCCACGCCGACCGTGTCCCCGACCGCCGGGGCCTCCCGCAGCGCACAGGCCGCTTCCAGCCGTGGCGCGTCCTCCGGCTGGAGGTGCAGGGCGACATGTGTGCCCTTGAACGTCCGCGCGGTGACCGTGCAGCGCAGGCCCTCGTCGGCGGTCACGAGCCGCACTCCGGCCGGCCGTACGAGCAGGGTCCGCGGCCCCTGGGCGGTGCCCGCGCCGACCGGCAGCTTGCCCCAGGCCGTGTCCGCGGCCTCACCGAGCACCGTGCCCGCGATCACGTTGTCGAAGCCGAGGAAGCGGGCCACGAACTCGTCCACCGGCCGCTGCCACACCTCAAGTGGCGTCCCGCTCTGAGCGATCCGCCCGTCCCTCATCACCACGACCCGGTCGGCGAGCGCGAAGGCCTCCCCCTGGTCGTGGGTCACCGCCAGCACGGTGGTCCCCAACCGGCCGAACAACTCACGCAGTTCGACGACCAGACGCTCCCGCAGCGAGCGGTCGAGCTGGCCCAGCGGCTCGTCCAGCATCAGCAGCCGCGGCCGGGGCGCGAGCGCACGCGCCAGCGCCACCCGCTGCTGCTCCCCGCCGGAGAGCGAGGCGACGGCTCGGCGGGCGGCACCCGGCAGCCCGACCAGGTCCAGCAACTCCCGTACACGCTCGTCCTGTTCCCCCCTGGAGGCGCCGTGCATCCGCGCCCCGAAGGCCACGTTGCCGCCGACGTCCCGCTGCGGGAACAGCTGATGGTCCTGGAACATCAGCCCCACGCCCCGCTTGTGCGCGGGCACCCCGGCCTGGTCCCGCCCGTCGAGCGACACCCGCCCGGCGTCGAGGGGCTGGAGCCCCGCCACCGTCCGCAGCAGCGTCGACTTGCCGCTGCCGCTGGGCCCGAGCACGCACACGATCTCGTGCTCGGCGACGTCCAGGTCGACGGCGTCGAGCACCGCCCGCCCACCGAAGCGGACCGTCGCACCTTGCAGGCTCAGCAGCATCTAGAACTCCCCGGTCCGGTCGGTCCGCAGCCGCTCCAGCACCAGCAGGGCCACCGCGCACACCACCATCAGCACCGTCGAAAGGGCCATCGCCTGGCCGTAGTTGAGCTCACCGGCCCGCCCCAGCAGCCGTGCCACGGCGACCGGCAGCGTCGGGTTGTCGGGCCGGGCGATGAAGACGGTCGCGCCGAACTCCCCCAGCGACACCGCGAAGGCGAACCCGGCCGCGATCAGCAACGCCCGCCGTACCATCGGCAGGTCGATCTCCCGCCAGACCCGCCAGGGCGAGGCCCCGAGCACCGCGGCCGCCTCCCGCAACCGCTGGTCCACGGCCCGCAGCACGGGCAGCATGGTCCGTACTACGAAGGGCACGCCGACCAGCGCCTGGGCCAGCGGCACCAGGATCCACGTACCGCGCAGATCGAACGGCGGCTCGTCCAGGGCGATCAGGAACCCGAACCCGACCGTCACCGCGGACACCCCGAGCGGCAGCATCAGCAGCGCGTCGAAGCCCCGCACGAACCGGCCCGCGTCCCGCCGGGTCAGCGCGGCGGCGGCCAGAGCGCCGATCAGCACGGCGATGAGCGTGGCGACGACCGCGTACTGCAGCGAGTTGCCGATCGCCTCGATCGGCGCGACGAGGAAGACCCCGCCGTCGGCGTCGGTCAGCGCCCGGTAGTAGCCGAAGTCGGGGGCGTCCAGCGACCGCTGGACCAGGACGGCGAGCGGCAGCAGCACCAGTACCGCGACGACGGCCAGGACACCGGCGAGCAGCGCCCACTGCCCCGCACCCCGTGGCCTGCGCGCTGTCACGGACGCGTCCACCAGACGCAAGGCGCTCTCCCGCCGCCGTACCGTCCAGGCGTGCACGGCGAGGATTGCGCCCACCGCCAGGAACTGGATCATCGTCAGGACGGCGGCCGTGGACAGGTCGAAGATCTCGGAGGTCTGCCGGTAGATCTCCACTTCGAGGGTGGAGAAGGTGGGTCCGCCGAGGATCTGCACCACGCCGAAGGAGGTGAAGGTGAACAGGAAGACCATGAGCGCGGCAGCGGCCACGGCGGGCGCCAGCGCAGGGAGGGTCACGGTCCGCCAGGCGGTGAGGCGTGACGCTCCGAGCATCCGCGCGGCTTCCTCCTGGCGCGGGTCGAGCTGGGACCAGAGCCCGCCGACGGTCCTGACGACGACGGCATAGTTGAAGAAGACATGCGCCAGGAGGATCGCCCACACGCTGGTGTCCAGCCGTACGCCCCACAGCTCGTCGAGGAGTCCGCCGCGGCCGACCAGCGCGAGGAACGCCGTGCCGACGACGACCGTCGGCAGCACGAAGGGGACGGTCACCAGGGCCCGCAGGATCTGCTTGCCGGGGAAGTCGAAGCGTGCGAAGACGTACGCGCCCGGCAACGCGATCAGCAGGGTCAGCGCGGTGGAGGCGAGGGCCTGCCAGGTGGTGAACCACAGGACGTGCCGGATGTCGGACTGCCCGAGCACGTCCGCCAGCCGCCCGAACTGCCATGCCCCGTCGACCTTCAGACCGCGCGCGACGATGGCGGCGACGGGATAGGCGAAGAAGACCGCGAAGAACGCGACGGGCACGGCGACGAGGCCGAGCCGCACCGCCGCGCTCCGCGTGGCCCTCTTGCGCCAGACCGCTACTTCAGTACGAGCGAGGTCCACGACTTGACCCAGTCGTCACGGTTGTCGGCGATCTTCGCCGGGGCCATCGTCTCGGGGTCCTCCGCCTGCGGGCCGTACTTAGTGAACTCCGGCGGCACCTGGGCGCCCTCGCGCACCGGGTAGACGAACATGTTGAGCGGCATGTCCTCCTGGAACGTCCTGCTCAGCAGGAAGTCGAGGAGCGCCTTGCCGCCCTCGGCGTTCCGGGCGTTGCTCAGCAGGCCCGCGTACTCGACCTGGCGGAAGCAGGTGCCGGTCGCGACGCCCGTGGGCGCGGTGGTCGGCTTGGGGTCGGCGTAGATCACCTCGGCGGGCGGTGAGGAGGCGTACGACACGACGAGCGGCCGGTCGGCCTTGGCCTTCTTGCCGCCCGCGGAGCCGGAGAACTCCTCGTTGTAGGCCTGCTCCCAGCCGTCGACGACCTTGACGCCGTTGACCTTCAGCTTTTTCCAGTAGTCCTGCCAGCCGTCGTCGCCGTACCTGGCGGCGGTGCCGAGCAGGAAGCCCAGGCCCGGCGAGGAGGTGGAGGCGTTCTCGGTGACGAGGAGGTTCCGGTACTCGGGCTTGACCAGGTCGTCGAAGGAGGATGGCGGGGTCAGCTTGTGCTCGCTGAAGTACGCCTTGTCGTAGTTGACGCAGATGTCGCCGGTGTCCACGGGCGTCACCCGGTGCTTGTCCTGGTCGACCCGGTACTCGGGCAGGACCTGGTCGGAGCCCTTGGCCTCGTACGACTGGAAAAGCCCGTTGTCGAGCGCGCGGGAGAGCAGGGTGTTGTCGACGCCGAAGAGGACGTCGCCCTGCGGGTTGTCCTTGGTCAGGATCGCCTTGTTGACGGCCTGCCCGGCGTCGCCGTCCTCCAGGACCTTGACCTTGTAGCCGGACTTCTTCTCGAAGGCGGCGAGGACGTCCTTGGACACGGCCCACGAGTTGTGGCTGACCAGCGTGACGGTCTTGGAACCACCGCCGCTGGCGCCCGCGCCGTCGCCGTCGGACGATCCGCACGCGGCCAGCGCGGGCAGCGCGAGAAGACCGAGACCGGCGAGCGAGGCCGTGGCCTTGTACTTGGTGATGCTCACTGATTCCTCCTGGAGTGACCAGGAAGAGACGCGGCCCTGCCCGGAAACCCCAGGGCTCCGGGCAGGGCGCAACAGCTTGAGTGGTGACCGATCTCCCTACCCAGAATGACCTGGGCCAGGTTCGGAGGGTCTGCGGCCGGTGCCGCACTCTCAGCGCTGTGGCGCTCCCCTGTCGGAATATGCAGATGTTCTTACGGCGGTCAGACTACCGCTCGGTCGCGGCGAGCTGCCCGCACGCCCCGTCGATCTCCTGACCACGGGTGTCCCGAATCGTCACCGGCACACCATGCGCGGCGATGGCTTCGACGAACGCCTTCTCGTCCTCGGGCCGGGAGGCGGTCCACTTCGAGCCCGGAGTCGGGTTCAGCGGAATCAGGTTCACATGCACGGGCTTGCCCTTGAGCAGCCGCCCGAGCCGGTCACCGCGCCAGGCCTGGTCGTTGATGTCCCGGATGAGGGCGTACTCGATGGACAGCCGCCGTCCGCTCTTCGCGACGTACTCGAACCCGGCGTCGAGGACCTCCCGCACCTTCCACCGCGTGTTCACGGGGACGAGGGTGTCGCGCAGCTCGTCGTCGGGGGCGTGCAGCGAGATGGCGAGCCGGCACTTGAAGCCCTCGTCGGCGAACCGGTGGATGGCCGGGACGAGCCCGACCGTCGAGACGGTGATCCCGCGCTGGGACAGCCCCAGCCCGTCGGGCTCGGGATCGGTCAGCCGCCGGATTGCCCCCACGACCCGGTTGTAGTTGGCGAGCGGCTCGCCCATCCCCATGAAGACGATGTTGGACAGCCTCGCGGGCCCGCCCGGCACCTCTCCGTCCCGCAGCGCCCGCATCCCGTCCACGATCTGGTGGACGATCTCGGCGGTGGACAGATTCCGGTCCAGCCCCGCCTGCCCGGTCGCGCAGAACGGGCAGTTCATCCCGCACCCCGCCTGCGAGCTGATGCACATCGTGACCCGGTCCGGGTACCGCATCAGCACCGACTCGACGAGCGTCCCGTCGAACAGCCGCCACAGCGTCTTGCGCGTGTCGCCCTGGTCGGTCGACAGATGCCGTACGACGGTCATCAGCTCGGGGAACAGCTCCTCGCGCAGCTTGTCGCGCGAACCGGCGGGGATGTCGGTCCACTGCTCCGGTTCGTGCGCGTACCGCGCGAAGTAGTGCTGCGAGAGCTGCTTGGCACGAAACGGCTTCTCGCCGATCGCGGCAACGGCGTCCTTGCGCTCTCCGGGCGTGAGATCGGCAAGATGCCGCGGCGGCTTCTTGGCTCCGCGCGGGGCGACGAAAGTGAGTTCTCCGGGCTTAGGCATGGCTGTACCAGTGTCGCAGATCCAATCAGGTGACCTGCGGCCCTGGCTTTCGACGGCTGTCGTCGCAGCTGAGAGCGGCAGCGGCGGTCGCACGGGGGCCGTCTGGGAACCGGTGACGGCCGACGGCCTGGACCGGGTGCCGACCTGCCCGTCGCCTTCTTCGAGGACGAGGCGGCGGCCAGGGGTGACGCCCGCCGTAGGTGACCCGGTCCTGCTCGTCCGCCCTCAGCCGCCCGTGCCCTCCAGCCTGTCCTTGAGCAGTCGCTCGTCGCGGGGCAGTTCCTTGCGGACCTGTGGGCGGACGACGAGGGGCACCAGAGCCTTGCCCAGGCCGTGTCCCTCGAAATCGATGTCTATCGTCAGCCGGGACCGGCGCCCGCCGTCGAGCGGTTCGATCTCGCCGTGGGTCCGGGGCCGGATGGGACCGTCGACCCCGTGCATATCCCAGCTGTGCGGTGGGTCGAGTTCGTCGAACTCCATGGTCATCGGAATCTGGCGGCTTCCGATGCGGCGGGTGACCCGGACCTGTGAGCCGGTGTGGACGGGCCCCTCGTCGAGCCGCTCCGCTGAGACCGCGCTCAGCTGCCATTCCGGCAGGTGGGACGGGTCGGTGACATACGCGTAGAGCTCAGCCGGCGTGCAGTCGACGTCGATGACTTCTCGGATGGCGGTCATGACGACCCCCTTCGGGTGCCTTCGATGACGTACACCCGCATCGTCCCACCGCGAGGCCGGGGGCACCACGGCAGAAAGCCCCCGCTCAAGAGCGAGGGCTTCCGGTCACGGCTTCGTCAGCCCGACCCCACGAAGATCACCATCAGCAGCCACACCACGGGTGCCGTGGGCAGCAGCGAGTCCAGTCGGTCCATGATTCCACCGTGGCCCGGCAGCAAGGTGCCCATGTCCTTGATGCCCAGGTCCCGTTTGATCATGGACTCGCCGAGATCTCCGAGCGTGGCGCTGGCCGCCACCGCGAGGCCCAGCAGCAGACCCTGCCACCAGGCTCCGTCGTCGATCAGGAACTCCATGCACAGCGCGCCCGCCACCATCGCGAAGCTCACCGCGCCGAGCAGGCCCTCGCGGGTCTTGCCCGGGCTGATACGCGGGGCCAGCTTGTGCTTGCCGAAGCGCCAGCCGACGGCGTACGCGCCGGTGTCGCTGACGACCGTCAGGAGCAGGAACGTCAGGACCCGGAAGGCCCCGTCCTCAGCGGTGAGCATCATCGCGACGAACGTGGCCAGGAACGGTACGTAGAACGCTGCGAAGACGCCCGCGGTGACGTCCTTGAGGTAGCCCTCGGGCGGCTCCGTCATCCGCCAGACCAGTACGGCCAGCGCGGTCAGCGCCATCGACACCCAGGCGCCCTCGGCGCCCCGGACGTACCCGGCGACGACCATGGCCGCACCGCCGACCGCGAGCGGCACGAGCGGCGCCTTGATGCCCTTGCGCTCTTCGAGCCGCTTCGTCAGCTCCCACAGGCCCACGACCACGGCGACCGCGACCACGCCGACGAACACGGCCTTGACGACGAACAGCGACGCGACGATCACCACGCCGAGTCCGACACCCACCCCTATGGCCGCACCCAGGTCGCGCCCCGCGCTCTTCTTCTGCGGCGGGGGCGCCGGCTGCGGGGCGTCGGGCATGGGCTCCGGATTCTGCGGCGCCGCCTCGAAGGGCCGCGCCTGCGGCGTGTCGTAAGGCCGCGGCTGCGGCGGCTGGTCGCGGAACAAGGGGCCGCTCAGCCGAGCGGCCCCCCGGTCGTCATCCTGGTCTCCGCCGTACGCGGGTACCTCGGGCACGATGGGCATGGGGCGAGTCTGCTGCGCCTCAGGCGCATCGTACGTGGGACCCGCCGGGGCAGCCCCCTGGACAGGTCCACGCTCGGCGGCCCCCCAGTACCCGGCCTGCCCGGCTTGTGGCGGAGCGCCCCAGGAAGAGTCGTTCATCAGACCTCGAGCAGCTCAGCTTCCTTGTGCTTGAGGAGCTCGTCCACCTGAGCAACGTACTTGTGCGTGGTGTCGTCGAGCTCCTTCTCCGCGCGGCGGCCCTCGTCCTCGCCGATCTCGCCGTCCTTGATCAGCTTGTCGATGGCGTCCTTCGCCTTGCGGCGGACGGAGCGGATGGACACCCGCGCGTCCTCGGCCTTGCCCTTGGCGACCTTGATGTAGTCGCGGCGGCGCTCCTCGGTGAGCTCGGGGAACACCACTCGGATGATGTTGCCGTCGTTGCTCGGGTTGACGCCCAGGTCGGAGTCCCGGATCGCCTGCTCGATGTTGCGCAGCGCGGTCTTGTCGAACGGGGTCACGACCGCCATGCGCGGCTCCGGCACGGAGAACGAAGCCAGCTGGTTGATCGGCGTCGGCGCACCGTAGTAGTCGGCCACGATCTTGTTGAACATCGCCGGGTGCGCACGGCCGGTGCGGATCGCGGCGAAGTCCTCCTTGGCGACCACGACGGCCTTCTCCATCTTCTCCTCGGCCTCGAGGAGGGTCTCTTCGATCACCACTTGCTCCTGCGTCTTGAGTAAAGGCCCGGCTGCGGTTCCTGGATGGAGGGCGGCGGCCGGCTGCGTCGCGTCTTCTTCCTGCACGGTTCCCGACCGGCAGGACATTGTCCATCCCCCGGTCAGGGTCCGTCCCGTCCGTCCCCCGGACGGGGTGGTACTCGGGCGTCAGCCCTGGCTGCCCTGCTCACCCACGAGCGTGCCGATCTTCTCACCCTTGACGGCGCGGGCGATATTGCCCTCCGTCAGAAGCTCGAAGACGAGGATCGGCAGGTTGTTGTCGCGGCACAGGGTGATGGCGGTGGCGTCGGCGACCTTCAGGTCGCGGGTGATGACCTCGCCGTAGCCGAGGGAGTCGAACTTGACCGCGTCGGGATTGGTCTTGGGGTCGGCGTCGTAGACCCCGTCCACGCCGTTCTTGCCCATGAGCAGCGCCTCGGCGTCGATCTCCAGGGCGCGCTGGGCGGCGGTGGTGTCGGTGGAGAAGTACGGCATGCCCATACCGGCGCCGAAGATGACCACACGGCCCTTCTCCAGGTGGCGCACGGCCCGCAGCGGGATGTACGGCTCGGCGACCTGGCCCATGGTGATGGCGGTCTGGACCCGGCTGTCGATGCCCTCCTTCTCCAGGAAGTCCTGGAGGGCGAGGCAGTTCATCACGGTACCGAGCATGCCCATGTAGTCGGAGCGGGCCCGGTCCATGCCGCGCTGCTGCAGTTCGGCGCCGCGGAAGAAGTTGCCACCGCCGATGACGACCGCGACCTGCGCGCCGTCGCGCACGACGGCGGCGATCTCGCGGGCGATCTTGTGCACCACGTCCGGGTCGACGCCGAGTCCCCCGCCACCGGAGAAGGCCTCTCCGGACAGCTTCAGCAGAAACCGGCCGTGTACTTTGCCGTCGTCGCTCTTCTGGGCCTTGGTGGTCATCGAGATCCCGCCTTTGTTACGTGGTGCACATACGAAGAAGGCCACTGCCGGCCCGGGCGTGTTTCGCATCCCATGCGCGGCAATGGCCTCCTCGTCAGATCTGCTGTCGTCCGTCACGCGCGCGTGCGTGGTGACGGCATCCGTCATGGATGCTGACGACTGCCTTCGACCCTATCGGGGTCGAGCGTCGATCGCGGTACGGACTCAGATGCCGACCTTGATGCGCGTGAAGCGCTTCAGGGTGACACCGGCCTCGTCCAGGACCTTCTGGACCGACTTCTTGTTGTCGAGCGCGTACGGCTGACCGAGCAGCGTGGCGTCCTTGAAGAAGCCGTTCACCCGACCCTCGACGATCTTGGCGATCGCGGCCTCGGGCTTGCCCTCGGCGCGGGTGGTCTCCTCGGCGATACGACGCTCGGACTCGATGACCTCGGCCGGGACGTCCTCCTTGGAGAGGTACTTCGGCGCGAAGGCGGCGATGTGCTGGGCGACGCCCTTGGCGACCTCGGCGTTCGGCTTGTCCAGCTCGACGAGGACACCGATCTGCGGGGGCAGGTCGGGCATCGTGCGGTGCATGTACGCGATCACGAAGCCGTCGGCGAACTGCGCGAAGCGGTCCAGCACGATCTTCTCGCCGAGGTTGGCGTTGGCCTCGTCCACGAACGCCTGGACGGTCTTGCCGGCCTCGATCTCGGAGGCGAGCAGGGCCTCGATGTCGGCCGGGGAGGTCTTGGCGACGTGCTCGGCGATCGCGGTGGCGACGGCCTGGAACTTCTCGCCCTTGGCGACGAAGTCCGTCTCGCACTTCAGCTCGACGAGGACACCGGAGGAGTTGTCGTCAGCGATGATCGAGACCACGGCGCCGTTCTCGGCGGAGCGGCCCTCACGCTTGGCGACGCCCTTCTGGCCCTTGATGCGGAGCGCCTCGACGGCCTTCTCGACGTTGCCCTCGGCCTCGTCCAGCGCCTTCTTGCAGTCCATCATGCCGGCGCCCGTGAGCTCACGGAGCTTCTTGACGTCGGCGGCGGTGTAGTTCGCCATGAGTCTGTGAATCTTTCTCGAAGTCTGGAAGATCGAAGATCTACGGGGTGCGACCTCAACTGTGGACGGAGGTCGCTGCCCACCGCTGACCTACGGGTGAACGGCGGGAGCGGACTTGACTGGTCGCAGGACCGCTCCCGCCGTCAACGCTGACAAGACGGTCAGGCCTGCTCGCCCTCGGCGGCCGGAGCCTCAGCGGCGGGGGCCTCGGCAGCGGGCGCCTCGGCGGCGGCCGGGGCGGCCTCCTGGGGCTCAGCCTTCTTCTCGCCCTCGAGCAGGTCGCGCTCCCACTCGGCGAGCGGCTCGCCCGCGGCCTTCTCGCCCTTGCCCTCCGTCGCCACGCCGGAACGGGCGATGAGGCCCTCGGCGACGGCGTCGGCGATCACACGGGTGAGCAGGGTGACGGAGCGGATCGCGTCGTCGTTGCCCGGGATCTTGTAGTCGACCTCGTCGGGGTCGCAGTTGGTGTCGAGGATCGCGACGACCGGAATGTTGAGCTTCCGGGCCTCACCAACGGCGATGTGCTCCTTCTTGGTGTCCACGATCCAGACGGCGCTGGGCACCTTCTGCATCTCGCGGATACCGCCGAGGGTCTTCTCCAGCTTGGCCTTCTCGCGGGAGAGGACCAGCAGCTCCTTCTTGGTCAGACCGGAGGACGCGACGTCCTCGAAGTCGATCTGCTCAAGCTCCTTCAGGCGCTGCAGACGCTTGTAGACCGTCGAGAAGTTGGTGAGCATGCCGCCCAGCCAGCGCTGGTTGACGTAGGGCATGCCGACGCGGGTGGCCTGCTCGGCGATGGCCTCCTGCGCCTGCTTCTTGGTGCCGACGAACATGACCGTGCCACCGTGGGCGACGGTCTCCTTGACGAACTCGTAGGCGCGGTCGATGTACGACAGCGACTGGAGCAGGTCGATGATGTAGATGCCGTTGCGCTCGGTGAAGATGAAGCGCTTCATCTTCGGGTTCCAACGACGGGTCTGGTGACCGAAGTGGACGCCGCTCTCCAGCAGCTCCCGCATCGTGACGACGGCCATGGCCGTATCTCCTTGAATGTTCTCGGTTGTGCCGCGGATGCCGGACGGCTCCCGCGCCTGACGCCCGCATGCGCCGTGCCACGAAGGACCGAGGGGCGCTGACACGGACCGTTTCCGGTGGCCGTATCGGGGCGTGCGAAGTCGACCCGGTGACCCGGATCGCCAGAAGAAGTGTACGGGACCCGCGAGGCGGCGGGTGACGCCGATGTCCACAACCCGGGAGTCGTCCACAGATCCCGGCCATGATCGACGGACATGCGCGACCGTTCTGCCATGCGAGCGAATCGATGTGCGAGGAAGCCGGGAACGACCCGGGCGGGCGGCGCGGTGAGGGTGTGCGGGCGGCTGATTCTGCTGCTGCTCCTGACGGCGGCCGTCCTGCTGGCACCGGCCCCGCGGCTGACCCCGACCGCCACGACGGCCCGCGCGGAGCCGGCCCCGGCGCCTGTGGTTGCGCCGATCGGGCGCACCTGGCCCGTGGCCTCACGCCCCTCGATCCTCCGCGGTTGGGAACCCCCTGCCTCCCCGTACGCCCGCGGCCACCGCGGCGTCGATCTGGCGGCCGCTGCCGCAACCCCGGTACGGGCGGTGGCGGCCGGACGGGTGTCCTTCGCGGGCCGGGTCGCGGGAAAGGGGGTGGTCTCGGTGGAGCTCACGGGGACGGGAAGTCCACCCTTGCGGACGACGTACGAGCCGGTGCGGGCGACCGTGGCGAAAGGCGACGAGGTGGAGGCGGGCCAGGTCGTGGGCACGGTGGAGCCGACCGGGTCGCACTGCGCGGGGACGTGCGTGCACTGGGGGCTGCGGAGAGGTGAGGCCTACCTGGATCCGCTCGCGCTGCTGCCGCCCTGGTTGCTGCACAGGGGCCCGTCGCGGTTGCTGCCGGTGCTGGGGGTACCCGTGCCGCGGTGAGCGAGCTCTGGCGCTCCGGGGCTGCGGGCGTCCGGGCAGCGGCGGGGTTCGTGCTGAGCCGGGGGACGCGGGTTCGAACGACACGGGTGGGCATTCGCCGGGCGCGGGCTGCACGAGCGGACGCCGTCTCACGAGCAGACACCGCCGGGCACGGACCTCACGGGCAGGCACGCCGCGGGCCTCGCAGGCGGACGCCACCCGGCACGGGCCAGACAAAAGGGGCCGACGTCAAGGACCGGCATCGGGGGCACAGGCCACGCAGAAAGAGTCGACGTCACAGGCGCGCACCCGCCGGGCGCCGACGGCACAGACCGCCACCGGCGAGCGCGGGCGCCCCCGTGAGCGCCGAGCGTGGCGCCCGACCGACCGGCGCGTCCTCGAAGAGGAGGCACACACCCTCGACCGAGCCGGGTCAACCGAACGGCCCACCCGAACGGGTCAGCCCCCAACCCCGCGAAGCGCCATGGCCACGGCGGCCTCGGTGATGGCCGAAGGCTCCTCCGCCGCCCCCAGCTCGATCCGCCGAACGGCCGCGTCCACGACGCCCTGCAACAGCATGGCCGCCAGCCGAGGCTCACGGTGCCCCATCTCCGCCAGCGCCTCGACGATCATCGCGACCAGGCCGCCGTGCGCCGCCCGGATCTTCTCCCGGGCCCCCGCGTCCAGCTCACTCGCGGAGATCGCCACCACAGCCCGGTGCCGCCGGTCCCCGACCAGCGCGAGCTGCTGTCGTACGTACGCCTCGACCTTGCCCTCGGCCGTCGACTCCCGCTCCATCGCCGTGGAGACCTCCGCGGCCCACAGGGGAAAGTCGACCTCGCACAGCTCCTCGACCACGGCTGCCCGCGACCGGAAGTACTCGTACACGGACGAGCGCGCGAGTCCCGTCCGCTCGGCGAGGGCCGGGAAGGTCAGCGCCTCCGTCCCGCCTTCGGACAACAGGGAACGCGCCGCGTCCAGCAGGGCGGCTCGCTGCATCGACCGGTGCTCGGCCACGGAGGCCGCTCGAATCCTTGGCACGTCAACCACTTTACGGAGGTGCCACCACGGACGGGAGTCTCTCCGCGCAACCCCACGACGCGCCCCGCCCGGTCAACGACCGAAGCCGGCCAGCTTCGCCCGCAGCTGCAGCACCGACTTGGTGTGGATCTGACTCACCCGGCTCTCCGTCACGCCCAGCACGTTGCCGATCTCGGCGAGGGTCAGCCCCTCGTAGTAGTACAGCGTGACGACCGTCTTCTCCCGCTCCGGCAGCGTGTTGATCGCCCGTGCCAGGAACCGTCGCAGCTCCCTGTCCTCGGCCACCTCCACCGGATTGTCCGCGGCGGTGTCCTCCAGCGTGTCCATGACGCTCAGACCGTCGCCGCCCTCGCCGCCGACGTGCAGCAGCTCCTCCAGCGCCACCACGTTCGCCAGCGACAACTGGCTGAAGACGGCGTGGAGTTCGTCCACCGCGATGCCCATCTCGACGGCCACCTCCGCCTCCGTGGGCGTCCGCCGCAACCGCGCCTCCAGGGTCGCGTAGGCCCGCTCCACGTTCCGCGCCTTCTGCCGCACGGACCGCGGGATCCAGTCCAGTGCCCGCAGCTCGTCGATCATCGCGCCCCTGATGCGCGTGATCGCGTACGTCTCGAACTTGATCTCCCGGTCGATGTCGAACTTCTCGATCGCGTCGATGAGCCCGAAGACCCCGGAGGACACGAAGTCCGCCTGCTCGACGTTGGGCGGCAGACCGACGCTCACCCGGCCTGCCACGTACTTGACGAGCGGCGAGTAATGCAGGATCAGCTGCTCGCGCAACCGCTCGTCCCCCGTCGCCTTGTACGACCGCCACAGCTCGTCGAGTGTCGAGGGAGCGGGTGGTCGCACGCTGCCACCGTCGCGGGCGGCTGGGGGGAGCGCCGCCCGGTCGGGCCCGGAGGTGTGCTGGGGCATTCGTTGCCTTGTGCCGTTCTGCCGTGAACTGGGGCGGCCTGGGGGAGCTGCCGGTCTGACGTCGTTCTGGTGCCGTTCGGGGGTCGTGGTGTCGTCCTGCGCCGGGATCCCCGTGAGCGTAGCGTGACTGCGGAGTCGCGGTGCGCGAAGAGCGGAGCGCAAGCCGTACGCAGATACGTTCCGCTGGACGCCCCACCGGGGCAGGGCGATCGCTCTACGTGATCACCCGAACACCCCAACTGGGGGAATTCACAAGGGCATCCGTGTTCCCCCGTACGGCCGAACACGCTCGGTCAACAGTGACGTCGACCGGCTCGAACGGACATCACTGCCTGGCGTGTCAACTTCCAGCCGTCGCCGTGTCGTTCGACGTAACCAAGTGAGCGGAGTTCGTACAGTCGCGCGACCGCGTCGTCCTCGCTGGTCCGGGCACCACGCGCGACCTCGTCCGCTCTCGCCGCCTGACGAGCCGGCAGTGCGGACAGGACACGACGCGCGCCCGGCTCCAGCAGGTCGCGCGGCAGCACGGGGCCACGTCGCTCGGGCGCGAGTTCTCCCATGTCACCCACGAGTTCGACGATCTCGGCGGCATCGGTGACCAGTACCGCGTCGGCGCGCAGCAGTTCGTGGGCGCCGGCCGAGAGCCCGCTGGTGGCGGGGCCGGGTACCGCCATCGTGTGCCGGCCCAGCCGCTGGGCGGCCCGAGCCGTGGCCAGTGAGCCGCTGCGGTGGGCGGCCTCGACGACGACCGTGCCTCGGGTCAGCGCCGCGATCACCCGGTTGCGCACGATGAATCGGCTGGGCGTCGGGTGATCGCCCGGAGGCAGCTCCCCGATCACCAGCCCCTGGTCCGCGATCCTGTTGATCAACTGGGTGTGCCCCGGTGGGTAGGGACGGTCGACCCCGCAGGCCAGCACGGCGACGGTGGCACCGCCGACGCCGAGGGCGCCACGATGGGCCGCGCCGTCGACGCCGTAGGCCCCGCCGGAGACCACCACCCATCCCCGCTCGGCGAGGTCGCCGGCGAGGGTGGTCGCCATGTGCGCGCCGTACTCGGTGCAGGCTCGCGCCCCGACGACGGCCACGGAACGCAGGGCCCACATCCGCAGGCTGGCCGGCCCTCGCACCCACAGCCCGATGGGCCGCGCGTCCCCCAGGTCATCGAGTTGCCCCGGCCACTCCAAGTCCCCGGGGCGCAGGAACCGCACCCCGGCCTCCCGGGCGACGTCGAGGTCCCGGCGGGGGTCGGCCGACAGCGCGCGGGCCCGCAGGCCGTCCCACCGCTTGTCACTCACACCCGGCAGGGGCTGTGCCCCCTGCCGAAGCCGCCGCACCACTTCCCCCACCCCGTACTCCCGCACCCACCGCCCGGCAGCCTCGTCCCCGGGTTCGACGACCCGGCTCAGAAGGACCCGCCCGAGCAGTTCGCGGTCAGGCCCCGCAGCCCCGGTCATGTCATCGCCCCGATGGCCATGGGCACGCCCCTCGGCACGCCGGTGCGCAGTTGCAGTGCCAGGGCGACGTCGGCCGTGTCGGGCCGGTCGTGGCCGACGAGGTCCGCGACGGTCCAGGCGACGCGCAGGACGCGGTCGAGTCCGCGTGCGGTCAGCACTCCGCGCTCCAGGTTGCGTTCCGCCTCGTCCATGGCACCGGCCACGGCATGCCAGCGGCTGCGCAGTTCCCGGCCCGGGACCTCGCTGTTGGTGTGCCACGGGGTGCCGGCGAGCCGGGCCGACGCCCGCTCCCTGGCCGCCCGCACCCGGTCGGCGACGATCGCCGTGGACTCGCCCCGGGCCCCGCGCTCGGCCAGCTGCGCGCGCGTGACGCGGTCCACCTCCACCCGGAGGTCGACCCGGTCGAGCAGCGGCCCGGACAGCCGAGCCTGGTATCGGCGGATCGCCGAGGGCGGGCACTCGCACATGTCGTCCGTCCGGGAGAAGCGGCCGCAGGGGCAGGGGTTGGCCGCGAGCACCATGAGGAACTTGGCCGGAAAACGTACGACCCCCGCGCTGCGCGCGATCACGACATGCCCGGCCTCCAGCGGCTGCCGCAGGGCGTCGAGGGCCCGGCTGCTGAACTCGGGGGTCTCGTCCAGGAAGAGGACGCCCCGGTGGGAGAGTGACACCGCGCCGGGCCGCGCGATGCCGGGACCACCACCGACGAGGGCCTGCATCGTCGCCGAGTGGTGGGGGGCGCAGTAGGGGGCCACGTCGATCAGAGGCTTTCCCGCAGGCAGCATTCCGGCCACCGAGTGCACCGCCGTCACCTCCAGGGACTCCCCCCGGCTGAGCCGGGGCAGGATGGCAGGCAGCCGCTCCGCGAGCATCGTCTTGCCCGCGCCGGGCGGTCCTTCGAGGAACAGGTGGTGCCCGCCCGCGGCAGCGACCTCCACGGCCGTACGCGCCGACATCTGCCCCACCACGTCGGCGAGGTCATGGCCGTGCTCGGGCTGGACGGCGCCCGTGCCCATACCCGTGGCCGCGCCCGTCCCCGGCATGCGCAGACCGGCGAGCAGCGGATCGGGGCGCCCCAGGTCGTCGGGTTCCTCCTCGGGTACCGGCTCGTCACCGAGGACGGCGATCAGCTGGCGCAGGCTGCGCACGCCCAGTACGGAGACCCCCGGCACCAGCGATGCCTCGGCCGCGGCGCACTCCGGGACGACCACCTGTTCGTAGCCTGCGTCCGCCGCCGCCAGCACGGCGGGCAGGATGCCCCGCACGGGGCGCACCCGCCCGTCCAGGCCGAGCTCTCCGATCATCACGATGTCGGCGAGGACCCGTGGATCGATGCGTTCGCAGGCGCCGAGGACGGCGCAGGCGACGGCCAGGTCGAAGCCGCTGCCCGCCTTGGGCACCGAGGCGGGGCTGAGGCCGACGGTGAGCTTCTTCTGCGGCCACTCACCGCCGGAGTTCACGACGGCCGCCCGCACACGGTCCCGGCTCTCGGTCAGGCTCTTGTCCGGCAGTCCCACCAGGGTGAAGGCCGCCACCCCCGGCTCCAGGTCCGCCTGCACCTCGACCACCACGCCCTCGACGCCCACGAGGGTCACCGAGCAGGTACGCGCGAATCCCATGTCAGGCCACCCCCCGGGCGTGCTCGACCACGGGGGCGCCTCGCTCGGGCAGGACGACGCCGACGAGGTCGATGCGGACGCCGCCGGGTGGTGCGCCTCCGTGCGCGTGGATCCAGCGTTCCGCGAGGCCGCGCAGCCGCTGCGCCTTCTCGGGGGTCACGGCTGCCATCGGGTGCTCGAACCCGATGGCCCTGCGCGTCTTCACCTCGCAGACGACCAGCACGTCACCGTCCCTGGCGACGATGTCGATCTCTCCGGTCCTGCCGCAGCGCCAGTTGCGCTCCAGAACCGTCATCCCGGCCTCGACCAGCCGGCGGGCGGCGAGATTCTCGCCGTACTTGCCGAGTGCACTGCGTGCGTTCATGTCGGCACCACCTCCGGCGCCAACGATGAAGCCGACTCAGCGAGCTGTTGGATCTTGGTGGACAAGTACGCGACTGTGGAAAACCCGCTCACCCCTGCGGGTGACCATCACCCACCGGGAAGCTCCAGATCGCTCTTGTTCAGCTCCTCGATGTTCACGTCCTTGAACGTCAGGACCCGAACCTGCTTCACGAAGCGAGCCGGCCGATACATGTCCCACACCCAGGCATCTGCCATGGACACCTCGAAGAACACCTCACCCTGGACCGAGTGCACCTGCATCTCGTAGTCGTTGGTCAGGTAGAAACGCCGCTCGGTCTCGATCACGTACTTGAACAGACCGACGACATCGCGGTACTCCCGATAGAGCTTGAGCTCCATCTCGGTCTCGTACTTCTCGAGGTCCTCGGCGCTCATGGCATGTTCCCCTTCAGCCGTGCGATCCCACCATTGTGCGCCAGTCCCGTCAGCACCTAGACGATTTCAGGGTCAAGGGTCACGGGCCCGGCGGGGGGACCTTCGTCGAGCAGCGTGCGCAGCAGCTCGGCGAGTCTGGTCGGATACACCGTCTCATGTGCTCGGGCAAGTTCCTGACACGTCCACCAGCGCGCTCCGGCGACGCTGCGCCGCTCCAGCTCGGTGAGGCCGACGGCCCGGGTGGCCGTCTGCGTCGTACGGGCCAGGTAGTACCACTCGTCCTGGTCCCAGCGACGACCCGCGAACGAGAAGGAGCACATGCGCCGCCACAGCACGGGGCCGAGTTCGACCTCCGTGATGCCGGTCTCCTCGACGAGTTCCCGCAAGGCGGCTTCTTCACGGCTCTCGTCGCCCTCGACCCCGCCGCCCGGGGTGAACCACCAGTCGTCGGCCGGATCCTCCGGCTCATGGCCGTGCAGCAGCAGGATGCGGTCCCGCGGATCGAGCAGCACCACGCGCGCGACCTTGCGCAATCCGCCTTCGTACGAGTCGCCGTACGGGCTCTCCTCGCGGTACGGCCCGTCCGCCACGTCCGCAGCCTCAGCGGGCACCAGCGGGCTCCGTCCGGGCGCGGGAAGCGCCTGCGAGCCCCTTGGCGATCGGGCCGTAGGCCCCGCCACCCAGGACCAGCACGGCGCCCGCGACGATCAGGGCGACGATGGTCCGCAGCGGACCGGGCGAGGACAGCGCACCGAGGCTCTCGAAACCCGTGGGGCGCTGCAGCATGCCGTCCATGGGCCAGACGACGGCGTCCACCCGGGCCGACACGGCGTCGCGTCCCACGGTGCCGCCGGCGGCGTCCGTCAGATGGGCCGTGGAGTCCAGGGAGCCGCTGCGCTCGTCGCCCAGCAGGAAGAGCCTGCCCTCGGGCACCTTCACGGTCGGGAAGTGCTCGATCCCGGCAAGGCTGCCCTCGGCGAGATAGGGCTCGTCGATCTGCTTGCCGTTGACGGTCAGCTTGCCGTCCGTGCAGCAGGCGACGACGTCCCCGCCGACGGCGACCACGCGCTTGACCACGGGCGCGTTGCTCACCCAGGACTTCTCGGTGAACACGACCACGTCACCGCGGCGTACCTCACCGCCGTCGACCCGCTGGGCCAGGACCCGCTCCCCCGCATCGATCGTCGGCGCCATCGAACCGGTGGGCACGGTGTACGGCCGGTAGACCACCGCTCCCCAGGCGAATCCGCCCAGGAACAGCACAAGGCCCAGCGCCACGGCCAGCCCGGACAACCGCTGTCCGGTCCGGCTGCCCGCCGGGCCACTGCTCGCGCCACCGTCGTGCGGCACCGTACGTATCGTGCTCTCGCCACCCATGGGTCCGCACCCTACCCGGCGGTACCGACCCCCGGCAGCCCCTCCCGAGCGCCCGGGGCCACCACCTCACCAAAGCTTTCCCAAGCCCTTGCCGACCTGGTCCGCCCCGCGCGGGTCAGCGGGTCCGGTCCACCGCCTTGCCGCGCTGGCGGCGCCACAGCACCAGCGGCACCGCACCGGCCAGGGCGAGCCCCTGCGGCGCCACCGTGAGCGCGGCGGACCGGGCGTTCAGGTCCTGCTCGAAGGTGTCCGGGACCGGCAGGTTGTCCCAGCGGTTGACCGGCCAGGCGATCACGATGGCGCGGCCGACGACCTTGTCGACGGGGACCATGCCGTGGTTCTTGTCGGCCTGGTTGTAGCGCGAGTCGCGGGAGTTCTGGCGGTGGTCGCCCATGACCCAGATGTAGCCCTCGGGCACCTTCACCTTGAACTGGCCACCCTGGTCGTCCACGCTGCACGGCGTGTTGCCGGGGTAGACGTACGGCTCGTCCAGCGCCTTGCCGTTGACCTTCAGCGGGCCGGTGTTCTTGCACTCGACCGTGTCACCGCCGACGCCGACCACACGCTTGATGAGGTCCTTCTCCTCCGCGGAGGGCATCAGGCCGATCCAGCTGAGGAAGGTCTGCAGGGCGTTGGGATCCGGGGTGGGCTCGCCCGCGAGCCAGTTGTCGGGGTCGTGGAAGACGACGACCTCGCCGCGCTCGGGCTCGGAGCCGAACCAGGGAGTGAGCTTGTCGACCAGGACGCGGTCACCCTGTTGGAGGGTGTTCTGCATCGAGTCGGAGGGGATGGAGAACGCCTGCACCAGGAAGGTCTTGATCAGCAGCGCGAGGACGAGCGCGATACCGATCAGGATGGGCAGCTCCTTCCAGAAGGAGCGCTGCTTCTTGGGGCTCGGTGCTGCCCCGCCCGGCCCCTCACCTCCGGCCGGGGGCTGCTCGCCCGACCCTCTGCCGCCACCAGCCGCTCCGGGGTGGTCATTCCCGGAGGTCACGGCGCCGTCCGTGGCCGGGGCGGCCGCTCCCACGGGGCGTCCGCGGTGCTCCTCGCCGTCGTGTCCGGACCGTGCGCCAACCGCAACATCCCCCACGCCAACTCCTCACTCTGTGCCGCTGCCTGCCCCAAACACGGCGCAGGCCCACCACTCCCATAACGAGCGGGAGTTCCGCAGGGCTCGGGAGCTGGATCGTTCCGTTCGAATCGTCGGAAGCAACCCTATGCGACAGCTGGGGAGCCGCGGTCGACCCGGTCGCCGAGTCGGACACGGTGGCGTAGGTCTTCGGTTCGTCCAGAGAGGTCCAGTGGCCCAGCGGCCAGGCGATCCACATGGCCCGTCCGACGACCTCGTCCTCGGAGACGGTGCCGCCGTAGTCCCGGTCCTGGTGCGCGCGGGAGTCCGCGGAGTCGGCGCGGTGGTCGCCCATCACCCACAGCCGCCCCGGCGGGACGGTGATGTCGAACCGCGCGTCCGAGGGGGCGTTGCCGGGATACAGATAGTCCTCGTTCAGGGGAACGCCGTTGACGGTGACCCGCCCCTGGGTGTCGCAGCACTTCACACGGTCGCCTCCGACGCCGACGACACGCTTGATGAGGTCCTTCTCGTCGTCCGAGGGCAGCAGGCCGATGAAGGTGAGGGCCTGCTTGACCTGCTTCACGACGACGGGGTCCTCCTTCTTCACCGTCGTCTGCTCGTCCTGGAGCCAGCCGCCGGGGTCCTTGAAGACGACGACGTCCCCGCGCTGCGGCTTGGAGCCGAACCAGGGGGTGAGCTTGTCGACCAGGACGCGGTCGCCGATCTGGATCGTCTGCTCCATCGACCCCGACGGGATCACGAAGGCCTGGACGAGGAAGGTCTTCAGCACGAGCGCTATGAGGACGGCGACGCCGACGAGGAGGGGTATCTCCTTGATCGCGGAGCGCCTGCGGCGTCGTTTGACCTTGCGCTGGAGTTTGCGACGCTCCGCGCGCGTACGACCGCCTGAGGGGCTGGCGGCGCGCCGGGCGCCGGTGGGCAGCAGATTGTCGGCGGGGCTGCTGGGCACGCCGCGGGGCTTGCCACGGTTACCCATGCGCGCCCTCCCCCGACGGCACGCGCGCGTAGGCGTCCGGACGCTGCAGGCGGGTCCAGTGGGCGGAGGGCCACACGATCCAGTCGGCGCGACCGATGACGTCCTCGACCGGGACCATCCCACCGCCGGGCGAGCCCAGACGGTCGCGGGAGTCGCTGGACTCACTGCGGTGGTCGCCGAGGACGAACAGGGCGCCGTCGGGCACGACGACGTCGAAGCGCACCTGGGACGGCTCGTCGCCGGGGTGGAGGAAGGTCGACTCGTCGACCGACCGGCCGTTCACCCGGATCCTCCCCTCCTTGTCGCAGCAGACCACGCGGTCACCCCCCACACCTACAACGCGCTTGATGTAGTCGGCATCCCCGAAGTACCCCGTTCCGTCGAACACGACAACATCGCCCCGCTGCGGCTCGGCACCGAAACGGTACGCCAACTTATTTACGAGAACGCGGTCGCCGATCCTCAATCCGGACTCCATGGATCCGCTGGGGATCTGGAACGGCTGCAGCACAAACGTGTTGAGCAGCAGCAGAAGAAGGAGGAAGACCAGCAGGGTCAGGCTGATACGGCCGCCCGGGAGCCAGTCGGTGAGCCGCGACACCAACACGAAACGCGACCGTCCCTCCTGCCCCTGCGTGTCCGAGGTCTCCTCGGAGTCGGAAGGGCGGGAGGAGCGGTCGCGCTCCGTCGGCTGTGCTTCGGTGTCCATCGGGGCCAGATGCTATCCGGCCCCGCTGTGGGCCCCGCGGGGGCGAGCCCCCGAACGCGCTCAGCTCTCGCGCTTCTCCTTGATCTTCGCGGCCTTGCCGCGCAGGTCGCGCAGGTAGTACAGCTTGGCGCGACGCACGTCACCGCGGGTGACGAGCTCGATCTTCTCGACGATCGGGGTGTGCACCGGGAAGGTGCGCTCGACGCCGACGGAGAAAGAGACCTTGCGGACCGTGAAGGTCTCGCGCACGCCGGCACCCTGACGGCGGATCACAACGCCCTTGAACTGCTGCACACGGGAGCGGTTGCCCTCGATGACGCGGACGTGGACGTTGACGGTGTCACCCGGGCGGAAGGCCGGGACGTCGCTGCGCAGCGACGCGGCGTCGACGGAGTCGAGCAGGTGAGACATTTCGTCTGCTTTCTTCGCTGATGCCACAGGTCATCAACGGGAACTAGATGTTCTGGATGAGAGCCGTGCGCGTCGGGGCGGGCGTCGTGTCCCCCTGTGGCAGGGGCGCACACCGGACGGCGCACAACAGCGACCTATTCTTCCACGCCGTCGGTCCTGCGCCAAAATCGGCCGAACCGCTCCCCCTCCGAGTCGGGCATCCAGCCCAGGATGGAGAGCATCTCGCGGTCCTTCTTGTCGAAGGCCTTGGGGTCGCAGCGTTCGATGAGGTCGGGCCGGTTGGCCGTGGTACGCCGCAGTGCCTCGTCGCGGCGCCAGCGGGCGATCTTGCCGTGGTGGCCGCTGAGCAGCACCTCCGGAATGTCCCGGCCGCGCCACTGGGGCGGCTTGGTGTAGACGGGGCCCTCCAGGAGGTTGGCCATGGCGCCGGGCGCGAAGGAGTCGTCCCGGTGCGACTCGGCGTTGCCCAGGACGCCGGGCAGCAGCCGGGCCACGGCCTCGGTGATGACCAGGACGGCCGCCTCGCCGCCGGCGAGGACGTAGTCGCCGATGGACACCTCGTGCACGGGCATCCGCGTCGCGTACTCGTCGACGACCCGGCGGTCGATGCCCTCGTAGCGGGCCGGCGTGAAGATCAGCCAGGGCCGCTCGGAGAGCTCGACGGCGAGTTCCTGGGTGAAGGGGCGGCCGCTGGGCGTGGGAACGATCAGGGTCGGCGTGTGCGCGCCGGTCTCGTAGCCGTCCGCCAGGGCGGAGTCGAGCGCGTCCGCCCAGGGCTCGGTCTTCATGACCATGCCGGGGCCGCCGCCGTACGGGGTGTCGTCGACCGTGTGGTGGCGGTCGTAGGTGAAGTCCCGCAGGTCGTGCACCCGCACGTCGAGCTGGCCGCGTGCGCGTGCCTTGCCCACGAGGGAGACGTTCAGCGGCTCGAGGTACTCGGGAAAGATCGTGACGACGTCGAGCCGCATCAGCTCTCGGCCTCCGCGTCACGGGACGAGGCGATGTCGGCCCGGTCGTCGATCAGGCCCGGCGGCGGTGTGATGACCGCGCGCTGCTCCTTCAGGTCGATCTCGGCGACGATCTCCTCGACGAAGGGGATCATCACCTCGCTGCCGTCGGGCCGCTCGACGATGAAGAGGTCCTGGGAGGGCAGGTGCGAGATCTCGCTGATCCGGCCGACCTCCACGCCGTCGGCGGTGACCACGTCCAGGTCGATCAGCTGGTGGTCGTAGTACTCGTCCTCCTCCTCGGGCAACTCGTCCGGGTCGACCTCGGCGATCAGGAGGGTGTTGCGCAGGGCCTCGGCCGCCGTGCGGTCGGCGACGCCCTCGAAGCGGAGCAGGAGCCGGCCGCTGTGCACCCGGCCGGTCTCGATGGTGAGCGGGCCCACCGCGGCGGGATCCGTGAGCAGGACTGCGCCGGGCCCGAGCCGCAGTTCCGGCTCGTCGGTACGGACCTCGACGGTGACCTCGCCCTTGATGCCGTGGGCGCGGCCGATCCGTGCGACTACGAGCTGCACTTTCGAAGATCTCCTACTCGTCACGACGTCGGGCCGGGGACGGCCCAGTGGCCCTCCCCGGCCCGAGCCGGTGCTGCGTTCGGCGTCAGCGGACGTGGTCCACGTCGACGAGGTCGACGCGGACACCGCGACCGCCGATGGCGCCCACGACGGTGCGCAGAGCGCGTGCGGTGCGGCCGTTGCGACCGATCACCTTGCCGAGGTCGTCGGGGTGGACCCGGACCTCGAGCACGCGACCGCGGCGCAGGTTGCGCGAGGCGACCTGCACATCGTCAGGGTTGTCGACGATGCCCTTCACGAGGTGCTCGAGAGCCTCCTCGAGCATGCTCAGGCCTCGGCCGACTCGGACTCGGCGGCAGCCTCGTCCTTCTTCTCCGCCTTCTTCTTCTGGGTGATCGCCTCACCCTTGCCCTCGTCGTCGCCACCGAGGGCCTCGAACGACGGGCGAGCCTTCTTCGGCTCGGCGACGAGCAGCGGCGCCGGGGCGGGCTCGCCCTTGAACTTCTGCCAGTCGCCGGTCTTCTTCAGGATGGCGAGGACGGGCTCGGTCGGCTGCGCGCCGACACCCAGCCAGTACGCCACGCGCTCGGCGTCCACCTCGATGACCGACGGGTTGTAGGTCGGGTGGTACTTGCCGATCTCCTCGATCGCACGGCCGTCACGACGGGTACGGGAGTCGGCGACGACGATGCGGTAGTGAGGCGAACGGATCTTGCCCAGACGCTTCAGCTTGATCTTGACTGCCACGGGAGTAGGTTCTCCTGGATTTGACGTGGTTGGGCACGGCGAGAGCTGCCGCGTGGGGTTGCGGTACCCGAGTGCCCGATGGACGCGTCAGCCGGAGGAGAGAGGGGTCCTGTGCGGCTGTCGAGTACAGCTAGCCATTGTGCCATACCGCGCGGGTCGCCTCCGGCCGAGGGGGCGGCGAAGGCGTCCGGGCACGACTCGGCCGCACCCGGCGCCGCGGTCGACGGCTCGGGTGCGTGTCCCGGCGCGAGGGGTGCCGCCTTCGGCTCGCGCGCCGCGGCACCCCGGCGAAACGGCGGCTCGGTTCCGGCAGCCACGAGATGCCGGATTCCGGGCGGGCCCCGTCACGCCGCGCCGACCACCTCCGGGATCCGGAACGGCTTGCCGCACCCGCCGCACACGATCGGCGCCTGCGCCAGCACCGACGGCACGACCCGGACGTTGCGGCCGCAGTCGCAGACCGCCTTGACGCGGACGCCGCCCCCGGAGGATCCGTGGCGGGCCGCCGGGCCCCGGAAGGTCCTGCTGGTGTCGGCGGAGGTCGCCGCGGTGTGGGCCTTCAGCGCGCGCTGGAGGCGTTCGATGGTCGGGCGGTAGCGCCGCTTGGCCTCTGGATTGAGGGTGACCAGGGAGAAGCCGCTGCTGGGGTGCGGTTCCTCGGGGTGGTCCAGGCCCAGTTCCTCGGCGATGGCGAGGAATCTGCGGTTGTGGTACCGGCCGGCTCGGGAGGTGTCGCGGACGCCGCGCGCGGCGGCGATGCCATGGACTGCCTCATGAAGCAGTCGCTCGAAGGAGAGCTCGTGACCGCACGCGGACGACGACTCCCCGATCAGGGACTCTGGCGCGGCGAGATCCGGCAGCTCGGGGTGGTACCGCTGAATGTCGGCCCACGCCTGCGCCAGCTCTGCGGCGAGAACAGGTGGTGTCTGTGTCGTGCTCACGTAATGACAACGAGCCGGAGTGCCGCTGTGTTCCGATTCCGGGCCATCCCAAATATTTTGCACGTACCCGTCAGTTGCGAATGATGCGCCCCGACGAGGGCGGGTGCGTCGATCTGCGGAGAAGCCTCGCAGCTCCTACCAAGCCGGTGCGTAGTCACACGTACGCCCCGGCGCGTAGGCCGCGTCCACGCGCCGTAGCCCCTGCGGTCCGCCGATGCGCAAGAGGCGTTTCGGCCGCTCTCGCCGCACCGCCGTCACCTCGATCAGCGCGCACCCCGACCGTGACGTTACCGGGTGCGTCATCGGCCCCCGGCACCGCCCCGTCCGTGGCGACCAGACACCGTACGATCCCGGCCCGCTCGCCCCGGTCCGGCCGGGCATGTTCCTCCGGAATGTGAATTCCGCCCACGCCCACGGGGAAGCCACAAGCAGGGCCCCGCGACCCCTGGACGCGGCGTCGGCTGCGGAGTTTCCTGGCATACGGGGGAGCCTGAGCGCATGTCACGGGGGCCACGGAATCGGGCACAGAGACAACTCTCGGCGGATTGGGGCGCTTTCGATGACACCTACGCTCGTGCGTCAGCACCTACCTCATACGGGAGCGGCACCCCGTGTGGACCTGTGTGCACGCGCGCGTGACTGGTCCGAGATCCAGGAGCGGATGCTGGTTCCGCTCTACGAGGCCGTCTACGAGCGACTGGATGTCGGACCCGGCACCCGGTTGCTGGGCCTCGGCTGCGGCAGTGGGCTCGCCCTGCTGATGGCGGCGTCCAGAGGCGCGGCCGTCACCGGTGTGGAGTCCTCCTGCCCCGAACGGCTGGCGCTCGCGCGGCAGCGGCTGCTGCCCGACACATGGGACACGCGCGCGCGTGCAGACACCCGGCTCGTCGACGGCACGCCTCGGGACGCGGCGGGCGCACCGGCGTCCGCGTACACGCTGGTGACCGCGTTCGAGCCCATCGGGTGCCTCGCGGGTGACTCGGAGGGGCTCGGTGAGGCGCTCACGGACGCGACGCCGTTCGTCGAACGAGGGGCGCCCGTGGTGCTCGCCGGTTGGGGCCCACCGGAGCGCTGTGCCACCTCGTCGGTGCTGCGGGTCGCCACGAAGCTGGCCGATCCCGAGCGCGGTACGGGCAGTTGGCGCCCCGCCCTGCGCGACGACCTGGAGGAGGTGGCCCAGCGTGCGGGCCTGCGGCCGGACGGTTCCGGGCGAGTGGCGTGCCCTTTCGGGTACGCGGACGTCGACAGCGCCGTACGCGGGCTGCTGTCGACGGGCCTGTTCGACGGTGCGATCGCGGCGACCGACCGGGCGCAGGTGGACAAGGAGGTGGCGGAGGCGCTGCATCCGCATCAGCGGCGGGACGGGACGGTGTGGATGCCGAACGTGTTCCGGTACCTGATCGCGCGCGTGCCCTGAGCCGGCGCTCTCCGGTGGCGGCCCCGCCCTACCGGTTCTCCTTGGTCAGCCGCGTGATGCCGGCGATCCGGTACGCGTCCACCTCCTCCAGCGTCTCGTTCTCCAGCAGGGCCTCGGCCAGGGCGTTCAACTGACCCCGGTGGTCGGTGAGTTTCCGGCAGGCCTCCTCGTAGCACTCGTCGACGATCCGGCGCATCTCGGCGTCGATCACATCCAGGGTCTGCGGGGCGGCCGAGAGCCCGTACGCCTGCTGGGCGTCGCTCGGCAGGGCGGACAGCCGGCCGACGCGCTCGCTCATGCCCCAGCGGGCCACCATGCCGCGCGCGATGTTGGTGACCTGTTCGAGGTCGTTCTCGGCACCCGTGGTGACGACGCCGTAGACCACCTGTTCCGCCGCCATGCCTCCGAGGGCGCCGATGATGCGGCCGCGCAGATACCCCTCGGAGTGCGCGTACCGCTCCACCTCGGGCGTCGACATCGTCACCCCGAGCGCCCTGCCGCGCGGCACGATGGTGATCTTGCGGACCGGGTCGGCGCCGGGCTGGAGCATGCCGAGCAGGGCGTGACCGCTCTCGTGGTAGGCGGTGCGGCGGCGGTCCTCCTCGGGCATGACCAGGGTGCGTTCCGCGCCCAGTTGCACCTTCTCCAGAGCCTCCGACAGGTCCGCGGCGGTCACGTGGTCCTGCCCCCGCTTGACCGCGAGCAGCGCGCCCTCGTTGGCGAGGTTGGCCAGATCCGCACCGGTCATGCCGGGGGTCGTACGGGCCAGCTGGGTCAGGTCCACGTCCGGGGCGAGCGGGATGTCGCGGGTGTGGATCCGCAGGATGGCCTCGCGCCCGCCGCGGTCCGGCGGCGCCACGCTGACCACCCGGTCGAAGCGGCCGGGCCGGGTCAGCGCCGGGTCGAGGATGTCGGCGCGGTTGGTCGCGGCGATGACGATCACGCCCTCCGAGCCGGAGAATCCGTCCATCTCGGTGAGGATCTGGTTGAGGGTCTGCTCGCGCTCGTCGTGGCCGCTGACCGACGCGCCGCCGCCCCGCACCCGTCCGATGGTGTCGATCTCGTCGATGAAGATGATCGACGGCGCCACCTTGCGGGCCTCGGCGAACAGTTCCCGGACACGGGAGGCGCCGACGCCGACGATCATCTCGATGAACTCGGAGGCGGAGGCGGAGAAGAACGGCACGCCCGCCTCGCCCGCCACGGCACGCGCGAGCAGCGTCTTGCCGGTGCCGGGTGATCCCGCCAGCAGCACGCCGCGCGGCATCTTGGCGCCCATCCTGCGGTAGGCGTCGGGATGCTCCAGGAAGTCGACGACGTCGTCCAGTTCGCCCTTGACCTCGTCGATGCCTGCCACGTCGGCGAACGTGGTGCGTTCCGTGCCCGGCTGGAGCTCGACCGGCTTGGGCGGTGCCTTGCGGCCGAGCATGCCGCCCGCTCCGCCCAGGCCCGCTCCCATCCGCCGTGCGAGGAAGACCCAGACGAGGATCAGCAGCGCGATCGGGATCAGGGAGAACAGCACGTTGGACACGACGCCGCGCTCGCGCACCACCGGTTCCGCGGTCACCGTCACGTCGTGGCTGCGCAGTTGGGCCCAGAGCTCGTCGTCCGCGAAGGCGGGGCGCTGGGTGCGGAACTTGGTGTAGTCGCCGTCGCCGTCGGGGTTGTCCCGGGCGCTTTTGAGTTCGCCCTCGATCGCGTCGCCCTTGGAGTAGATCTTGGAGACGTTGTCGGCGTCGACCTGCCTGCTGAACTCCGTGTAGGAGATCGTCGGCTCGTTGCCGCGGTCGAGGTACGTCAGTCCCACGTAGGCGAGCAGGAACACGACCACCGCGGTGACGAGCAGGCCCCACCAGCGGCCGCGTATGCGTCGGCCTCCGGGCCGAGGGGGCGGCTCCTCAGGTGTGCCCTCCGTGCGCCACGGCTGGTCAGGGGCCTTCCGGGGTGGCGCGGCATTGCTCATATCTGGACGTTACGGCAGATACCTCTCCGCGGCATGCGCTGAGGGCGCCCTCCCCGCAGGAAGGGCGCCCTCGGCCACGTACACCTCGGGCTGTCAGCCCGGGAACTTATCCGAGCGTCAGCCCATGAACTTCTTGAACTCGTCCGGCAGCTCGAAGTCCTGCCCGGCCTGCTGGCCCGGCAGCCCGAAGGCTCCTGCGCCCTGCGCGGCGGCGGCCCGGCGTGCGGCCTCCTCCTGCTCCTGCTGCTTGCGCTTCATCGGGTTGCCGGAGCGCTGCTTGCCCTTGGCCTTCTTCGGCTGCTTCTTGGTGCGGCCGGGACCGCCACCCATGCCCGGGATCCCCGGCATACCGGGCATGCCCCCGCCCTGCGCCATGCGGGACATCATCTTGCGGGCCTCGAAGAACCGCTCGACGAGGTTCTTGACCGCGCTGACCTCGACACCGGAACCCTTGGCGATACGGGCGCGGCGCGAGCCGTTGATGATCGTCGGGTCCTGGCGCTCGCCCGGCGTCATCGACTTGATGATCGCGGCGGTGCGGTCGACGTCCCGCTCGTCCAGGTTGTTGATCTGGTCCTTGATCTGGCCCATGCCGGGGAGCATGCCGAGCAGCTTGGAGATGGAGCCCATCTTCCTGACCTGCTCCATCTGGGCCAGGAAGTCGTCGAGGGTGAAGTCCTGGCCCTTCTTGGAGGCCAGCTTCTCGGCCATCTTCTGGGCTTCGGCCTGGTCGAAGGTCTTCTCCGCCTGCTCGATCAGGGTGAGCAGGTCACCCATGTCGAGGATGCGGGAGGCCATCCGGTCCGGGTGGAAGGCGTCGAAGTCGTCGAGCTTCTCGCCGTTCGACGCGAACATGATCGGCTTGCCGGTGATCTGGCGGATCGACAGGGCGGCGCCACCGCGGGCGTCACCGTCGAGCTTGGAGAGCACCACGCCGTCGAAGCCGACGCCGTCACGGAAGGCCTCCGCGGTGTTGACGGCGTCCTGACCGATCATCGCGTCGACGACGAAGAGGATCTCGTCCGGCGAGACCGCGTCCCGGATGTCCGCGGCCTGCAGCATCATCTCCTGGTCGATGCCCAGGCGGCCGGCGGTGTCCACGATCACGATGTCGTGGACCTTGGCCCTGGCGTGCTCGATGGAGTCCTTGGCGACCTTGACCGGGTCCCCCACGCCGTTGCCCGGCTCGGGCGCGTAGACCGCGACGCCGGCGCGCTCGGCGACGACGCTCAGCTGGTTGACGGCGTTGGGGCGCTGGAGGTCGCAGGCCACCAGCAGCGGCGAGTGGCCCTGCTCCTTCAGCCAGCGGCCGAGCTTGCCCGCGAGGGTGGTCTTACCGGCACCCTGCAGACCCGCCAGCATGATCACGGTGGGCGGCTGCTTGGCGAAGCGCAGGCGCCGGGTCTCACCGCCGAGGATCGTGACGAGCTCGTCGTTGACGATCTTCAGGACCTGCTGGGCGGGGTTCAGCGCCTTGGAGACCTCGGCGCCGAGGGCACGCTCCTTGACGTTCTTGATGAACGACCGGACGACCGGCAGCGCCACGTCCGCTTCGAGGAGTGCGATGCGGATCTCGCGCGCGGTGGCGTCGATGTCCGCCTCGGAGAGCCGTCCCTTGCCGCGCAGGTTCTTGAAAGTCGCTGAGAGGCGATCGGAAAGAGTATCGAACACGGCGCTCGCGGTCCTCGGGGTCGGTGGCGGCTGGCAATCGCCCTCCAGGGTATCCCGGCGACGCAGGTGGCCGGGATCCCTGTTTCAGGCTCGCAACGTCTCCTCCAGCTTCCTGGCCACCGAAGCCGCCTCCTCACGGGGCAGCGGCGCACCGTCGGGGCCTGTGACATAGAACGCGTCGACGGCGTTCGCGCCCAGTGTGCTGGCATGCGCACTGCGCACCCGCACGCTCGCGTCCTCCAGCGCCCGGCCGATCCGGAACAGCAGCCCGGGCGCGTCCTGTGCCCGTACCTCGATCACCGTGGCCAGCCGGGAGGCGGCCGGGTGCACCGACACCCTCGGCGGCGGCGCCTCCACGCCCCGGCGGCGCGGATACGCGGCGTCCCGCTCGGCGAGTCGGCCCGCGATGTCCAGCGAGCCGTCCAGGGCCCGTACCAGGTCGGCGCGCAGCCGGGCGGCCTGCGGCAGCGAGCCGTACTCGGCGGCGACCCGCCAGTTCAGCAGCAGGACGGAGCCGTCGACGCCGGCGGGCAGGTCGAGGGCGCTCAGTTCCGCGGTGCGGACGGTCAGGCGGTGCATCGCCAGCACCCCGGCCACCGCGGGCAGCACGCCGGGCTGGTCCGGTACGGCGATGAGGAGCTCCACGCCGAGCGGTTCCGGGTCGCCCGCGGGCTGCTCCTGGGCCGGTGGCTCGGTCTGCGCGCGCAGTGACAGCACGGGGCTGCCCGTCGCGACCGCCTCGATGGCGAGCCGCTCCTGCTCCGCGGTGGGCGCGGCGGCCTCGGGCTCGGCGGGATCGTCCCCCGCCAGCACGGCCGCGACCCGCTTCACCAGGTCGGCGACGAGCGAGCCCCGCCAGGACGACCAGGCGGCCGGGCCGGTGGCCAGGGCGTCCGCCTCGGTCAGCGCGTGCAGCAGCTCCAGGGTGCCCTGGGTGCCGACCGCGTCGGCGACCGAGCGCACGGTGGCCGGGTCCTCCAGGTCGCGCCGGGTGGCCGTCTCTACGAGCAGCAGATGGTGGCGTACGAGGGTGGAGAGCACCGTGACGTCGTCGCGGTCGAAGCCGATCCGGGCGGCCACGTCCTTGACGATGATCTCGCCGGCCACGGAGTGGTCGCCGGGCCAGCCCTTGCCGATGTCGTGCAGCAGCGCGGCGACCAGCAGGAGGTCGGGACGGTGGACGCGGCGGGTGAACTCGGAGGCCCGCACGGCGGTCTCGATGAGATGCCGGTCGACGGTCCAGATGTGCACGGCGTTGCGCTGCGGACGGCAGCGCACCCGCTCCCAGTCGGGCAGGAAGTGGGTGATCAGCCCTTCCGCCTCCAGGGCCTCCCAGACGTCGATCGTCGGGCGCCCGGAACCGAGCAGGGTCACGAGCTGCTCGCGCGCCTCGGCGGGCCAGGGCGTGGGCAGGGGGCGCACGGTGGCCGCCAGGCGCCGTACGGCGTGAAGGGAGAGCGGGAGCCCGGCCTGTGCGGCGGCGGCCGCGGCACGCAGCGGGAGCACGGGATCGCGGTCGGGGCGCGCGGCACGGGCGAGCACCACCTCGCCGTCCTGTTCCACCACCCCCTCGGCCAGCGGTGAGCGCTCGGCGGTCGGTTTTCCGCCGCCCAGCATGGCGCGCAGCCGCGGCCGCACGGCGCGCGCCCGCAGCACGCGACCCACTTCGCGCCATGTGACATCGCTGGCGTACGAGATGACCCGCGCCGCCTCGTACACCTGCCGCAGCAGCGTGTCGGCGTCGAGCAGCCCCAGCTCGGCGGAGACCTGGTCCTGCTCCTGGAGCGCGAGCCGGTCGGTGGCGCGCCCGGTGGTCAGGTGCAGGGCGTCGCGGACGTCGAGCAGCCGGCGCCGGGCATCGGCGAGCCCCTCGCGCGGGGCGTCGGCCAGCCAGGACGCGGCGACCGCGCGCAGGATGGTGGCGTCCCGCAGGCCGCCGCGGGCTTCCTTGAGGTCGGGTTCCAGGAGGTACTGCAGCTCGCCCTGGCGCTCGGCACGCTCGGCGGACAGCTCCTGGAGTTCGGGCAGCCGCCTGGGCGCCTGGTTGCGCCAGTCGGCGAGGACCGCCGTGCGCAGCCCGGCCGTGAGACCGAGGTCGCCGGCGATGTGCCGGGCGTCCAGCAGGCCGAGCTGGACCTTGAGGTCCTCGCCGGCCGTCTTGCGGGCCTCCGCGGGCGTGCGCACCGAGTGGTCGAGGGCGAGACCGAGGTCCCACACGGGGTACCAGAGGCGGTCGGCGAGGGCGGCCACCGCCTTGCTGTCGCTCCCGTCGTGCAGCAGGAGCAGGTCCAGGTCGCTGCGCGGGGACAGCTCGCCGCGGCCGTAGCCGCCGACCGCGACCAGGGAGATACCGCGCATCCCCTCGGCACCGGCGGCGAACAGGCCGGTCAGCCAGTCGTCGGTGAGCTCCGCTAGGGCGGCACGGCGCGGCGGCCCGGACCGCGCCCCCTCGGTGAGGAGGCGCAGCCGGGCCGCCGCGTAGCCGCTGGGTCCCGAGTCCTGTGCTTCGTTGTGTACGTGCGTACCCGACACCCAGCAGCTCCTGTTCTCCTGTGTCAGAGCGCGTCCGGCCCGCGCTCGCCGGTCCGCACCCGTACGGCCGTCTCGACCGGGAGGGACCAGACCTTGCCGTCACCGATCTTGCCGGTGCGGGCGGCCTTGACGATGACGTCGATCAGCTGCTCGGCGTCGTCGTCCTCGGCCAGGACCTCGATACGGATCTTCGGGACCAGGTCGACGGTGTACTCGGCACCGCGGTAGACCTCGGTGTGGCCCCGCTGACGACCGTAGCCGCTCGCCTCGGTGACGGTCAGGCCGTGCACGCCGAAGGCCTGGAGGGCTTCCTTGATCTCGTCGAGCCGGTGGGGCTTGACGACTGCGGTGATGAGCTTCATGCGTCCACCTTCTTGCTCGCGGCGGCGGCTACGGGGGCCGGGGCGGCGGCGGTCCGGGCGGCACCGCCACCGGCGCCGCTGAAGTCGTATGCGGTCTCGGCGTGCTCGGCCTGGTCGATACCGGCGACCTCCTCGTCCTCGGTGACCCGCATGCCCATCGTCTTGTCGAGGACGAAGGCGAGCAGAGCGGAGACGACGAGGGAGTAGGCGAAGACCGCGCCGACACCGGCGAGCTGCTTCCACAGCTGGTCGGCGTTGCCGCCGTAGAAGAGGCCCTTGGCGTCGGACTGCCCGCCACCGGTGGCGAAGAAGCCGATGAGGATCGAGCCGGTGATACCGCCGACCAGGTGAACCCCGACGACGTCCAGGGAGTCGTCGTAGCCGAACTTGTACTTCAGGCCGACCGCCATGGCGCACAGGACACCGGCGATGGCACCGACGGCGATCGCGCCGAGCGGGGAGACCGCGCCACCCGCGGGGGTGATGGCGACCAGACCGGCGACCGCGCCGGAGGCGGCACCGAGGGTGGTGAACGCGCCGTGGCGGATCTTCTCGTAGGCGAGCCAGGCCAGCATGGCGGCGGCGGTGGCGATCTGCGTGTTGACGAACATCAGCGCGCCGACGCCGTCGTCGTTGCCGAGCCACGAACCGGCGTTGAAGCCGAACCAGCCGAACCACAGCAGGCCCGCGCCGAGCATGACCAGCGGAAGGCTGTGCGGACGCATCGGGTCCTTCTTGAAGCCGACGCGCTTGCCGATGACCAGGATCACGCCGAGCGCCGCGGCACCCGCGTTGATGTGGACCGCCGTACCGCCGGCGAAGTCGATCACTCCGAGGTTGAAGGCCCAGCCACCGCTGGGCGCCCAGACCCAGTGGGCGACCGGGAAGTACACGACGACGACCCACAGCGTGATGAACAGCGCCCACGCGGAGAACTTCACGCGGTCCGCGAGCGCACCGCTGATCAGGGCGGGCGTGATGATCGCGAACATCAGCTGGAAGACCGCGAAGACGTAGACCGGGATGTTGTAGATGTCCCACAGCTCGGTCTTGCCGATTCCGCTGAGCCCGACGAAGTCGGAGGACCAGCCGATGAGGCCGCCGTGCGAATCGCCGAATGCGAGCGAGAAGCCGAACAGCACCCACAGGATGGTGACGATCCCGAGGCTGATGAAGCTCATCATCAGCATGTTCAAGGTGCTCTTGACGCGGACCATGCCTCCGTAGAAGAAGGCCAGGCCCGGGGTCATGAGCATCACCAGGGCGGAACAGATGAGCATGAAACCTGTGTTGGCGGGCGACAGCTCTACTTTGTCTGCCGCCATCATGATGGCTGGAGCCATCGGCGTCTCCTCGTCATTGGTACGGCCCCGTGCGGGCGAAGCCTGAGCGGAATGAGGGGCGGGCCGGTTATGCGCCAAGAGATTGGCGCAGCGCGGTTTCCGTCGAAGCCCCTCGTTGTTTCGCCGCCGTGACAAGGGCGCCTGCTGTGTTACACGTCGATGAACTGGCGGATATGCGGCCGCCTGATCGTTATCGTGGCGCAACCTTCACTGAAGGAAAAGGATCCGGCCGCGGTCGGCCTTCCGATGACCTGGCATGGGGGAGCCGAGTCGGGCAGTTCGGGAGGGCCGGCCGCGGCCGGGGTTCTGGGGGTTCCAGGTATGCCGTCGGCGCTCAGACCGCCTGCGCGGTCTCGGGCAGCTCCACGGCGAGTTTGTCCGTCAGGTCCACGACCTCGGCGAGGTCGCCGAAGTCGCGTGCGGCCGTGTCGATCGTCTTTCGGATACGAGTGTTGACGCGTTCGGAACGCACCTTCTTGGCGATCGCCATGGCCTGCTCGGCGTACACCGTGCCCTGCTCGGGCTCGCGCCGCAGCAGATGGACCGTGGCCATGCCGATCAGGTTGAGCGCGTACGACCGCTGGTGCTCGCCGTCCTTCGCGAACAGGTCCACGGCCCGCTGCATCAGCGGCTCGGCGAGCGAGGCGTACGTCGGACTGCGGCCGGCGACATAGGCGAGGTCGCGGAAGGAGTGGGAGTTCTCGCCGTACAGCTCGGCCTCGGAGAAGAAGCGGATCCAGTCCGGGTCCGGCTCGTCCCAGTCCCCGGCCTCGGCGAAGGTGTCCTCGGCCATCCGGACCGCTCGCTTGCACTTGCCGGGCTGGCCCATGTTCGCGTATGCGCGGGCCTCCATCGCATACAGCATCGACTGGGTGCGGGGGCTCGCGCAGTCCCGGCTGCCGTACTGCGCGAGGTGGATCAGTTCCAGCGCGTCGTCGGGCCGCCCGAGGTGGATCATCTGGCGGCTCATGTTGGACAGGACGTACGAGCCGAACGGCCGGTCACCGGCCTCCTTGGCGGCGTGCAGCGCGAGGACGAAGTACTTCTGCGCGGTGGGCTGGAGTCCGACGTCGTACGACATCCAGCCGGCCAGCTCCGCCAGCTGGGCGGCGACCTTGAACAGCTTCCGGGTGGTGGCCTCGGGGTGGGGCTCCTGGAGCAGGTCGGTCACCTCGTGCAGTTGCCCCACGACCGCCTTGCGGCGCAGGCCGCCACCGCACTGGGCGTCCCACTGCCGGAACATCACGGTGGTGGACTCCAGGAGGTCCAGCTCGGGCTTGGAGAGCCTCCCGCGCGCACGGGAGGACGGCACGGACGCGGGCTCCTGGTACGGGGCGGGCGGCACGGGGACGAGCCAGCGCTGCATCGGTTCGATGAGGGCCGGGCCCGCCGCCAGGGCGAGCGAGCTCCCGAGGAAGCCGCGCCGCGCGAGCATGAGGTCGCTGCGCGAGAACTCGCTGAGCAGGGCCACCGTCTGCGGGCCCGTCCACGGCAGGTCGACACCGGACACCGAGGGTGACTGACGGGCGGCGCGCAGACCGAGGTCCTCGACCGAGACGACGCAGCCGAACCGCTCGGAGAACAGCTCGGACAGGATCCGCGGGATCGGCTCTCGGGGGTTCTCGCCGTCCAGCCAGCGGCGTACGCGCGAGGTGTCGGTGGAGATGTGGTTGGCACCCAACTGGCGGGCGCGGCGGTTGACTTGGCGGGCCAGCTCGCCCTTCGACCAGCCGCTGCGCACGAACCAGGACGCGAGCAGCTCGTTGGGGCGCCTGTCAGCGTGCGACGCGCCACCGGCGCTCGTACCGCTTCCGCTGTTGCCGCTCACTGGAACGCCCCCATCCCTTGGACCACTTGTCACCGAGTGCGCCAAGCCCTATCAGAATGCCGGGAAGTACGGTCACCCGTCCGGCAGTTGTCACCCTTCGAACGGAAAGTCGACTTGCCTGCGGCATACCCACGCCTGCATGTGCCCCCGGGGTTCATGCACACACGGTAATCCTACGATCACGCCTCCATCCACGGCGATCCCGGAAACGCCACCATTCGCCACCCCTTCGGATGAACTCGCGGCCACCTCCCCGCGATTCACTTGACAGAGGACGGCCGAGAGCGGGCGGAGTGAAGCACTCGAGGGCGCGTGTCGCCGCATTGCGACCCCGAGCGCTTCCGAGCGACACGTTGGACGAGCGGGTCCCGCGGGTATCCGGCCGCCCAGGAACACACAGGGTCACGAGACGCATCCGCGCCGTAACCACCGGCGCGCTGGACCCGTTGGAGGGGGCATGGGCTTCACGATCGGCGGCATCCGGGAGAACCGGTCCGGCTCGCGTCGACGCGGTCGCTCCTCGGAGTGCACCGCCGTCGCCGAGTTCACCGGGCTGTGGGGCTGGGACGTGGTACCCGGCGCGCGGGCCGCGGCGAGCGGCTGTTCGTGCGGGCGCCCTGACTGTCGCGCGCCGGGCGCGCACCCCCTGGAGTTCGCGCCGGAGGTTCGGGCCGGGGCCACGCTGGACGAGGCCGCCAAGGCATGGTCGGAGTTCCCGGGCGCGGCGGTGATGCTGCCGGTCGGACGGGCGTTCGACGTGATCGAGGTGGCCGAACCCGCCGGACGCCGTGCGCTGACCCGGCTGGAGCGCATGGGACTGCCCCTCGGCCCGGTCACCGCCACCCCCGAGGGCCGCGCCCACTTCTTCGTCGCCCCCGGCGCCGCCGCCGAGCTCCCCCGGCTGCTCTACCGCATGGGCTGGGACGACCCGACCCACCTCGACCTGCGCGGCCTCGGCCCCGGTGCGCACATCACGGCACCGCCGTCCGACCGGGGCGGCCTGGGTCCTGTGCGGTGGCTGCGGCCGCCGCAGCTGGACACCGCGTCGAAGCCGCCGGCGGCCCGTCTGCTCCTGGGGACGCTGGCCTACGTGGCCCACCGTTCACGGGCGTAGGACCGCACAGCGAAGCGCCCGCCCCCAACTGCACCTTGGAAGGCGGGCGCTTCTCCGTCCCCTGGCATACGAAAGTTCGCAGTAGGGTCGGTCACTCTCCGATAAGGGCGTCAACGAACGCCTCCGGCTCGAACGGCGCCAGATCGTCGGCGCCCTCGCCCAGCCCGACCAGCTTCACCGGCACCCCCAGCTCGCGCTGCACCGCGACGACGATGCCGCCCTTGGCCGTACCGTCCAGCTTGGTGAGCACGATGCCGGTGATGTCGACGACCTCGGCGAAGACGCGGGCCTGCACGAGGCCGTTCTGCCCGGTGGTCGCGTCCAGCACGAGCAGCACCTCGTCCAGCGGCGCGTGCTTCTCGACGACCCGCTTGACCTTGCCGAGCTCGTCCATGAGTCCGGTCTTGGTGTGCAGGCGCCCGGCGGTGTCGATGAGGACGACGTCGGAGCCCATCTCCTTGCCCTCCTTCACCGCGTCGAAGGCCACGGAGGCGGGGTCGCCGCCCTCGGGGCCGCGCACGGTGTAGGCACCGACACGCTCGCCCCAGGTCTGGAGCTGGTCGGCGGCCGCGGCACGGAAGGTGTCGGCGGCGCCCAGGACCACACTGCGGCCGTCGGCCACGAGGACGCGGGCGAGCTTGCCGGTGGTGGTGGTCTTGCCGGTGCCGTTGACGCCGACGACCATCACGATGCCGGGCTTGCTGGTCTCCGGCTCGGTCCGGACCGTGCGGTCCATGTCGGTGCCGACGAGCTTGAGCAGTTCCTCGCGCAGCAGGCCGCGCAGTTCCTGCGGCGTGCGGGTGCCGAGCACCTTGACACGCGCACGCAACGCGTCGACCAGCTCCTGGGTGGGCTGCACGCCGACATCGGCGGTCAGGAGGGTGTCCTCGATCTCCTCCCAGGTGTCCTCGTCGAGGTGCTCGCGCGACAGGAGCGTGAGCAGCCCCTGGCCGAGGGCGTTCTGGGAGCGGGAGAGCCGGGCGCGCAGACGGATCAGGCGGCCGGCGGTCGGCTCCGGGACCTCGATCTCGACGGGCGGGAGCTCTTCGACGACGGGCGGTTCCTCGACGGCGGTCGGCGCGCCGCCGCCCGGGAGGTCCACCTCCTCTATGGTCCGGCGCGGTTCGTCGCGCGGCGTCTCGGCCTCGTCGCCGACATGCGGCTCGGCCGGCGGGGCGGTGATGTCGGGCGCGGCGGGGGGCGGCGGGGGCAGCTGCTTCTTGCGCCGGCTGCCGACGATGAGCCCGCCGAGCGCGCCGAGCACGACCACGGCGATGACTACAGCAAGGATGAGGATGTCCATAACCCGTCCAGTATCGGCCATGGAGTCCTGCGACACCCCCCTGGATGTCTGACACACCGTCAGCTAACGTCCGCTTTCACACCCGCCCGGTGAAGGGGGACCCCCATGCCCGTCACGGTCGTACGCTTCAACCTCGTCGAGCCCGACGCGACCCCCGCCTCCCTGAGTGCCCGCTACCGTGCCGCCCTGGAGATGGCCGCCTACGCCGACGAGCACGGCATCACCACCGTGCAGACCGAGGAGCACCACGGCGCCGACAACAACTGGCTGCCGTCGCCCTTCGCCTTCGCGGCCGCGGTCTTCGGCGCGACCCGGCGGATCGCGGCGACCGTCTCGGCGATCATCGGCCCGTTGCACGACCCGCTCCGGCTCGCCGAGGAGATCGCCGTACTGGACCTGCTCAGCGGTGGCCGGCTGGTGACGGTCGCCGGGATCGGGTACCGGCCCGAGGAGTACGCCCTGTTCGACGTGGACTGGAAGCGGCGCGGCAGCCTCCAGGACGAGCTGCTGGAGACGCTGCTCAGGGCCTGGACCGGCGAGCCCTTCGAGTACCGGGGCCGTACGGTGCGGATCACTCCGCGCCCGTACACCGATCCGCACCCGCTCCTGCTGGTCGGCGGCTCCTCGAAGGCCGCGGCCCGCCGGGCCGCCCGGCTGGGCCTGCCGTTCTTCCCCAGCGCCCATCTGCCGGAGCTGGAGGCGTACTACAAGGAACGGCTGGTCGAGTACGGCACCGAGGGCTGGACCATGATGCCGGCGGCCCGGACACCGCTGCTGCACGTGGCCGAGGACCCCGACCGGGCCTGGGCGCGCTACGGCGGCCACTTCCTGCACGAGGCGCGCACGTACGCCTCCTGGCAGTCCGGTGACATCCGCTCGGCGGTGAAGTCGGCCGCCACTACGGTCGAGGAGCTGCGCGCCGAGGGCGTGTACCGGATCGTGACGCCGCGGGAGTGCGTGGCGCTCGGCCACGACAACTACGTACTGCACCCCTTGTCCGGCGGGATGCCGGTGGAGGAGGGGTGGCGGAGCCTGCGCCTGTTCGCGGAGGAAGTGCTTCCGGCGCTGGCCGGCTGACCCGCGGTGCCGGCGCGTACGGCACCGCCGTCCCCGACCCGGGCAGTGGCCGGGTCGGGGACGGCGGCGGAGTTACGGGGAGAGGGGCAGCGGGGACTTGGCCCTTCCCCCCGAGTTCGGGGGCCGGTCAGCCCATCTCCTCCAGCTTCTTGCCCTTGGTCTCGGGCACGAACTTGAGGATGAACGGGATGGAGAGGAAGGCGAACACCGCGTACATGACGTAGGTGAGCGACAGGTTCCAGTCCGACAGGTCCGGGAAGGTGATCGTGATCAGCCAGTTGGCGATCCACTGGGCCGAGGCGGCCACGCCCAGGGCGGCGGCGCGGATCTTGTTCGGGAAGACCTCGCCGAGCATGACCCAGACGACCACGCCCCAGGACAGGGCGAAGAAGAGGACGAAGGCGTTGGCGGCGATCAGCGCCACGTAGCCCTGCGCGGTCGGCAGCGGGTCGTTGCCGTTCTGGAAGGAGAAGGACCAGGCGGCGGCCGCGAGCGAGATGCCCATGCCGACGGAGCCTATGAGGGCGAGCGGCTTGCGGCCGAGGCGGTCGACGAAGATCATCGCGATCACGGTGCCGAGGATGTTGATGATCGACGTCTCGAACGAGTAGAAGAACGAGCTCGACGGGTCGACGCCGACGGACTGCCACAGCAGGTTCGAGTAGTAGAAGATGACGTTGATGCCGACCAGCTGCTGGAAAACGGAGAGGCCGATGCCGATCCAGACGATCGGCAGCAGGCCGAAGCGGCCGCCGAGCAGGTCCTTGAAGGTGGACTTGTGGTCGCTGCGCATCGCCTCGTCGATCTCGGCGACCCGGGCGTCCAGGTCGATGTCGCCCTCGACGTCGGCGAGCACCTTCTTGGCGTCCTCGGTGCGGCCCACGCTGATCAGGTAGCGCGGCGACTCGGGGATGGCGAAGGACAGCAGCCCGTAGACGATCGCGGGCACGAGCATCACGCCGAGCATCCACTGCCAGGCCTCCAGGCCCGCGACCCTGCCTCGCTCCTCGCCGTCGGCCATGTTCAGGATGGCCCAGTTCACCAGCTGGGAGACGGCGATACCGATGACGATGGCGGCCTGCTGGAACGAGGCGAGACGGCCGCGGTAGGCGGGCGGGGCGACCTCGGCGATGTAGGCCGGGCCGATGACCGAGGCCATGCCGATGGCGATGCCGCCGAGGACGCGCCAGGCCGCCAGGTCCCAGGCGGCGAACGGCAGACCGGACCCGACGGCGCTCACGGCGAACAGCACGGCCGCGATCTGCATGACGCGGATGCGGCCGATGCGGTCGGCTATCCGGCCGGCGACGGCGGCGCCCACGGCACTGCCGAGCAGGGCGCATGCGGCGACGGTCCCGGTGGCACCGGAGCTGAGGTCGAACCTGCCCTGGATACCGCCGTTGGCTCCGTTGATCACCGAGCTGTCGTAGCCGAACAGGAAGCCGCCCATGGCGGCCGCCGCGGTGATGAAGACGACGTGCCCGAGATGTTCGGGGTGGGCCGTCCTGGCTCCTGGCGTGGGGGACGCCTGCGCTGTGCTGGTCACGTGTACTCCTCGGGCGCCGGCAACGCTGCCGGGTGGGGGTCAGCCCCTCCAAGTGGCGATACCTGAAGGTAAAGGCAACGTTGCAGAGACTATGCCTTCAAGTTTCGAAGTCAATAGTCGAAGGAGTGTGAACTTTAAGACGTGAAGAGAACGTGAAGGGGTGTTTGTGTTCACTTCTTGAAGTGACGGACGGGAACGGTCCGCCCGAACCTCGGTCAGCGCAGCCGCTGGCTGATGACCTTGGACACACCGTCGCCCTGCATGGAGACGCCGTACAGCGCGTCGGCGACCTCCATCGTGCGTTTCTGGTGCGTGATCACGATCAGCTGCGAGGCTTCCTGCAGCTCCTGCATGATGCGGATCAGGCGCTGGAGGTTGGTGTCGTCGAGGGCGGCCTCGACCTCGTCCATGACATAGAACGGGCTCGGCCGGGCCTTGAAGATCGACACCAGCAGCGCCACGGCCGTCAGCGACCGCTCGCCGCCGGAGAGCAGGCTGAGCCGCTTGACCTTCTTGCCGGGGGGCCGGGCCTCGACGTCCACACCGGTGGTGAGCATGTTGTCGGGATCGGTCAGGATCAGCCGTCCGTCGCCGCCGGGGAACAGCCGGCTGAAGACGCCCTCGAACTCCCGGGCCGTGTCCCGGTACGCCTCGGTGAAGACCTGCTCGACGCGCTCGTCGACCTCCTTGACGACCTGGAGCAGGTCGGCACGGGTCTTCTTCAGGTCCTCAAGCTGCTCGCTGAGGAACTTGTGCCGTTCCTCCAGCGCGGCGAACTCCTCCAGCGCGAGCGGGTTGACCTTGCCCAGCTGCTGGTAGGCGCGTTCGGCTGCCTTGAGCCGCTTCTCCTGCTCGGCCCGCACGAAGGGCCTGGGCTGGTTGCGCGGGTGCTCGGGGTCCTCGGGAAGCTGCTCGCCCTCGGCGGCCAGGGACGGGGGCACGAGCTGATGGGGGCCGTACTCGGAGACGAGCCCGGCGGGTTCCACGCCCAGCTCCTCCAGCGCCTTGGTCTCCAACTGCTCGATGCGCAGCCGCTTCTCGGCGCCGAGCACCTCACCGCGGTGGACGGAGTCCGTCAGTTTGTCGAGCTCGGCCTTCAGGTCACGGCCCCTGGTACGGGCCTGGGCCAGCTCCTGCTCGCGGCGGGCCTTGGCGGCGTCGGCGGCGGTGCGCTCCTCGTCGGCACGGGCGAGGGAGACCTCGACGTGCGCGAGGAGCTGGCGGGCACCGGAGGCGACGGCCTCCGCGACGGCCGCCTCGTGACGCAGCCGGGCGCGCCGCTGCTCGGCACGCGCGCGTGCCTCGCGTTCGGCGCGGGCGGCCCGGTCCAGGGAGTCGGCACGCCCGGCCAGCCCCTTGACCCGCTCCTCGTGCGTACGGACCTGGAGGCGGGCCTCCATCTCGGTCTGGCGCGCGTTGGCGCCGTCGGCGGCGAGACGGTCCCGCGCCGAGGTGTCGGGTTCCTCCTCGACCGGCATCTCCTCGGCGACGGCGAGCCGCTCGGCCAGCTCCTCGACGTCCTGGAGGGCCTTGTCGAGCGCTTCCTGCGCCCGTGCGGCGGCGGCCACGGACCGCTCGGCCTCACCGGCGGCACCACGCGCCTGCCCCGCGAGGCGGCCGAGTTGCTGGGCGACGGCCGACTTCTCCCGGTCGGCGGCCCTGCGCCGCTCCCCCAGTTCCTCCACGAGCGCCGCGCACTCCTTGCGCCGCTCGACGGCGGCGTGCTGCGCCCCGGTCAGCTCCTCGCACCGCACGGCCAGCTCCTCCAGTTCCGCGGCGGCCTCGTCCACGGAGGCCTGCACTTCGAGGAGGCTGGGTGCGCCGGCGGAGCCGCCGTGCGCGAAGTGCGCGCCGAGCAGGTCGCCTTCGGCGGTCACGGCGGTGAGGTCGGGGTGGGCGTAGACGAAATCCTCGGCGTCTTCGAGGGTGCCGACCACGACGACGCCGTGGAGCAGGCGGCGGACGGCGGGCATGAGCTCCTCGGGGCCACTGACCAGGTCAGCGGCGTACGGCGGCCCGTCCGGCCTCGGTTCCCGGCGGCGTACGTCGTCCACGGCGCCGCTCAACAGCAGTGCCGCCCGCCCCCCGTCCTGCTTGCGCAGGAGCCGGATCGCGTCCGCCGCGGCCGACGGCGAGGTGACCGCGAGCGCGTCCGCCGCCGCCCCGAACGCCGCGGCCAGGGCGACCTCGTACCCGGGGGTCACCGTCAGCATCTCCGCCGCCGGGCCCAGCAGGCCGGTGAGGCGGTCGCGGGCACCGAGCAGTATGCCGGTGCCGTCCTTGCGGCGCAGGCCCAGTGCCAGCGCCTCGTGGCGGGCCTGGGTCGCGGCGCGCCGGCGCTCGGCCGCCGTCGCCGCCTCGCGGGCCGCGGTGAGGGCGGCCTCCGCCTCCGTGAGCTGCCGTTTCGCCGCCTCGTGCTGCTCGGCGAGTTCCACGTCGCCGGCGTCGAGGCCGTCGACCTCGGCCTTCAGGGTCTCGTACTCCTCCTGCGCGGCGAAGGCCCGCTCCTGGGCCCCGTCACGGGCGGCGGCCAGGCGGTCGATCTCGGACTGGGCGGCGGCGGCACGTGAGCGGGCCGCGTTGACCTGCCCGTTCAGCCGGGCCAGGCCCTCACGGCGGTCGGCGATGGCACGGGCGACATCCTTCAGACGGCGCTCTTCCTGCACGAGCTCGCGTTCCAGCTCGGCCCGGTGGGCGACGGTGTCCTCCAGGGCCCGCTCCGCCGCCTCCAGAGCGGCCTCCAGCTCGGCCTCCTGCTCGCGGATCCGGGCGGCCTCACGCTCCATGTCCTCGGGGTCGCGGCCCCGGCGCTCCTCCGGCGGCGCTGACGTCGCGCTCTTCACCCGCGCGTCGGCCAGCGAGATCGTGCCGCGCACCCGCTCGGCGAGCTGCGACAGCTCGTACCAGGTCTGCTGGGCGCGCTGGAGGCGCGGGGTGAGCTGCCGTACCTCGTCCTCCAGGAGTGCCTCGCGCTGGAGCGCCTTCTTCAGCTCCCGCTCGGCGGCTTCCTTGCGTTCCTTCAGCGCGGCCTCGTCGGCGACCTCGGCCTGGAGCGCCTCCCGCAGCCGTACGAGGTCGTCGGCGAGGAGGCGGAGCCGGGCGTCGCGCAGGTCCGCCTGGATGACCGCGGCCCGGCGCGCGACGGCGGCCTGACGGCCGAGGGGCTTGAGCTGTCTCCTGAGCTCGTCCGTCAGGTCCTGCACGCGCGCGAGGTTGGCCTGCATCGCGTCCAGCTTCCTGAGCGCCTTCTCCTTGCGCTTGCGGTGCTTGAGGACGCCCGCGGCCTCCTCGATGAAGGCGCGACGGCCCATGGGATCAGCGTGCAGGACGGAGTCGAGCTGGCCCTGCCCGACGATGACGTGCATCTCCCGGCCGATGCCGGAGTCGGACAGGAGCTCCTGGATGTCGAGCAGACGGCACGTGTCGCCGTTGATCTGGTACTCGCTGCCTCCGTTGCGGAACATGATCCGCGTGATGGTGACCTCGGAGTACTCGATGGGCAGCGCCCCGTCGGAGTTGTCGATGGTCAGCGACACCTCGGCGCGGCCCAGCGGCGGGCGGCCGGTGGTGCCGGCGAAGATGACGTCCTCCATCTTGCCGCCGCGCAGCGACTTCGCGCCCTGTTCGCCCATGACCCAGCTGAGCGCGTCCACGACGTTGGACTTGCCCGAACCGTTCGGTCCGACGACGCACGTGATGCCCGGCTCGAACCGGAGCGTGGTCGCCGAGGCGAACGACTTGAACCCTCGGAGGGTCAGGGCCTTGAGGTGCACGCCGCTGGACTCTACCCGCAGGGGGTGTCTCGCTCCATGAACGCACGGTTTCGCCGGTGAACGCGCAGGGCAGACCAAACGTTAAAGAGGGTGAAAGGATGCGCGGGGCAGTAAGCCGGGGGGCAAGAAAGAAGGGACGCCGAAGCGTCCCTTGCAACTTCTGACGGCTGATACGCGACCGTCTGACAACTTAGTGGTTGAACTTAGCGGGTTGATACGGGCGGCCCAACCACTGCTGGTGCTGTCGTGGAGCGGATGCAGTGATCAGGTGAGCGCAGGCTCCGCCTGGTGTGCGTCGATGCTCTCCATGATCCTGTCGTGAGAAGCGGCAGCCTGCAGAGCGTCGTTCTCAGCCTGGATGCGTCCGAGCTCGGACTCCAGGTCCTGGACACGCTGCTGGAGCCGTCGCATCTCGGCGAGGAGTCGAGGGTCGGAGCCGCCGACGTAACCGAGAAGCGCCTTTGCCATGATGGATGGTCCTCCACACTGAGTGACCGACCGAAGCGGTGTGGGTCGTGAGGGATTCGCACCCGCGGTTGCTTGGCAGGCCTGGAGTTGTGCTGCCGTTCAGCCACGCCAAACAGCGAAGGTGCGCGGGGCTTTCAGCGTCTCACCAAAAAGTTTGACGGTCAACACGATCACGCCCCGTATCGGCGGGAAACCCGGGGGCACACGGCCGGGAAGCGGCTGTGCGGCGACTCCTGCGGGCCCCTCGGGGCGTGGCGATCATCCTTACGTGCGGAGCCTGCCACTACAAGCGGTTCTTGGCAACCACCTGCTCATTTCTGCTCGGGGCAGTTGCCGCTGGCAGGTCCCGGCACCGACACCGGGGCAGATTCACAGAACCGGCTCAGCGGATGGCGAAGCCGTCGTAACCCCCGCGAGGTGTGTCCCAGATCTCGGTGACACCGTCCACATGCCCGGGCGTGTCGTCACCCTGGAGCCAATCCAGGAGTCCTTCACAGCCCTTTCGCGGACCCTCTGCGACGACCTGGACCCGGCCATCGGCCAAATTGAGAGCAAAACCACTCAGGCCGCCGATCTCCAGTGCCTTGGCCCGCGTGAACCAGCGAAAACCCACACCTTGGACGCGTCCACGCACCCAGGCGACCAACCGAACATCCTCGCTCATGAGTGCAACCTAACGGTCCAATGTCTCTCCGGGCACTTCCTCCCCGCGCGCCATGGGGTACCGTCCCCACCCAATGAATCTCATATGAAACTCACTCGATCGTGTGAGTTATGTGAGGACGTTGAGACCGCACGGACGAGGAAGGCCAGAACATGGGACGCCACCGACGCTCCGCCGCCGGCCGCGCCGCCACGGGCCGCGCCACGGGGGTCACACATACGGACGGCTTTTCCACACAGAGCCACGACCCTCTGGACTCGTACCAGAACGCCCGCCCCGCGAGAGGCATCGCGCCCTACCTCAACCCGGAGGCGTACGCGGCGGCCTACGCGGAGAGTGACGCCTACCTCTTCGCCACGGACGAGGACTACGACCGGATCACCGACCCCACGACGTTCCCGAGCGACGACACCGCGGTCACCACGGCCTTCCGCAGCGACGGCTTCCGCCCCGACGGCGGGTCCCGGCACCCCGGGGGCCGCTCGCACCGCCGCCGCAAGAAGAAGGCCGTGGCGCCGGTGAAGACCGGGCTGCTCGGCGTCTCCGCGGCGGTCGCGATCGGTACCGTCGCGGTGGCCGCGGGCGTGGTGCCCGGCATCGACAACTACCAGCTCGGCGGGGGAAGCAGCCCCGACAACGTCACGGCCGCCGACTCCCCCACCAACTCGCCCAGCGAGCTGGGCGGCGCGTCCGACAGCGCCGAGAGCCAGGAGGGCGGGGCCCCGACGAGCCGCGACGCCGAGCGGCCCGCGGCACCGGCCCCGTCGACCTCCCCGGCGGCGCCCACGAAGACCCCGTCGAAGAAGCCGTCGGCCACTCCCAGCGAGAAGCCGAAGGAGAAGGCCCCTTCGCGTCCGGCCACGAAGGCGCCGGAGAAGCCGGAGAAGAAGGAGCGGACCGACGCCCCCGTGACGGTGTCCGCCGAGGCGGCCGCCGCGGCGGAGGTGCTCAGGCTGGTCAACGAGGAGCGCGCCCAGGTGGGCTGCAGCGCGGTCGCCGCCAACAGCTCGCTGGCCGACCTGGCTCAGGAGTTCAGCGAGGACATGGCCCAGCGGGGCTTCTTCGACCACACCGACCCCGACGGGGCCTCCCCGTGGGACCGGGCCGCGAAGGCCGGCGTCACCGACCTCGGCGGCGAGAACATAGCCCGCGGCCAGGCCGACGCCGCGGCGGTCATGGAGGCCTGGATGAACAGCCCGGGCCACAAGGCCAACATCCTGAACTGCGATTTCAAGACCCTGGGTGTCGGCGTGCACTTCGGTGCCGGCGGGCCCTGGTGGACGCAGGACTTCGGCTACTGAGCAGCGGACGCGAGAACCGGGCCCGGCGCACACGAGCGCGCCGGGCCCCGGTCGTCAGTCCTCGGCAAGGCCCAGGGGGCGCAGTGCCGAGGTGTAGGCACCGGTGGTGACGAGGTCGTCGATGACGCGGACCATGGCGGGGATGCCCGGGTCGCGCACGATGAGGTCGTCCCAGCCGTAGAAGTACCGGCCGCCGAGGCACTCGCCGGTGTCCTGCCAGCGATCCATCAGGCGGCGTGCCTGGTCGAGGGTGAAGACGGTCCCGGACCACCGCTGCCCGTCGGCGAAGGTCACCCACATGTCGACGTCGCTGACCTCGTCGAGGTCCTCCCCCGGGCCGAGGACGAAGCAGATCTCGTATCCGTCCCGGCTGACCCGGTAGAACGGGCTGTCTCCCACGATTCCCCCCGAGGCGCCGCCCGCCGTGGCCGGCCCGGTGGGCAGGCTACTGCGGGGTCGGCGCCTCGCGCACGTGCGTTTCCGGCGTCGCTCAGGCGGCCGCTCGGCCCCGGGTGAAGACCTTCGCCGTCTCGGCGACCCGGCGCCCCAGGTGCTCGGCCGTGGCCACGTCGGCCTTGTGGACGGCCTCCGGACCCTGGTCGGCGTCGGTCTGGGCGGCGGCGCCGGTGAAGACGCCGAGGCGGTTGAGGTCGTTCTCGGAGCCGGCGCTGTGGTTCCAGCCGGGCAGCAGGCCGAGGTTGATCCAGTGCATGCCGAGCTGGGCGGCCAGGATCTGGAAGAACTGCAGCGTGTGCAGCTTGTCGCCGCTCTTGGAGGCGGAGTTGGTGAAGCCGGCGGCCAGCTTGTCCGTCCAGGCCTGCTCGGCCCAGCGCTTCGAGGTCGCCTCGGCGAAGACGTGGAAGGCGCCGGACGCGGTGCCCATGTAGGTGGGCGAGCCGAAGACGATGGCGTCCGAGCCGTCGAGGATCGCCCACTGCTCCTCGGTGATCTCGTCGACCTTGATCAGGTGCACGTCGGCACCGGCCTCGGCGGCGCCGGAGCGGACGGCCTCGGCGATGACGGCGGTGTGGCCGTAACCGGAGTGGTAGGCGATGGAGACAACAGGGATGGTCACGTAGGTACTCCTGAATGGGCAGCTCACTGACAGTGCGAAAAGGAAAGCACTAACTTCTAGATAGTGCAACCTGTTGGTTAGCGCTGCCTTCGAGTAGCCTTCAACCATGGACACCACGCAGGAGCGCACGGAGGCGCAGGACCTCCCGTACAACGTGTTCGCCAAGGCCTGTCCGTCACGCGGCACGCTGGAGCACGTCACGGGACGCTGGGGCGGACTCACGCTCGGCGCGCTGTACGAGGGCTCGCTGCGCTTCAACGAGCTGCGCCGCCGCGTCGACGGCGTCAGCGAGAAGATGCTGTCCCAGACCCTGCACGCCCTGGAGCGCGACGGTCTGGTGCACCGTGACGCACAGCCGACCAATCCACCCCGGGTGGACTACGAGCTGACACCCCTGGGACGCGGGGTCGCCGAGCGGCTGCTGAACCTCATCCACTTCGTGGAAGGGCAGATGGACGACGTGCTCGCGGCACGTGAGCGTTACGACGAGACGCGCGGCGCCCGCTGACACCTCGGGCAGAAGTAACTGGACCGGTTCATCCAAGGCCGCCGGCGCATCGGCGTGCCGCACCGCTTGCACGGCAGCCCTTCGCGGCCGTACGCGTCGAGCGACCGGTCGAAGTACCCCGACTCCCCGTTGACGTTGACGTACAGGCTGTCGAAGCTGGTGCCGCCGACCGCGAGGGCGGCGTTCATCACGTCCCGCACATGGCCGAGGAGTTCGAGGGTGCGCGGGCGGGTGAAGGTCGCGGTCGGGCGGTCGTAGTGGAGGCGGGCGCGCCAAAGGGCCTCGTCCGCGTAGATGTTGCCGACGCCGCTGATCAACGACTGGTCGAGCAGGGCCCGTTTGATGGTGCTGCGCTTGCGGCGCAGGGCCTGGTGGAAGGCCTCGTCGTCGAAGAGCGGGTCGAGGGGGTCGCGGGCGATGTGCGCGATGACGTCGGGCAGCCCGTCGGGGGTGTTGTCGTGCAACGACAGGCCGCCGAAGGTGCGTTGGTCGACGAAGCGCAGTTCGGTGGCGAGGGCGTCCGCGAAGCGCACCCGGATCCTGAGGTGCTTCTCCTCCGGCGCGGAGTGCGGCTGCACCAGCAGCTGGCCGCTCATGCCGAGGTGCGCCAGGACCGACTGGTCCGTGTCCTCCAGGGGGAGCCACAGGTACTTGCCGCGGCGGCTCGGGGTGCCGACGCGGTGCCCCTTGAGGCGGTGCGCGAAGTCGTCCGGGCCCGCGAGGTGCCGGCGCACGGCGCGTGGGTGCAGCACCTCGGCGTCGGCGACCGTGCGGTGGGCGACCCACCGCTCCAGACCGCGCCGGACGACCTCGACCTCGGGCAACTCGGGCATGGGATCCCCCGTACACCTGCGTGGGCCCGTAGGGCCTGTCCTACACCTGCGCGGCCCCGTTGGGGCCGCCCAATGGACCGAGCGCCCGCCCCACGGCGGGGTACGGGCGCTCGGATCGCGCTGTCCGGTCAGGCGGAGGCCGACGAGGTGTCGGCTTCGGGCGCGACGGCATCCGCTGCCGCCGCGGCCTTCTTGGCTCGCTCGTCCGCCGCGGCCCGGATGGACCGCCATGCGGACTCGGCGGCCTGCTGCTCCGCCTCCTTCTTGCTGCGGCCGGTGCCGGTGCCGTACGAGACGCCTCCGACGCGGGCGGCAGCAGTGAAGGTCTTCTCGTGGTCGGGGCCGGTCTCCGTGACCAGGTACTCGGGGACTCCGAGGCCCTCGGTCGCGGTGAGCTCCTGGAGGGACGTCTTCCAGTCCAGTCCGGCTCCGAGGTTCGAGGACTTCTCGATCAGGGGGTCGAACAGGCGGTGCACCAGCTCCGCCGCACAGTCCAGGCCCTGGTCGAGATAGACCGCGCCGATCACCGCTTCCAGGGTGTCGGCGAGGATGGATGCCTTGTCCCGGCCGCCCGTGCCCTCTTCACCCCGGCCGAGCCGGATGAAGGCGCCCAGGTCGAGCCCGCGGCCGACCTCCGCCAGCGCACGCGAGTTGACCACCGCGGCCCGCAACTTGGCCAGCTGGCCTTCGGGCAGGTCGGGGTGGGTGCGGTACAGCGTGTCCGTGACCACCAGGCCGAGCACGGAGTCCCCGAGGAACTCCAGGCGCTCATTGGTGGGCAGGCCGCCGTTCTCGTATGCGTAGGAACGGTGGGTCAGCGCACGCACCAGAAGGGCGGACTCGAGCTTGTACCCGAGCCGCCCTTCCAACAACGTGTGGGACGAGGCCTGGTTGTCCGTTGCGTTCTTCTTCGGCGTGGACACAGTGCCTCTCACCAGCCGCTCAGACCTCGAGGACCTGGCGCTTGTTGTAGGTGCCGCACGACGGGCACGCGATGTGCTGCTGCTTGGGCTCGTGGCAGCGCTCGCACGCAACCAGGGTGGGGACCGCAGCCTTCCACTGCGACCGGCGGTGGCGCGTGTTGCTGCGCGACATCTTCCGCTTCGGAACAGCCACGGCTACTTCTCCTGCTTCTCGTCGACGCCCGGTTCGGCGCCGCTCTTGTCGTCCTTATCGCCGGGTTCGAGTGAATCGGCGAGTCCCTGCAGTGCCGCCCAACGGATGTCGACGGCGTCATGGTGGTGGTCCGGGTCGTCCGCGAGACGTGCTCCGCACTCGGCGCACAGTCCTGGGCAGTCTTCCTGGCACACCGGCTGCATCGGCAGTGCGAGCACCACCGCATCACGCAGCACGGGTTCGAGGTCGAACAGGCCGTCCTCGAGAAAGAGCCTGTCCTCGTCGTCCTCGGCGTCGTCGCCGGGCTCCGCGTGGTGCACGCGGCCCCGATCGTCGGCGTCAGGGTACGAGAACATCTCCTGGAAGTCCGCTTCCACGTCGAGCTGAAGCGGCTCCAGACACCTTACGCACTCCCCCTCGGCCTGTGCACGGGCGGTGCCTGTGACAAGCACCCCTTCCATGACCGACTCCAGCCGGAGTTCGAGCTCCACCGGGGCGCCTTCCGGCACTCCGACGACTCCCTGGATCCCGAGATCCTTGGGGGCGTCGACCTCGCGGGTCAGGCGCTGCAGCGCACCGGGCCGCCGACCCAGCTCGTGCGTGTCGAACACGAGAGGGTTGCGGTGGTCGAGGCGGGCTGTCACGCCATTCCTGCTTTCGATCTGCTGAGCTCAGGGGGTCACTGCCCTTCGGTGCTCGCGGGCAGCGTTGATCGCGGACGTACGCGCGACCGAAGAGCCAGGATACTGGACCTTTCGCTCACGGCCCAATCCGGTGGCTGTCTACTGGCCGCGGCCCTGCTCGTACGCCCTCAGCTGCTCGGCACTGATCATGCTGGTGTCGAAGAGGCTGGTCTCGTCGAGGGCGTAGCCCTGGTCGCCCTGCCCGGCCTGCTGGGCCTGGGTGTGATGGGCCTGCTGGGCCTGATGGGGGTCGTAGGCGGCCTGCTGGGCGTCGTAGCCCTGGTAGGCGTAGGGATCGGCCTGCTGGTAGCCGTACGGGTCCTGCCGGCCCGCGTACTGCTGCTGGTAGCCGCCGTACGGATCCGCGCCCTGCTGCTGGTAGCCGTACGCCGGCTGCGCCGCCTGGTGGTCGTACTGCTGCCGCTCCGGTGCGGCCCGCTCGGCGGATGCCGCCGGGGTGTCCCGCTCCGCGAGGGCGGCGAGGTCGGCGAGGTAGTCGGCGTCGCTGGAGTGCTGGACGGTGGTGGCGTCGTCGGCGAGCGCGCCGAGGTCGTCGGTGGCGATCCGGCCGTGCAGCTTCTGGCGGCCGCGGCCGACGGCCTCCAGCGTCTTGGCCAGGACCGCCTCGAAGGCGCCGAGCTTGGCGTCGACGTACTCGTCGGCGGTGCGGCGCAGGGTGTCGGGGTCGTGGCTGCGCTCGGGGGCGTCCTCGTCCTCGTAGCCCTGTTCGTCGGTGCCGGGGCCGGTGCCGAGGAGCTTCTCGCGGCCGCGGCCGACGGATCCCAGGGTCTTGGTGAGGACGACCTCGAAGTTGGCGAGCTTGGAGTCGACGTAGTCGTCGGCCTCCGCGCGGATGTCCTCGGCCTCCTTGCGGGCCTCGGCGAGGATGCGGTCGGCCTCGGCCTGGGAGCGCCGGGCCACCTCGGTGTCGGAGATCAGCGAGCCGCGCTCGGCGTGCGCGCCCTGGATGATCCGCTCGGCCTCCTGACGGGCCTGCTCGACCATCTGCTCGCGTCCGCCGATCAGCTCCTGGGCCTGGGCGAGGGAACCGGGCAGGGCCGCACGGACCTCTTCCAGCATCGAGAGCAGCTCGGCGCGGTTGACCACGCACGAGGCCGACATGGGCATCGACCGGGCACCTGAGACCGACGCGACGATCTCGTCGAGCTTCTTCTGCACGTCCACCGTGTGCTCGCCACTCTCTACAGCTGTGATGGAGACGGACGGGACGACTGTAGCCCCATCAGTCCTTGCGCAGGCGCTTGTTGAGGGCCTCCAGGACGACCGGGGGCACCAGGTGGGAGACGTCGCCGCCCCAGGTCGCGACTTCCTTCACCAGGGAGGAGGACAGGAAGCTGTAGGTGGGGTTGGTCGGGACGAAGAGCGTCTCCACACCCGACAGGCCGTTGTTCATCTGGGCCATCTGCAGCTCGTAGTCGAAGTCGCTGACCGCGCGCAGGCCCTTCACGATGGCCGGGATGTCGCGCTGCTTGCAGAAGTCGACGAGGAGACCGTGGAAGGCCTCGACCCGGACGTTGCCGTACTCGGCCGTGACCTGGCGGATCAGGTCGAGCCGCTCGTCGACCTCGAACAGGCCCTTCTTCGCCTTGTTGATCATCACGGCGACGTAGACCTCGTCGTACAGCCTGGAGGCGCGGGAAATGATGTCGAGGTGTCCGTTGGTGATCGGGTCGAACGACCCGGGACATACGGCGCGGCGCACTTGTGATCCCTCGCTCTCCGGTCCGGTCATCGTGCGTCTTCGCACGTAGAGGCGGCGCGACCGTACCAAAACGTTCCCTCGCCGTAACGACGGGCCCGGATGGCCTCGAAGCCGTCCGGCCATCGGAACTCCCCGCCTCTGGTGCTGCGCTCCACGGTGACGAGCGCGTCCGGCGCGAGCCAGCCTCCCGAGCGGAGTGTGAGGAGAATCTCGCGAAGATCGTCGTCCGAGACGGCGTACGGAGGGTCGAGGAAGACGATGTCGTACGGCTCGCCCGGCGCCGGTGTCTGGATGATCTGCTCGGCTTTGCCCGATCTCACCTCGGCGCCCGGCAGGCCGAGATTCCTCACGTTCTCGCGGACGACGCGGGCGGCTCGGGCGTCCGCCTCCACGAGCAGGGTGTGGCCGGCACCGCGGGAGAGGGCCTCCAGGCCGACCGCGCCGGAACCGGCGTACAGGTCGAGGACCCGCTCCCCCTGCAAAGGGCCGCCCAGGAGGGACTGCCAGGTGGAGAAGAGACCCTCGCGTGCGCGGTCGGAGGTGGGGCGGGTGCCGGTGCCCGGCGGCACCGCCAGGCGACGTCCGCCGGCTGCGCCGGCGATCACGCGGGTCATCTCGGGTCCTCGGTTGTGGGCGGCATCAGGTATCAGTGTGGCTGGTCGCGCGGTTCCCCGCGCCCCTGGGGGAGTCTCCCTCACCCCTTTCGTCACCCCTTTTCCAAGTACTGCTCCCTCTCCTCGTCCAGGAGGGCGTCCAGGGCCGTGCGCAGGCCGGGGAGTGCCGTCAGCTCCGGGTCCGCCGCCACCACCGCCGCAGCCTCCTGCCTCGCCTCCGCGATGATCTCCTCGTCCTCGATGACGGCCAGCATCCGCAGGCTGGTGCGGGCGCCCGACTGGGCCTGCCCCAGGACATCGCCCTCCCGGCGCTGTTCCAGGTCGATGCGGGAGAGCTCGAAGCCGTCGAGGGTGGCGGCGACCGCGTTCAGGCGCTGGCGGGCCGCACTGGCCTCCGGCATCTCGGTGACCAGGAGGCAGAGACCGGGCGCCGAGCCACGGCCCACCCGGCCGCGCAGCTGGTGGAGCTGGGAGACGCCGAAGCGGTCGGCGTCCATGATCACCATGGCGGTGGCGTTCGGGACGTTCACGCCGACCTCGATGACCGTCGTGGCGACCAGGACGTCCGTCTCGCCGGCGGCGAAGCGGCGCATGACAGCCTCCTTGTCGTCGGGGGGCATGCGGCCGTGCAGCACCTCCACACCGAGACCGCTCAGCGGCCCCTTGGAGAGCTGGCCGGCCACGTCGAGCACCGCGAGCGGCGGGCGCTTCTCCGCCTCGTCCTCGGGGGACTTCGTCCTGCCGGCCTTCTTCGGGTCGTCCTCCTCGTCACCGATGCGGGGGCAGACGACGTAGGCCTGGTGGCCCTTAGCGACCTCCTCCCGCACCCGCTCCCAGGTCCGGGCGAGGAAGTGCGGCTTGTCGGCGGCCGGGACGACGTGGGAGGCGATGGGTGAACGGCCGGCCGGAAGCTGGTCGAGGACCGAGGTCTCCAGGTCGCCGAAGACGGTCATGGCGACCGTGCGCGGGATCGGGGTCGCGGTCATGACCAGCAGATGCGGGGGCTGCTTGCCCTTGCCGCGCAGGGCGTCGCGCTGTTCGACACCGAACCGGTGCTGTTCGTCGACGACGACCAGGCCGAGGTCGTGGAACTGCACCTTGTCCTCGATCAGGGCGTGGGTGCCGATCACCAGCCCGGCCTCGCCCGTGACCAGGTCGAGCAGCGCCTGCCGACGGGCGGCCGCTCCCATGGAGCCGGTCAGCAGCACGACCTTCGTGGCCTGCTCGGCACCGCCCAGCATCCCGCCCTCGGCCAGCTCGCCCATCATCTCGACGATCGACCGGTGATGCTGCTGGGCCAGCACCTCGGTGGGCGCGAGCATGGCCGCCTGGCCGCCCGCGTCGACGACGGCGAGCATGGCGCGCAGCGCGACCAGCGTCTTTCCGGAACCCACTTCTCCCTGCAGCAGCCGATGCATCGGATGCTCCGTCGCCAGGTCGTCGAAGATCTCCCTGGAGACCTTCCGCTGGCCCTCGGTGAGCGTGAAGGGAAGGCGGTCGTCGAAGGCTGTCAGCAGGCCGTCCGGCTTGGGTTTGCGGGCCACGGCCGGGAGTTGGGCGTCCGCGTGGCGGCGGCGGGCCAGGGCGACCTGGAGGACGAAGGCCTCGTCCCACTTGAGGCGGTCGCGGGCGTCGGCGATGTCCGCCTTGGTGTGGGGGCGGTGGATCTTCAGGAGGGCCTCGGGGAGGGAGACCAGGCCGCGGCCTGCGCGGAGGGCGTCCGGGAGGGGGTCGATCGCCTCCTGGGCGCTGGGCAGAACCGTCTGGACGGCCTTGCCGATCTTCCAGGACTCCAGCTTGGCGGTGGCGGGATAGATCGGGATCAGGGCGCCGGCCCAGGTCTCGACGGCCTCCGCACCCTCGCCGTCGGCACCGCGCAGCAACTCGTACGCCGGGTGCGCCAGTTGCAGCCGGCGGTTGAAGACGGAGACCTTGCCCGCGAACATCGCGCGCGTGCCCGGCAGGAGCTCCTTGTGGGGCTTGTGAACGCCGTTGCCGAAGAAGACCAGTTGGAGGCGGCCGCTGCCGTCCGTGATCGTCACTTCGAGGCGCTGGCCCTTGCCGCGCGGGGCCTTGCTGGAGGCGAAGCTGTGCAGGCGGGCGTCGGCGACCATGGCGACCACCGTGACGTGCTCGTCCATGGGAAGGTCGGCGAGGTGGGTGAGCTGGCCGCGCTCCTCGTATCTGCGGGGGTAGTGGTGCAGCAGATCGCCGACGGTGTGCAGGCCGAGGTGCTCGGCCATCACCTTCGCGGTGGCAGGGCCGAGCACCTTCTTCAGTGGTTCTTCCAGTGCGGGCACGAGATCCATTCCACACCACGGCACTGACAATGCCGTAGCGGTCGCGGCGGCCGGAAAGGTAAACGTCCCGGAAACCCCTGGTCAGGCGGTTCGGTCCGGCCCTAGGATGACGCGCTCCGGCCATCCTTTCCGCGGTCACCGCCTCACCGGGACCGCCCGACCCCGCGCCGCGCGAAGTCCTCCCACCGGCGCAGCGACGATGGACTCCCAGACCTCACAGTCATCCCAGGTTCCTCAGCCGCCCCAGTCACCTCAACCCTCCCGGACACCGCACACGTTCCAGGTCGACCTGCGTGGTCTGGTGGACCTGCTCTCCCACCACCTCTACTCCAGCCCGAAGGTCTACCTGCGCGAGCTGCTGCAGAACGCGGTGGACGCCATCACCGCCAGACGCGTCGAGGAGCCCGACGCCCCGGCGGTGGTCCGGCTGTACGCCGAGGCCGGCGCCCTGCGGGTGGAGGACTCCGGGGTCGGGCTCACCGAGGCGGACGTGCACGACCTCCTCGCGACCATCGGGCGCAGCTCCAAGCGCGCCGAGGGGCTGCAGGAGGCCCGGTCCGGTTTCCTGGGGCAGTTCGGCATCGGTCTGCTGGCGTGTTTCGTGGTCGCCGAGCGGATCCGGGTGGTCAGCCGCAGCGCCCGTACGCCGGACGCCGCGCCCGTGGAGTGGACGGCGGGGGACGACGGCTCGTACACCGTGCGGACGCTGCCGGACGAGGCGCGCGCCGAGCCGGGCACGACGGTGCACCTGGTGGCGCGGGCCGGGGCCGCGGAGTGGCTGGCCGAGGAGCGGGTCCTGGCGCTGGCGCGGGACTTCGGCTCGCTGCTGCCGTACGACGTCCGGGTCGGCGGCGAGGCGGTCACCGACCTGCCCGCGCCCTGGGACCGGCCGTACCCCTCCCCCGCGAACCGGCGGGTGGCCCTGGCCCGGCACTGTCACGACCTGTTCGGCTTCACACCGCTGGACTCGATCGCGCTGGACGTGCCGCTCGCCGGTGTCCGCGGGGTGGCGTACGTGCTGCCGTCGGCGGTCAGCCCGGCCCGGCGGGCGGGGCATCGCGTCCACCTCAAGGGCATGCTGCTGACCGAGCGGGCCGAACAGCTGCTGCCGGACTGGGCGTTCTTCGTGCGGTGCGTGCTCGACACCGACAGCCTGCGGCCGACGGCCTCGCGCGAGGCGCTGTACGAGGACGAGACGCTGGCGGCCGTACGGGAGGCGCTGGGCGAAAGGATTCGGTCCTGGCTGACGGGACTGGCGGCCGGTGATCCGGAACGGCTGGAGGCCTTCCTGGCCGTGCACCACCTGGGGGTGAAGTCCCTGGCGCGGCACGACAAGGAGATGCTGCGCACGATGCTGCCGTGGCTGCCCTTCGAGACCACGGACGGGCGGCTGTCGCTGGAGGAGTTCGCGCAGCGGCACCGGGTGGTGCACTTCACGCGGACCGTCGAGGAGTACCGGCAGGTCGCCCCGATCGCGTCCGCGCAGGGCGTCGGAGTGGTCAACGGCGGTTACACCTACGACAGCGAGCTGGTCGAGGCGCTCCCGTCGGTGCGGCCGGGGACGGTCGTCGCCGAGCTGGACGCCGACACCGTGACCGCGCATCTGGACGCGGTGGACCCGGCCGAGGAGCTGGCCCTGTCGGGCTTCCTGGCGGCCGCGCGGGCGAAGCTCGACCCGCTCGGCTGTGACGTGGTCCTGCGCGCCTTCCACCCGTTGTCGGTGCCGGCGCTGCACCTGGACGACCGGGCGGCCCGGCACGAGCAGGCCCGCGCGGCGGCGCAGGAGCAGGCCGACGACCTGTGGGCGGGCATCCTCGGGTCGCTGCGCGGCAGCGCGCCACGCGCGCGTCTGGTGCTCAACCACCTCAACCCGTTGATCCGGCGGATCAGTTCGCTGGGTGACCCGGAGCTGATCGGCACCGCCACCGAGTCCCTGTACGGGCAGGCGCTGCTGATGGCGCAGCGCCCGCTCAGGCCCGCCGACTCGGCGCTGCTGAACCGGGCCTTCATCGGTCTGCTGGAGTGGGCCACGAACGGCGAGGAGGGCCGCCGATGAGCGGGACCGGCAAGATCACGGACTTCGACTCGCTGCGCCGGGCGATGGCGGAGAACGGCGAGGAGCCGGAGGGCCCCGCCCGCAACGCGCGCGCGGAGCAGCTGCTCGCCGAGGCGGAGAAGCTGAACGTCCCGCTCGCCGTGATCGAGGCGCTCGGCCACCAGCTGAAGGTCTACAACTACAGCTCCGAGAAGGCGAAGATGTTCGTCCCGTTCGCGCGCCTGCTGCGCATGTGGGACGAGCGGCCCGGGGATTTCGACGCGTACGAGACGCACTCGCTGCACTGGGTCTTCAAGTGGATGTCGGCCGGGATGCTCGACCAGCCGCACATCCCGCTGGCCTCGATCGAGAAGTGGCTCGGCGAGATGGAGCACCGCTACCGGCTCGCCGGGCACTCCGAACGGGCCGTGCGCAGCGCCGAGTTCAGCGTGGCCGCGCACGTCGGGGACGAGGCGCGCGCCGAGCGGGCGTACCGCGCCTGGCTGGCCGCGGACCGGGACGCCATGGCCGACTGCCACGCCTGCGAGCTGCACGGGCAGGGGTGGTGGCAGGCGGAGCTGGGCCGGGACGCCGAGGCGCTGGAGCTGTGGAGGCCGGTCCTGGAGGGCGAGTTCACCTGCGCCCACGAGCCGCACACGGTCCTCGCCTCCTCCCTGGCGCCACTGCTGCGCCTGGGCCGCGTGGACGAGGCCCGCGCCCACCACCTGCGGGGCTTCCGGCTGGTCCGGGCCATGGAGAGCATGCGCGGGGCGTACGCGGACCACGTGGAGTTCTGCGCCCTGACCGGGAACGAGGCGCGGGGGCTGGAGCTGCTCGCGGAGCGGCCGGCGTACTTCACGGACGACGGGCATCCGCGCAGCAGGCTGGAGTTCATGACGGTGGTGGTCCTGCTGATGGACCGCCTGACCGCGCTGGGCCTGGGCGACCAGCGGGTGCCCGGCCCGGCGGACCGCCCCTGGACCGCTCGGGAACTCGCCGCCCACGCGCGCGGGCAGGCCCTCGCGCTGGCCGCGCGCTTCGACGAGCGCAACGGCACGGGGCACGTCGGTGCGCGGGCACGCGCGCGTATGGCGCAGGAGCCGCTGGTGGAGAGACTGCCGCTGGGGGTGCGTACGGCGGCCCGGCCGGCGGCGGTCACGATGCCCGCCCCGGTCGCGACACATCCGCGGGAGGACGCGGGCACGCCCCCCGATCTGCCCGCGCTGCTCGCGGAGGCACGGCGGCTCTCGGACACCCTGCGGCCGAACGCGATCGAGGCGTGGGCGGCCGTCTCGCGGGCCGCGGAGGGCGTCGAGCTCACCCCCCTCGTCCGGGCGGAGATCGCCGATCACCGGGCGATGGACCTGGGTCCCGAGGGCATCGCCCTGTTCGAGCGGGCCGCCGAGCTGTACGCGCAGGCGGGTGACCCCGGGGAGGCGCTGGCGGCACGCGCGCGTGGAGCGTACGTACGCGCCCTCACGGGCGAGGTGCGGCCGGCCCTGGCAGCCGTCGCCGAGCTGTACGACCGGATCCTCGCGCTGTACGCCGAGGACGGGACCGGCGTACGGCAGACGGCTGCCGTGCTGATGAGCCGGGCGCGGATCCTGATGCGGCGCGCGCACGAGGCGCAGGACGCGGTGCGCGGCGCTGCCCTGGCCGACGCCGAAGGCGCCGCGCGGGAGGTGCTCGCGCTCGTCGACGGCCGGACCGGGAACGACGTACGGCTTGTCGCGCGGATCGCGGAGGGGCAGGCGATGCTCGCGGAGCTGGCGGCGCTCGCCGGGGACGCCGAGGGCGCCGCGGAGTTGTTCGCGCGGGCCTCGGAGACGTTCGTCGGGGCGGGGCTGCCCTGGTTCGCGGTGGAGTACGAGGCCCGGCTGGCCGGGCTCGCGCACCAGCTCGGGGACATCGCGGGGGCCGAGCGGGCGCTGCGGGCGGCCCTGGAGCACGCAGGGCCGTACCTGGAGGCGCCGGGACGGGCCCAGTTGCATCTGCAGCTGGCGGAGGTGGTGGGCGGCCGGGGGCTCGCCGAGGAGGCCGCCGAGCACGCCTTGGAGGCGGCGCACTGGGCCGACGAGGCGGGCGACAGCCGGACGCTGGGCGCGTGGGCGCGGCACCAGCTCGGCGGGTTCCTGCTGCGGCAGGGGCGGTTCGCCGAGGCAGCCGAGGTGCTGGAGTCCGCGCTGGCCGACCTGAGTGCCGAGACGCACGGTGACGGGATGGTCGTGCAGACCCAGTGGTGGCTCGGCGACTGCCTGAGCGAGCTCGGCGAGCACCGCGCGGCGGCCGAACGCCGGCTGCAGGCCGCCGAGACCGCCCGGCAGTGGCCCGATCAGCACGACCACGCCACGCTCGCCCACCTCGCCGCCGAGTCCCTCGGTCACGCGGACCTGCTCACCGAGGCGGACCAGGCCTACGCGCGCGCGGGTGCCCTGTGGGGCGAACTCGGCAACGTCCACGGCCTCGTCCGCTCCCTGCGGGCCCGCGCGTGGCTGGCGCTGCGCACGCAGGGCGGGACGGACACGGCACGGGAGTTGATGGCGGGCGCGGTGCGGGAGTGCGCGGCCGCGCTCGACGGCCCGGCGGGGGCCGACGAGGAGGCCCGCCATCGGCTCACCGCGGAACTCGGTCACACCCACCGGCAGTTCGGTGACCTGCTGGCCCGTTCGGCCGCCGAGGACGCCGAGGACGACTCGATCAGGGCCGTGCTGGAGGACGCGCTGTCGGAGGTGACGGACGCCGTCACGGTGTTCGCCACGCTCGGGGACGCCGCCGTGCACAGCCGTACCGGGGCGGAGCTGGCGGCGGGCTGGCTGGAGGCGGACCTGGGCCGCACCGCGCAGGCGGCGGCACGCGCGCGTGCCGTGCTGGCGGTGTACGGCGGTCCCGAGGCGGCCTGCGGTGACGACGAGGCGGCACAGGAGCGGCGGGCGGAGGCCGGTCAGCTGCTTCAGGTGGCGACGGAGCAGGAGCCCGGGTGAGGCGCGCCGAGCCGTCCGCTCCCCACCCGGGGGGCCGTCACTCCACGCCGATGAGCAGCAGCGCCCCTTGCCGTCCGCCCCGGTACACCACCGTGTCGACGGCGAGGTAGGACTCACGCACGCGTGCTTCGAGGTGCTCGGCGATCGCCTCGGGGGCCTCGTCGCCGAGGACGAGGGTGACGAGCTCCCCGCCGGCCGCGAGCATGCGGTCGAGGACGGCCTCCGCGGTGGCCGTGACGTCCGAGCCGATCACGGCCACGTCCCCGTCGATGAGGCCGAGGACGTCACCGGCCTGGCAGATGCCGGCCATGGTCCAGGACTGCCGCTCGGCGACCGCGACCTCGGCGTACCGGGTCGCGCCGGCCGCCGAGGTCATCGACACCACGTCCTCGTCGAAGCGGCGCTCCGGCTCGTGCACGGCGAGCGCCGCGATGCCCTGGACCGCGGAACGGGTCGGGATCAGCGCCACGCGGATGCCCTCCGTGCGGGCCTGTTCGGCCGCCGCCGCCGCGGTGTGGCGCAGCTCCGCGTCGTTGGGCAGCAGGACGACCTCGCGGGCGTGGGCCCGCCGTACCGCCTGCACGAGCTCCCCGCTGGCCGGCGGCTCCCCCGGGCGGGCGAGCACGGTGGTGGCTCCGGCCTCGGTGTACAGCCCGGCAAGGCCCTCGCCCGGGACGACGGCGACGACGGCCCGCTGGGCACGCTCCCGGGGCGGCCGCTCACCGCCGGTGGTGTGGACGTCGCCGGCCCCGAAGTGCGTGATCCGGATCCGGTACGGCCGCCCGGCCTCGACCCCGGCCTCCACGGCGGCCCCGGCGTCGTCGACGTGCACATGGACGTTCCAGAGTCCATCGCCGCCGACGACGACCAGTGAGTCGCCGAGGGCGTCGAGCCGCCGCCGCAGCCGCGCCACGGCCGCGTCCTCGGCTTCCAGCAGGTAGATCACCTCGAAGGCGGGCCCGCCCGCGTCCAGCACGTCGGCGCAGTCCTCGACGTCGGCGTCCGACGGGCTCCCGCCGGCGGTCGGGACGGCCCGGGAACCGCCCTCCACGCCCGCGTGCGCACCGGAGAAGGCAGGCACCGGGGCCGGGGCGGCCTGCCCCGTGAACGTCTCCACGAGCGCGCCGAGCACCGCGAGCAGACCCCGCCCCCCGGCGTCGACGACCCCGGCGCGCTGCAGGACCGCCAGTTGCCCGGGTGTGGCGGCCAGCGCCGCGCGGGCCCCTTCGTACGCGGCCCGTGCGACCGCCCCGCAGTCGGCGCCCTCGGCTCCGCCGGCCGCGTCGGCGGCGGCCGAGGCGACCGTGAGGACGGTGCCCTCGACGGGGTGGGCCACGGCCTGGCGGGCGGAGTCGGCGGCCTGCCGCAGCGCGCGGCGCAGTCCCGAGCCGTCGGTGTGAGCCGTCCCACCGTCGGCGGCGAGCACCTGGGCCATGCCCCGCAGCAGCTGGGCGAGGATCGTCCCGGAGTTGCCCCGGGCCCCGATCAGGGCGCCGTGCGCCATCGCGCGGGAGGCGTCGGCCAGAGTGGGCTTGCCCACCTCGTACGCGCTGAACACCGCCTCCACCGCGGCGACCGCCGACTCCACGGTCAGGTACAGGTTGGTCCCGGTGTCCCCGTCGGCAACGGGGTAGACGTTGATCGCGTCGATCTCCTCGCGTGCGCGCCCGAGGGACTCCAGCGCGAGACCGCACCAGGTGCGTACCGCGAGAGCATCGAAGAATGTCTGCGGCACCTGCGCCACCTGCGCCTCCTTGAGCTGCTGGACGTGGCACGCAGCGTAGACCCAGGGCCGGGGCGCTCCGGAAGAGGGCCGGGGGCCGGGCTCTGAGCAGCCATGGTAGTTTCGTTGTACTGGCGCAGTCGTTGTATGCTGCTCCGGTTGCCCGATCCAGATCGGGCCATTCCCCCTGGCAATGCCATTCAGATCTCTGATCCTAGATCGCGATCCCGGCAGGCCGGGATCAACCGTAAGTGCATCTGAAGTCTTTGGAGTGACCCGTGGCTGCCAACTGCGACGTCTGCGGCAAGGGGCCGGGCTTCGGCAACAACATCTCGCACTCGCACCGCCGTACGTCCCGTCGCTGGAACCCGAACATCCAGCGTGTGCGTACCGTGGTCGGCGGGACGCCGAAGCGCGTGAACGCCTGCACCTCGTGCATCAAGGCCGGCAAGGTCTCGCGCTGACGCTCAGCTGAGCGCGCGGCCACCGCTGGTTCGCCGCACGAAGCCGGTCCACCTCGAGTGGACCGGCTTTTTGCTGTGCTCGAACGACGGCTGTGGTGGGAGGGCCGACGGCTGTGGTGGGAGGGCCGACGGCTCGGCCCGGACAACGGCCCTGAGCCGCTACCCGCCCTCGCGGAACCGCCACCCGTGATCCACCGGCCCGATCCCCCCGCCGAGCGCGAACCCGGCCCGGATCGCCCCGGTGACGTACTCCTTGGCAGCCGTCACCGCCTCCGGCACCGGCAGCCCCCTGGCGAGGCCCGAGGCGACCGCGGAGGCGAGTGTGCAGCCCGTGCCGTGCGTGTGCCGGTTGTCGTGGCGAGGCGCCCGCAGCCAGTGCTCCTCGGAGCCGTCGGTCAGCAGGTCCACGGCGTCGCCGGTCAGATGACCGCCCTTGATCAGAACCCAGCGCGGCCCGTACGCCAGCACCGCGGCCGCGGCCTGCCGAAGCTGCTCCTCCGACTCGACGTGGACCCCCGTCAGTTGCGCCACCTCGTCCAGGTTGGGCGTGGCCACGGTCGCGACCGGCAGCAGCTTGGTGCGCACCGAGTCGAGCGCGGAAGCCGCGAGCAGCGGGTCCCCGTGCTTGGAGACCCCCACCGGGTCGACGACGGCGGGGGCGTCCGTGCCCCCGATCAACTCGGCGACCGTCTCGACGAGTTCTGCAGATGCCAGCATCCCCGTCTTGACCGCGTGTACGCCGATGTCGTCGACGACGCTGCGGTACTGGGCCCGTACGGCCGCCACCGGCAGTTCCCAGGCACCCTGCACGCCCAGGGAGTTCTGGGCCGTGACCGCGGTGATCACGCTCATGCCGTGCACGCCGAGCGCGAGCATCGTCTTCAGGTCGGCCTGGATGCCCGCGCCGCCGCCGGAGTCGGAGCCCGCGACCGTGAGGACGTTCGGGATCATGACTCGATGTCCCCTCCGAAGTGGTCCCAGCCGCCCTTCTTGGTCCACGGCGCCCCGTCGACCGTCACCTGGGGCAGGGCCGAGGGGTTGAGCACCTCGCCGATGACCTTCCAGCGGGCCGGCAGCTTCACGTCCGGCGGGAAGGTCGCCACGATCGCGTGGTCCTCTCCCCCGGTCAGCACCCACTGCATGGGGTCGACGCCGACGGCCTGGCCGATGTCGTTCATCTGGGTCGGGATGTCGATGGCGCCGGAGCGGATGTCGATGCGCACCTTGCTGGCCTCGGCGATGTGCCCGAGGTCGGCGATCAGCCCGTCGCTGACGTCGCACATCGCGGTCGCGCCGAGCCCCGCGGCGGCCGGGCCGGCGTGGTACGGCGGCTCGGGGCGCCGGTGCGCCTCAACGAAGGCGCGCGGCGAGCGGAAGCCCCGGGCGAGCACGGCGTATCCGGCGGCCGACCAACCCAGCCAGCCGGTCACCGCGACGAGGTCCCCGGGCTGCGCGCCGGCCCGCGTGACGGGCTCCTGGTTGCGCAGATCGCCGAGCGCGGTGATCGACACCATGATGGAGTCGCCCCGTACGACGTCACCGCCGACCACCGAGGCGCCCGCGACCTGGCACTCGTCGCGCAGGCCGTCCATCAGCTCGGTCGGCCAGGCCACCGGGAGTTCGGCCGGCACGACCAGGCCGAGGAGCAGGGCGGTCGGCACGGCACCCATGGCGGCGATGTCCGCGAGGTTCTGCGCGGCGGCCTTGCGGCCGACGTCGTAGGCGGTGGACCAGTCGCGGCGGAAGTGCCGCCCCTCCACCAGGATGTCGGTGCTGGCCACCACCCTGCGGTCGGGCGCGGCCACCACCGCGGCGTCGTCGCCGGGGCCGACCCGGACCGCCGGGGTGGTGGTGAGACGGGAGGTGAGCTCCCTGATGAGCCCGAACTCGCCGAGCTCACCAACAGTGCCCTTCATTGCCCTTACGCCCCTTCTGTCCCTGTCCGCACCCGGTCGCGCGTCACTGGTGTCCTCGCTACCGTCGAGGTGTACGTCAACTTCTTCCCTGTCGGCATCCCGGCGCGCAAGCCCCGGTCACCGGGGGTCTCCCCGCGGCGAGCGGCGACGCGATACCGTGGCGTTCCTTTTCCCCACATGATCCTCGTGGCCGCCCTGGAGGTTCCGTGGTACAGGCGTACATCCTGATCCAGACGGAGGTCGGCAAGGCGTCGACCGTCGCCGAGACGATCAGCAAGATCCCTGGAGTCCTCCAGGCCGAGGACGTGACCGGGCCGTACGACGTCATCGTGCGCGCCCAGGCCGACACCGTCGACGACCTGGGTCGCATGGTGGTCGCCAAGGTCCAGCAGGTGGACGGCATCACCCGCACCCTGACCTGCCCGGTCGTCCATCTGTAGCCCCCGTCTACCCTTGGCCGGTGAACTCTTTCCGTCACCGGCGCACTTCCGCCCTCGGGTTGCCCGCGCTCGTCCTGCTGATCACCGCCGCGGGCTGCTCATCAGCAGACGGCAGCGCGACCGCGGCGGTTCCCAGCCCCAGCGCGAAGACCACGAAGTTGTGCCGGAACCTGGACAAGGTACTGCCGGCCGAGGTGGACGGTGAGAGCCGGGAGGATCCCTCGCCTCGGTCCGCGCTGACCGCCGGGTGGGGGGACGCGGCGATCATACTGCGGTGCGGTGTCACGCGGCCCCCCAAGATGCTCGATCCCAAGGTGGCCGAGGGCCGGGACCCGGACGCGGTGCCCGGTGGCGTGAACGGCGTCCGGTGGCTGATGGAGAAGCGCGACGACGGGGGGTACCGCTTCACCTCCGCGTTGCGGCGCGCCTACGTCGAGGTCACCGTGGAAGAGGGCCGGGACAGTTCGAGCGTGCTCATCGATCTGGCGTCGGCCGTCAAGAAGGCGATCCCCACGGGGATCGCCGACTGAACCGCGCGGACGTCACCTGAGCCCGGTGGACCGCCGCAGCGCCGCCTGGATCAGCATGTCCACCAGGTCCGGGTAGCTGATCCCGCTCGCCTGCCACATCTGCGGGTACATCGAGATCGGGGTGAACCCGGGCATGGTGTTGATCTCGTTGATCACGAACTCCCCGTCCTCGGTGAGGAAGAAGTCCGCGCGCACCAGGCCCTCGCACGAGGCCGCCTCGAAGGCGTCCACCGCCAGGCGCTGCACCTCGGCCGTCTCCTGAGGCGTCAGCGGCGCCGGGACGATGCCGGGCGTGGAGTCGATGTACTTGGCCTCGAAGTCGTAGTACGCGTGCGCGTCCGGCGGCGGGATCTCCGCGGGGACGGAGGCACGCGGGCCGTCCTCGAACTCCAGCACCCCGCACTCGATCTCCCGGCCGCGCAGTGCCGCCTCGACGAGGATCTTCGGGTCGTGCCGCTGTGCCTCGGCGATCGCCTCGTCCAGGCCGGACAGGTCGTCGACCTTGGTGATGCCGATGGACGAGCCCGCGCGCGCGGGCTTCACGAAGAGCGGCCAGCCATGGTCGCCGGCGAGGTCGATGATCTTCTTGCGGGCGGCGGACTCGTCCTGCTCCCACTCACGCGGCCGGATCACCACGTACGGGCCCACCTTGAGCCCGAAGGAGGTGAACACCCGCTTCATGTACTCCTTGTCCTGGCCGACGGCCGAGGCGAGCACGCCCGAGCCGACGTACGGCACTCCGGAGAGCTCCAGGAGGCCCTGGAGGGTGCCGTCCTCGCCGTAGGGGCCGTGGAGCACCGGGAAGACCACGTCGATCTCACCGAGCGCCTTGGGCACCGATCCGGGCTCGCTGTAGACCACTTCGCGGTTGGCCGGGTCCACGGGAAGCACGACGCCGCCCTCGCTGGACTCGGCCAGTTCCTCGACGTTGGGCGTACGGCGCTCGGTGATCGCCATGCGTTCCGGTTCGTCCGCGGTGAGCACCCAGCGGCCGCTCTGCGTGATGCCGATCGGCAGGACGTCGTACTTGGTCCGGTCGATCGCGCGCAGCACGGCGCCGGCGGTGACCATGGAGATGCCGTGCTCGGAGCTGCGACCGCCGAACACGACGGCAACCCGCGGCTTGCGCGAAGGCCGGTCAGGGCTCTGGGGGAGGTTCTCGGTGCTCATATCGCGTTGAGCGTACCCGCCCGTAGGGTCCGAGTCAGCGTCCGGAGGGTGGGGTTCGCTCAGCGTCGCCCGGGCTTCGCTCAGCGTCGCTCCGGCTTGGCGCTGCGCGACATCAGCTCCTTGAGGGCGACCACCGGAGGCTTGCTCTCGTGCACGATGCCGACGACGGTCTCCGTGATCGGCATGTCGACACCGTGCCTGCGGGCCAGATCCAGCACCGACTCGCAGGACTTGACGCCCTCGGCGGTCTGCTTGGTGACGGCGATGGTCTCCTGGAGGGTCATGCCCTTGCCGAGGTTGGTGCCGAAGGTGTGGTTGCGCGACAGCGGCGAGGAGCAGGTGGCCACCAGGTCGCCGAGGCCGGCGAGACCGGAGAACGTCAGCGGGTCGGCGCCCAGCGCCATCCCGAGCCTCGTCGTCTCCGCGAGGCCGCGGGTGATGAGCGAGCCCTTGGCGTTGTCGCCGAGGCCCATGCCGTCCGCGATGCCGACGGCGAGCCCGATGACGTTCTTCACAGCTCCGCCGAGTTCGCAACCCACCACGTCCGTATTGGTGTACGGACGGAAGTACGGCGTGTGGCAGGCGGCCTGGAGGCGCTGGGCGACGGCCTCGTCGGTGCAGGCGACCACGGCGGCGGCGGGCATCCGCGCGGCGATCTCCCGGGCGAGGTTGGGGCCGGTGACCACGGCGATGCGGTCCGAACCGACCTTGGCGACATCCTCGATGACCTCGCTCATCCGCATCGCGGAGCCCAGCTCGACGCCCTTCATCAGCGAGACGAGGGTCGTGCCGGGCGCGAGCAGCGGGGTCCATTCGGCGAGGTTGCCGCGCAGCGTCTGCGAGGGGATGGCGAGGACGGTGAAGTCGGCGTCGTGCGCTGCTTCGGCGGCGTCCGGGGTGGCGCGCAGGTTCTCGGGCAGTTCGACGCCGGGGAGGTAGTCCGGGTTCGTCCGCGTGGAGTTGACCGCTTCCGCGAGGTCGGCGCGACGGGCCCAGAGGGTCACCTCGCACCCCGCGTCGGCGAGGACCATGCCGAAGGCGGTGCCCCACGACCCGGTGCCCATGACGGCCGCCTTGACGGGCTTGCTCACGTACCCTGCCCCTCTTCCTGCTCGGCCTTCGCCACTTGCGCCTGCCGGTTCTGCGCGGCGGTCCTGCGCCGCTGTTCGATGCGCTCCCGGCGCGGGTCGTACGGCGTCTCGGGCGCCTTCTCGCCGCGGATCTCCTCCAGCTGGCGGGTGATGGCGGCCATGATGACCTCGGTCGCCTCCTTCAGCAGCTCCGGGGTCATCTCCTTGCCGTAGAAACGCGTCAGGTCCACGGGCGGGCCCGCGAGGACCCGGTGGGTCTTGCGCGGAAGGATGTTGGGTTTCTTCGCGTACGGCGGCAGCAGCTCGTTGGCGCCCCACTGCGCGACCGGGATCACCGGGCACCTGGTCTGCAGGGCGACCCGTGCGGCACCGGTCTTGGCGGTCATGGGCCACTGGTCCGGGTCGCGGGTGAGGGTGCCCTCCGGGTAGAACGCGACGCACTCACCGCGCTCCACGGCGGCGATCGCGGCCCGGAAGGCGCTCAGCGCGTCCGTGGTCTCCCGGTAGACGGGGATCTGACCGGTGCCGCGCATCGCGGCGCCGATGAATCCCTTCTTGAAAAGCCCGCTCTTCGCGAGGAATCGCGGCACCCGGCCGGTGTTGTACTGAAAGTGCGCGTATGCGAAGGGATCGATGTGCGAATTGTGGTTCACCGCGGTGATAAATCCGCCCTCGGCCGGAATGTGCTCCATTCCGCGCCAGTCCCGCTTGATCAGAACCACCAGCGGCGGTTTGCAGATCACCGCGGCGAAGCGGTACCAGAAGCCGATTCTGCGGCGGGGCACGCGGACACCTTCCTCTAGGGATCAATGACATCGGGCCGGGGGGCCGCACAAGTGTCGCCCCAGGCCGCCGGTCTGTCGAGAACACCGTACGCCCCGCCGCCCCGGCCGCCGGATGCCCCTGGCGACTGCTGAGTGACAATGACCGCGACTGGAGAGGGACGAAACGCTCGTGCAATGGACCTTGGTCATACCCGTGAAGCCCTTGGCGCGGGCGAAGAGCAGGCTGTCGGACACCGCCACGGACGGGCTGCGGCCCGGCCTCGCCCTGGCGTTCGCGCAGGACACCGTGGCCGCGGCGCTGGCCTGCCCGGCGGTGAAGGATGTGGCTGTCGTCACGGGCGACGCCCTGGCCGGCCGTGAGCTGGGCGGACTGGGCGCGCACATCGTCCCCGACGAGCCCGGCGGTGGCCTGAACGCGGCGCTGGAGCACGCGGCGGCGGCCGTACGCGCGTCCCGCCCCGACGGCGCCGTGGCCGCCCTGAACGCGGACCTCCCGGCACTGCGCCCTCTGGAACTGGCCCGGGTCCTGGACGCGGCCGCGGAATTCCCCCGCGCATTCCTCCCGGACGCGGCAGCGCTGGGCACGACCCTGCTGGCCGCGGCCCCGGGCCGGGAACTGCTTCCCGCGTTCGGCGAGGACTCCCGGGCCCGTCACCGCGCCTCCGGGGCGGTGGAGCTGCCCCTCGACGACGTGGACTCCGTACGCCAGGACGTGGACACGGGAGACGACCTGCGCTCCGCGTTGGCCCTGGGCGTAGGCCCGCGTACAGCGGCGATGGCGGCCCGGCTGCTGATCGGGGAACAGTAGCCCACTCCCCCGAAGCGGCGCGGGGAACCCGGGCGAGCGGCCATCGGCGTCCGCGCCCGGCAGGGAGACGAAGAGCCCCACGGCGCGCCCTCTCACCCGGCGGACACTAGGCTGACCGCCATGCAGGCCACCGCTTACACCTACGACGCCGGATCCCGCACCGGCAGCGTGCTCCTGGACGACGGCACCCCCGTCCCCTTCGACGCCCCGGCCTTCGACGCGGGCGGCCTGCGGCTGCTGCGTCCCGGGCAGCGGGTCCGCATCGAGACGGCGGGCGAGGGCGAGTCCCTGCGGATCACGCTCGTGACACTGCAGACGTTCTGAGCGGGCACCGCATCCCGAACACGCCGCGGGCCGGACTCCCCACGGAGTCCGGCCCGGCGCGTGAGTGCCCCAGCGTTCCTACCTCTTGCGAGCGGTGGCCTTCTTGGCCGTGGTCTTGCGAGCCGTCGACTTCTTGGCGGGCGCCTTCTTGGCGGTCGCCTTCTTCGCCGGGGCCTTCTTGGCCGTCGCCTTCTTGGCGGTGGTCTTCTTCGCCGCGGTGGTCTTGGCGGCCGTCGTGGTCTTCTTCGCCGGCGCCTTCTTCGCGGTGGTCTTCTTCGCCGCGGCCGTGGTCTTCTTCGCGGTCGTCTTCTTCGCGGTCGTCTTCTTCGCGGCGGCCTTGGTGGTCTTCTTGGCGGCGGCCTTCTTGACCGTGGCCGAGGCGCCACCGGTCAGACTGCCCTTGGGCGCCTTCTTCACCGAGACCTCGCCGCCCCGCGGGAGCTTCTTCGAGCCGCTCACCAGGTCCTTGAAGCCCTGACCGGCACGGAAGCGGGGAACCGAGGTCTTCTTGACCCGAACCCGCTCGCCCGTCTGGGGGTTGCGGGCGTAACGGGCCGGACGGTCGACCTTCTCGAACGAACCGAAGCCGGTGACGGAGACCCGCTCACCGGCGACGACCGCGCGGACGATGGCGTCCAGTACGTGGTCGACAGCATCGGCGGCCTGCTGGCGGCCGCCCATCTTGTCGGCAATCGCTTCTACGAGCTGCGCCTTGTTCACGTCTTCCCCTTCGGAGACATCGCCAGAACGAAAGTGTTCAAGCTTTTTCGCACGTTAGGCAGATATATACCGCAAATCAAACACGAAACGGGCTAATCACCCTTGTGCCGCAACAGACTCGACTGTCTCGAAGGTGTTCAGCGTTCCTCTTCGGGGAATCGCCCCGCGTCGAGGTCCGCGATGAACCGCTCCAGACGCCTTGTCGCTTCGGCGACGTCGTGCTTGGCCGCGGCCGTAATGACCAGCAGCTTCCGGGTCAGCGCCATCCGTACGCCCTCCGGGACTTGCAGTGCGCGCACCCTTGTGTGCGCTTCCTTGAGTTGGTCCGCGACTGCCGCATAGAGCTCGAGTTGGCCGTCGTGTTCCATGCACAGATTGTGCCATCTGGGGCGAGTTGTCGCCTGCCAGGGGTGCAACTCCGGCCTCAAATGGCCTTCCGGGCACTTGCGAAAGCCGCGGGCATGAGACTCGCGTACCCCGGTAACACCCTGCGTAACGTGGGAAGTTGAACTTGATTCGAACCGGAGCAGGGCCGTTCGGGTGCAGACATGGCAGTACCCCCGATCGGAGCTGATCGGGGGTACTGCGTGAGTGTCGCGGTGGCCGAAAGTCGCCTTGCGCCGAACCTCCGGACCGGCCTTTCGGATCAGGTCTGAAGCGTGCGCGGCTTGAAGGAGGGACGCTTCGCCTCGTAGGCCGCGATGTCGGCCTCGTTCTGGAGGGTGATCGAGATGTCGTCGAGGCCGTTCAGCAGCCGCCAGCGGGAGTTCTCGTCCAGCTCGAAGGAGGCGGTGATGCCCTCGGCCCGCACCTCACGAGCCTCAAGGTCCACAGTGACCTCAGCGGTCGCGTCCTTCTCCGTGAGCTCCCAGAGCGCGTCCACGATCTTCTGCTCCAGAACCACCGTGAGCAGGCCGTTCTTGAGCGAGTTGCCACGGAAGATGTCGGCGAAGCGGGAGGAGATCACGGTCTTGAAGCCGTAGTTCTGCAGCGCCCAGACCGCGTGCTCACGAGAGGAACCGGTACCGAAGTCGGGACCGGCGACCAGGACCGTCGCGCCCTGCCGCTCGGGCTGGTTGAGGATGAAGCTCTCGTCCTTGCGCCAGGCCTCGAACAGCCCGTCCTCGAACCCGTCCCGAGTCACCTTCTTCAGCCAGTGAGCAGGGATGATCTGGTCGGTGTCGACGTTGGAGCGGCGCAGCGGGACGGCCCGGCCGGTGTGCTTGGTGAATGCTTCCATGACTTCTCAGACTCCAGCGGGCGTACGGGTCTCGGCGTCGGACAGGTCGGCCGGGGAGGCGAGGTGGCCCAGGACCGCGGTGGCCGCCGCGACCTGCGGCGACACCAGGTGGGTACGGCCGCCCTTGCCCTGCCGGCCCTCGAAGTTGCGGTTGGAGGTGGACGCGGAGCGCTCACCCGGGGCCAGCTGGTCCGGGTTCATGCCCAGGCACATCGAGCAGCCCGCGTGCCGCCACTCGGCCCCGGCCTCCTTGAAGACGACGTCCAGGCCCTCGGAGACGGCCTGCAGACCCACCCGCGCGGAGCCCGGGACGACCAGCATCCGTACGCCGTCGGCGACTTTGCGGCCCTTCACGAGCTCGGCCGCGGCGCGCAGGTCCTCGATGCGCCCGTTGGTGCAGGAGCCTACGAAGACGGTGTCCACCTTGATGGAGCGCAGCGGCTGACCGGCCTCCAACCCCATGTACTCCAGGGCCTTTTCGGCGGCGAGGCGCTCCGAAGCGTCTTCGTACGAAGCCGGGTCGGGGACGGACGCCGAAAGCGGAGCGCCCTGGCCCGGGTTGGTGCCCCAGGTGACGAACGGCGACAGTTCGGCGGCCTCGATGACGACCTCGGCGTCGAACTCGGCGTCCTCGTCCGTCTTCAGCGTCTTCCAGTACGCGACGGCCGCGTCCCAGTCCTCGCCCTCGGGGGCGTGCGGACGGCCCTTGAGGTACTCGAAGGTGGTCTCGTCGGGGGCGATCATGCCCGCCCGGGCGCCGGCCTCGATCGACATGTTGCAGATGGTCATGCGGGCCTCCATCGAGAGCTTCTCGATGGCCTCGCCGCGGTACTCCAGGACATAGCCCTGGCCGCCGCCCGTACCGATCCTGGCGATGATCGCCAGGATCAGGTCCTTGGCGGTGACGCCCTCGGGCAGTTCGCCGTTGACCGTGATGGCCATGGTCTTCGGACGGGCCATGGGCAGCGTCTGGGTGGCCAGCACGTGCTCCACCTGGGAGGTGCCGATGCCGAACGCCAGACCGCCGAAGGCGCCGTGCGTGGAGGTGTGCGAGTCACCGCAGACGACGGTCATGCCGGGCTGGGTCAGACCCAGCTGCGGGCCGACGACGTGCACGACGCCCTGCTCGACGTCACCGAGCGGGTGCAGACGCACGCCGAACTCGGCGGCGTTCTTGCGCAGCGTCTCCAGCTGGACCCGGGAGACCGGGTCGGCGATGGGCTTGTCGATGTCGAGGGTCGGGGTGTTGTGGTCCTCGGTGGCGATGGTCAGGTCGAGCCGGCGCACCGTGCGACCGCTCTTGCGAAGGCCGTCGAAGGCCTGCGGGCTGGTCACCTCGTGCAGCAGGTGCAGATCGATGAAGAGGAGGTCGGGCTCGCCCTCGGCGCGCCGGACGACGTGGTCGTCCCAGACCTTCTCCGCGAGTGTCCTACCCATCGCTTTCCCTCCGGCCGGCATACGGTCCACCGGCCCAACTAGAGATCTTGAGAAGGCGACCGGCGCCCGCGCCCCTGCTTCCGGGCGTCCGCCGCCGGGCCCGTCCTGTTCACGGGCCGCCCTGCCTTCGTTCTTCCAGAGTGGCGTGTTCCACGGAAAATTGAACTTGCGTTTCACAGAGTGAGACGCGAGTATCGTTGCATGGACAACAGTAGCGGCGTCGGCGTTCTGGACAAGGCAGCCCTTGTCCTGAGCGCCCTGGAGTCCGGTCCGGCCACCCTCGCGGGGCTCGTCTCGGCCACCGGATTGGCACGACCCACGGCCCATCGACTGGCCGTGGCCCTCGAACACCACCGCATGGTGGCGCGTGACATGCAGGGCCGTTTCATTCTCGGCCCCCGGCTCGCGGAGCTGGCCGCGGCGGCCGGTGAGGACCGCCTCCTCGCCACGGCGGGCCCGGTCCTCACCCACCTGCGGGACGTCACCGGCGAGAGCGCGCAGCTCTACCGCCGCCAGGGCGACATGCGCATCTGCGTCGCGGCGGCGGAGCGTCTGTCCGGTCTTCGGGACACGGTCCCGGTCGGCTCGACGCTCACGATGAAGGCGGGCTCCTCCGCGCAGATCCTCATGGCCTGGGAGGAGCCGGAGCGCCTGCACCGGGGCCTGCAGGGCGCCCGTTTCACGGCCACCGCGCTCTCCGGCGTACGACGCCGGGGCTGGGCCCAGTCGATCGGTGAGCGCGAGCCGGGCGTCGCGTCCGTCTCCGCGCCCGTACGCGGCCCGTCGAACCGGGTGGTGGCCGCCGTATCGGTCTCCGGTCCCATCGAGCGCCTCACCCGCCACCCCGGCCGCATGCACGCCCAGGCGGTCATCGACGCCGCCTCCCGCCTGTCCGAGGCCCTGCGCCGCTCGGGCTGAGCCCGGGCGCCCTCACGGGAACGTCACCGGGGAGGACCCGCCTCAACGCCGCGGCGGGCCCTCCCCGTCCCCCGATCCCCCCGGCTCACCGGGTCTCTTCGGCCGCTTCGGCGGCCGGCCGGTACGCATACCGGTCCTTCGCACGGCGCCCGCGCCTCTCGACCGGCACCTGCCCGTGCGCCGCCGCGAGCCCGAAGGCCGGCATGTCCGCGTAGATCGACTCGTACGCCCCCTCGGGCACCACGTAGGCCTCGTGCCAGATCCCGACGTGTCCACGCGCCCTTCCCGCCCGCTCCTTGCGGTTGACGATCCCCCACACGCGGTGGTGGAACATCTCCGGCGCGGTGGCGTACGCGTACAGCTTCTCCTTGGACTCCCAGTACTGGACGACGTAGTACGTCCGCGGCGAGGCCGCGAGCAACACGCGCCCCAGCAGCCCCCGGTCGCCGTCCCGCGCAAGCTCCCCAAGCATGCGGAACATCGACAGCATGACCGGCAGCCACTGGTGCACCGCCCAGAAGCGGTTGATCCGCATCCCGATGAGCAGGACCACCACTTCGCCTTCGGCGTCCGCGGTCGTACGTCCCGGCACCGGTTTCGCGAACATGGCGGCCCCCTGGCTCCCCGTCGGATAGCGGCACTATCCTTCTGAGCGATGCTTGGATAGTGGCACTTCCCAAGGAGAGGCGCAAGAGATGCGGCTGGCCGAACTCAGCGAGCGCAGTGGGGTGCCCATCGCGACGATCAAGTACTACCTGCGCGAAGGGCTGTTGGAGCCCGGCCGCCAGATCAACGCCCGCACCGCGGAGTACGACGAGGAGCATCTGCGCCGGCTCCGTCTGGTGCGCGCGATGATCCAGGTCGGCCGCGTGCCGGTGGCCACGGTCCGCGAGGTCCTCGGGCACGTCGACGACGACTCCCTGCCCCGTACGATCCGGATGGGCGCGGCACTGTGGGCGTTGCCACAGGTCCGCGAACCGGACGAGGACGACGAGTTCGTGCGGTCCGCCCACGACGCGGCGGACCGGCTGCTGGAGTCCCTGGGCTGGTCGAACGCCCAGTCCCTGGTGACCATCTCGCCCTCCTACCGCTCACTGGTGGTGGCCATGGCCGCCCTCAGACGCCTCGGTTACGAATGGGACCCTCAACTGCTGCTGGAGTACGCCCGGTTGATGCACGGGGCGGCCGTCCTCGACCTGGACTTCGTGGAGACCCACGCCTCGGAGGCGGAGAAGGTCGAGACGGCGGTCCTGGGGGCGATCCTGGTCGAGCCGATGCTCCAGGCCCTGCACCGGCTGGCCCAGGAGGAGGAGTCGGCACGGCGGTACGGCTTCGGCGAGCAGTCCTGACGGACGGGACAGGGCACGACGAAGGCCCCCCACCGAAGTGGAGGGCCTTCACTGTGTACCCCCGACCGGATTCGAACCGGCGCTACCGCCTTGAGAGGGCGGCGTGCTAGGCCGCTACACAACGGGGGCATGGAGCCTGCAGGCGTTCAGTACTGCACCGCCGCAGGTCCGAGCTGGTCTACCTGGACTCGAACCAAGACTAACTGAACCAGAATCAGTCGTGCTGCCAATTACACCATAGACCAATGTGGTTTAGACCAGTCAGTACCCCCGACCGGATTCGAACCGGCGCTACCGCCTTGAGAGGGCGGCGTGCTAGGCCGCTACACAACGGGGGCCCTAGCGATCCTGCATCGAGGTCGGCGGGAGCTACCCTGACCATCCTCGCGGGAAGGATCTGTACCCCCGACCGGATTCGAACCGGCGCTACTGCCTTGAGAGGGCAGCGTGCTAGGCCGCTACACAACGGGGGCTTTGCAGATGAGCTCTGCGAGCTGGCCTACCTGGACTCGAACCAAGACTAACTGAACCAGAATCAGTCGTGCTGCCAATTACACCATAGGCCACTGGAACGCAAGCCCCAGAGGGGATCTTGTTCTAGTTCGCTCCCCCGGGATTCCGGCCTTTCGGCCCGCTCCCCGGCGGCGCAGGAAGAACATTACCCGAAGGTGGACGGGGCTCCAAAACGGGTATCCGCGCCGAGGAGCGCGGGGAGTTCGGAGAGGGACGCGATCCGGTGCGGTCCGCCGGGGCCGTCGTCGCCGGTGTACACGCCGTCACGGTCGATCCACACCGACAGCAGCCCGGCCTGCGCCGCACCGCGGCCGTCGATCTCCGGGTGGTCACCGACGTACGCGACGTCGTGCGGGGCCAGGTCGAGGGCGTCGCAGGCCGCGTGGAAGGCGCCGGCCTCCGGCTTGGAGACGCCGAGCTCGGCGGCGCACAGGATCGCCTCGAACCGGTCGTACACACCGAGCACGCGCAGCTTGCGGTCCTGGACGTGGATGCTGGAGTTGGACAGCACCGCGTGCCGGTGGCTGGCCGCGAGGGCGTCCAGGACCGGCAGGACGTCGGGGAAGAGGGCCCAGGCGGTCTCGTAGTGCGTGAGGTAGCGCTGGAACCAGGCGTCGGCATCGTCGTCGGTCAGCTCCTCGCCCAGGAAGACGCGCACCCGGTCGCGGCGCTGCCCTTCGAAGGAGACCTCGCCCGCGGAGAACCTCGTCCACTGGACGTCGGTGACCTCCCGCCAGCGCGCGAGGGCCTGCTGGACGCCGTCGTACGCGTCCAGCAGGCCCTCGGCCATCAGATGCAGGCGCATTCCGGCCCGGTCGGCGCCCGTGTAGTCGAAAAGAGTGTCGTCGACGTCCCAGATCACGGCACGAATGCTCATGACGCGACGGTAGCCTGCGGCACGCGGCCCCGTCCGCCGACCGCACAGAGGACTAGTTGGCCGCGCAGGCCATGCTCCAGCCGCCGTAGGAGCCGCTGACGTAGGCGCCGTTGTCCACGTGGCCGACGCGGTAGTAGAAGCAGGCGTTCTCGTTCATGTCGGTGTCGTAGACGTACGCGTTGTTCAGGTCCCAGCCGGTGTAGCCGCCGGTGTAGTCCACGTGGATCTTGGTGTGGCTGGTGGAGGGAGTGCCGGTCGTGGGGCTCGTGTACTGCAGACGCACGCCCTTGCCGTCGGAGCAGACGTCGAGGAACTTGAAGGTGTCACCGTAGTCGTAGAAGTACACGGCTCCGCAGTTGTCGCTGGACGAGTTCGTGTACGGGGCGGCGTGGGACGCGGTGGCCGTTCCCAGGGTGAGGGCCGAGGCCGCGATGGCCGCGATGGCGAAGCGCCGGGCGTGGGACATGTGACTCCTTGCGATGAGCGCATGGCTACGCGTCACCTGAAGGCAGGTGAGTGTGCGTATTTCGAGGTGGAACTATGCACGACTGATGATCTTCGTACAAGAGTTCGCCAGGAGTTCACGATCACGGGGGCGACGCTCCGCACCCGTCCCGGGGCGCGCATCGGTGAGGGGCGGCAGCCGTGGCTGCCGCCCCTCACCGATGTCACGGGCTACGCCGCCAGCTTCGCCAGCGCCGCGTCGATCCGGGCCAGGGTCGTCTCCTTGCCCAGGACCTCCAGGGACTCGAAGAGGGGCAGGCCGACCGTGCGGCCGGTGACGGCGACGCGGACCGGGGCCTGGGCCTTGCCGAGCTTGAGGCCGTGGGCCTCACCGGCGGCCAGGACGGCCTCCTTCAGGGAGTCCGGGGACGTCCAGTCGGCCGCCTCCAGCTTCTCGCGGGCCGTCCGCAGCAAGGCGTCCGAGCCCTCCTTCATGGCCTTCGTCCAGGACGGCTCGTCGAACACCGGCTCCGGCAGGAACAGGAAGTCGACGTTGTCCGTGATCTCCGACAGCACCTTCAGGCGGGTCTGGGCGTGCGGGGCGATCGCCTGCCACTTCACCTCGTCGAACGCCTCCGGGGCCCACGGGGCGAAGGGGGCCTGGAGCCACGGGCGGCACCGCTCGGTGAAGTCCTTCACATCCAGCATGCGGATGTGGTCGCCGTTGATCGACTCGCACTTCTTGAGGTCGAAGCGGGCCGGGTTCGGGTTCACGTCCGCGATGTCGAAGGCCGCGACCATCTCGCCCGTGGTGAAGATGTCCTGGTCGGCGGAGAGCGACCAGCCGAGCAGCGAGAGGTAGTTGAGCAGGCCCTCCGGCAGGAAGCCGCGCTCGCGGTAGAGGTTGAGCGAGGACTGCGGGTCGCGCTTGGAGAGCTTCTTGTTGCCCTCGCCCATCACGTACGGCAGGTGGCCGAAGGCCGGGATCCGCTTGGCGATGCCGAGTTCGGTCAGTGCCTTGTAGAGGGCGATCTGTCGAGGCGTGGAGGAGAGCAGGTCCTCGCCGCGCAGGACGTGGGTGATCTCCATCAGGGCGTCGTCGACCGGGTTGACCAGCGTGTACAGCGGGGCGCCGTTCGCACGGACGATGCCGTAGTCCGGGACGTTCTCCGGAGTGAAGGTCAGTTCGCCGCGGACCAGGTCCGTGAAGGTGATCGTCTCGTCGGGCATGCGGAAGCGGACGATCGGGGTGCGGCCCTGGGCCTTGTACTCCTCGACCTGCGCCTCGGACAGGTCCCGGCAGTGGCCGTCGTAGCCGGAGGGCTTGCCGGCGGCGCGAGCGGCCTCGCGGCGGGCGTCCAGCTCCTCCTGGGAGCAGTAGCAGCGGTAGGCGTAGCCGCCGTCCAGGAGCTTGGCCGCGACGTCCTTGTAGAGGTCCATGCGCTGCGACTGGCGGTACGGCGCGTGCGGGCCGCCGATCTCGGGGCCCTCGTCCCAGTCGAAGCCCAGCCAGCGCATCGAGTCGAGCAGCTGCTGGTACGACTCCTCCGAGTCGCGGGCCGCGTCGGTGTCCTCGATGCGGAAGACCAGGGTGCCCTGGTGGTGCTTGGCGAACGCCCAGTTGAACAGGGCGGTGCGGACCAGGCCCACGTGCGGGTTACCGGTGGGCGAGGGGCAGAAACGTACGCGGACGGGTGCGCTAGCCACGCTTGACAACCTTGTTGGTGAGAGTGCCGATGCCTTCGATGGTGACGGCGACCTCGTCGCCGACGTTGAGGGGGCCGACCCCTGCCGGGGTGCCCGTGAGGATCACGTCGCCCGGGAGCAACGTCATGGCCTCGGAGATGTTGACGATCAGTTCCTCGATGGAGTGGACCATCTCGCTGGTGCGGCCGAGCTGGCGCTGTTCGCCGTTGACGGTGAGCTGGATGGTGAGGTCGGCCGCGGCCTCCAGGGCCAGGCCCGTCTCCACCCAGGGGCCCAGCGGGCAGGAGGTGTCGAAGCCCTTGGCCCGCGCCCACTGCTTCTCGCGCTTCTGCACGTCGCGGGCGGTGATGTCGTTGGCGCAGGTGAAGCCGAAGATCACGTCCTTGACGCGCTCACGCGGGACCTCGCGGCACATACGGCCGATGACGACGGCCAGTTCGGCCTCGTGGTGGAGGTCCTCGGTGAAGGGCGGGTACTGGATCTCGTCGCCGGGGCCGATCACCGAGGTGGACGGCTTGAAGAAGGCGAACGGGGCGTCGGGGACCTCGTTGCCGAGCTCGCGCGCGTGCTCGGCGTAGTTGCGGCCGAACGCCACGACCTTGTTGGGGAGGACCGGCGGCAGCAGCCTGACCTTGCTCAGCGGGACCTTGGTGCCGGAGAGCTCGAAGTCCGCGAACGGGATGCCCTTGATGATGTCGAGGACGAGCTCGTCCGGCCTGTCGCCCTCGACCGCGCCGAAGGCGACGTTCCCGTCGATGGAGAATCTGGCGATGCGCACGGGATCTTGCGCCCCTCACTTGAGCCGGCTGGAGTCTGACGCTCCAGGCTAGCGCGGGGAGGGGCGGGCGCCTCGCGCATCACCGCGGGCGCCCTGACCGCCGTACGACCGGGATCTCGCGGCCGGATGAACGATCGGCCGTCGGTCCCCGTACTAGACGGCGGCGGTGGCGGCGACGGGGATCTCCTGGAGGATGGTGCGCTTGGGGTTCGCGGTCTGTGCGGGAAGGTCGAGCGAGTGCTCCGGCTGCTGCGGGGTCTGCAGTTCGCCGGCGTCGTCGAGGTGCGCCAGCGTCGTGCGCCGCGGGTTGGCTATCGTGCGGATCATCGTCGTCTTCACGGTTGTACTGAGCCCTGTCGTGACAAGGCGCCGCGGAGGGGCCTGAGGGCCGGGTCTCCGGGCGCGGGTTGGCAGAAACATCCCTCTTGTAAAGGGTCAGGCTAGACACGCGGTTCCCACCGGACGCTGCCAAGACCCTCGATCGGCATGTGAGTTTGCTCACGGGAGCACGGACAAAACGGTCAACTCAGACTCGCAATCGACCGTACCGAAACGGACATTGAGCACCTGAAGCCCGCATTCCGCTCCTGATCATGGCGACTGGGACACCCCTCGCACCCCGTCGGCTCGCGGGCATACGTCCGATATGAGTGGGATCAGGTTCTACGACAGGTAGTCTCACCCTCACTTGGTGTCACCTAGGTCACGGCTCGACCAACGGGCCTTGTTGGAGATCCTGCACTGTGCTGGAATTCCACGGACCGCCGCAGCATCGAGCCGGCGCACAGGGGGCGCACCGAGCGCCTTGTGGCGGCGAGAAGGGGGAGCCAGCGCCGGTCCACCACGACCATCAGGGAGCGTATTCAGGGCGCTCCCCGACACGCCGACACCGTGCCCGTCCGTTCACGCGGAGGGTGCCTGGTCCAGAGGTTGCGACGCTAGTGCAGGGACGTTTCAAGAGGGATGGCAGCGCTTCGGCGGAGCCGGAGCACGGCGGGGCCGACCGGGGTCCCTCGCCCCAGCACGCCCACAACCAAGGCGCGGCTCCGTCCGTGGACAGCGGTGAGCGCTCCGGGCGCCCCGCCGTGTCGGCGTCCTCGGGGCCGGCCGGCCCCTCCGCGCCGCCGGCGAAGAAGGCCCCCAAGGGCACGGTCGGCCCGGGCTCGCGAATAGCCCTGCGCAACTGGCGTATCTCCACGCGCCTGGTCGCCCTGCTGACCCTTCCCGTGGTCGCCGCCACCTCGCTGGGCGCACTGCGCATCAGCGACAACATGGACGACATCCAGCAGCTCGAGAACATGAAGCTGCTGACGGACATGACCAAGCGCGCCACCGAACTCGCCGCGGCGCTCCAGGACGAGCGCGACCAGTCGGCCGGTCCGCTCGCGCACGGCGCCAAGGCGACCGACTACACGGTCAAGGGCTACCGCGACAAGACGGACCGGGCCGCGGAGAGCTTCCGGGAGGCCTCCGAGGAGGTCGACAACAACAGCGAGGACGGCAACCTCAAGGGCGTCCGCGACAACCTCGTTCAGCTCGTCGGCGACCTGAACAACATCGCGAAGATCCGCAACACCGCCTACGAGGCCAAGGACAACTCCACCCAGACGGTGGAGGCGTACCACCGCCTGATCACCAACCTGCTGGGCCTCTCCCAGGACATGGCGGAGGCGACCAGCAACCCGGAGATGATCCGCAGCACGCGCGCCCTGGCGGCCTTCTCCAACGCCAAGGAGTACGCGTCCGTCCAGCGCGCCGTCCTCGCGGCGGCGCTGCCCGCGAACAACGACACCGTCGGCGACCTGTCCGAGAACGACCGTCTCTACGCCGACTCCGCCCTGACGAGCCAGCGCTCCGAGATCAAGGCCTTCCGGAACATCTACGGCACGCAGGCCGCCGCCGACCTGCTGAAGTCGATCGAGCAGAACAACCCGACGATCACGGCCAGCGACAAGTACGCCAGCCGTGCGCTCAGCAACCCGAACGCCCTCAACGACCTGGAGAAGCGCTCCTACCGCGACTGGGTCGACGACAGCACCACCAAGATCCAGCAGATGCGCGCCATCGAGACGACGCTGCTGGAGGACATGGAGCAGAAGGCCCGCGAGCTGCGCAACGAGTCGGAGCGCGAGGCGATCATCTCCGGTGCGCTGATCCTGCTCGTGCTCGGTGTCTCGCTGGTCGGCGCCTTCGTCGTGGCCCGCTCCATGATCCGCTCGCTGCGCCGCCTGGAGGAGACCGCCACCAAGGTCGCCCAGGACCGTCTGCCCGAGCTGGTCAAGCAGCTGTCCGAGTCCGACCCGCAGGACGTCGACACGTCCGTGGAGTCGGTCGGTGTGCACTCCCGGGACGAGATCGGCCAGGTGGCCGCGGCCTTCGACGACGTGCACCGCGAGGCGGTCCGCCTCGCTGCCGAGCAGGCCCTGCTGCGGGGCAACGTCAACGCGATGTTCACCAACCTCTCGCGCCGCTCCCAGGGCCTCATCCAGCGTCAGCTGTCGCTCATCTCCGAACTGGAGTCCCGCGAGGCCGACCCGGACCAGCTGTCCTCGCTGTTCAAGCTCGATCACCTCGCGACCCGCATGCGCCGTAACGGTGAGAACCTCCTCGTTCTCGCCGGTGAAGAGCCCGGCCGCCGCTGGACCCGCCCGGTCCCGCTGGTCGACGTGCTCCGCGCCGCCGCATCCGAGGTGGAGCAGTACGAGCGCATCGAGCTGGCCTCCGTGCCGACCACCGAAGTGGCCGGCCGCGTGGTCAACGACCTCGTGCACCTGCTCGCCGAGCTGCTGGAGAACGCGACCTCGTTCTCCTCCCCGCAGACCAAGGTCAAGGTCACCGGTCACGCGCTGCCCGACGGCCGCGTGCTGATCGAGATCCACGACACCGGCATCGGCCTCTCCCCCGAGGACCTCGCGGCGATCAACGAGCGGCTCGCCTCGCCGCCCACCGTGGACGTCTCCGTCTCCCGCCGCATGGGCCTCTTCGTGGTCGGTCGTCTGTCGCAGCGGCACGGCATCCGCATCCAGCTGCGTCCGTCCGACTCCGGCGGTACGACCGCGCTGGTCATGCTTCCCGTCGATGTCGCCCAGGGCAACAAGAAGCCCGCTCCGGGCAAGCCCGGTCCGGGCGGCCCGGGTGGCTCCGGTGGTCCTGCCGCCGCGCAGGCCGCGGCCGGTGCGGCGGCCGCCCGTCGCCAGGCCCAGGCCGCCGGCGGCTCCCTCGGCGCCGGTGCGCCCGGCGGGGGCCGGCTCGGTGCCGGTCAGGGCCCGCGGGCAGCGCTTCCGGGGCGTGACGGTGGCGGGCTTCCGGGTGCGCCGCGTGGACCGCAGGGTCCGGGCGGGCCCTCGCAGGGCCGTCCTCCGGCCGGTGCGGGCGCCGGGTTCGGCGGCCAGGCTCCGGGCGCCCCGCAGGGGCTCCAGGCAGCGGGCATGGGCCAGGACCCGTTCGGCTCCGGCCAGGACGCGTTCGGTGCGGGTCAGGACGCCTTCGGTGGCGGTCAGGACGCCTTCGGCGGCTCCGGCGGCCGTGAGCAGTCGCGGCCGCAGACCCCGCCGCCGTCCTCCGGTGGCGAGAAGAGCCGTCGTGGCGGCCGTCGGCCGCAGCTGCCGCCGCGCGGTGGCGCGCGTGCGGAGCTGCCGGGCGGCAACCAGCCTTCCCGTCCGAGCTGGAGCGACGAGAACGCTCAGCCTCCGGTGCCGCGCTCCTCGCTCGACGCGCCGCGCGGACACGACGAGGACCCCGCGCAGACGTCCCGGATGCCGCGCTTCGACGACCGTCAGGGCCACGGTTCGACGTCCGAGATGCCGGCGGTCCCGCGCAACGACGGCCGCCAGGGTCAGAGCTCTCCCTCCGACTTCGACCGCCCCGGTGTGAACGGCCGGCAGAACTCGGGTGGCTTCGTCCGCCCGGATGTCTTCGGCACACCGACCGGGCATGACAGCCAGTCGCAGACGGGCCAGTTCCCCGCTGCGCAGGGCTACGACAACGGCTCGACGGGCCAGCACGCCCTGCCCGGCCGCCACAACCCCGACTCCACCGGGCAGTTCGAGCGGCCCCAGGTCAACGGCGCCTTCGGCGGCCCCGCCGACTTCGGCGCCCCGCAGCCCCCGGCCCCGGCGCGTCCGCAGCAGCGGCCCGCCCGCCAGGAGCCCGAGGCACTGCCGCCGGCGACGGGTCCGGGTGACGGGCGCACCCCGCTGTACGACACGCTGGAGACCAACTGGTTCCACGGTCAGCAGCGTCAGACGGGCTCCGACGGCTCCGCCCCGGGTGCCCCGCAGCAGCAGTCGCAGGCTCCGGCGGCGGCTCCGCAGTCGTCCGCTCCGCAGTCCTCCGCCCCGCAGTCGTCCTCCGCTTCCCAGCGGACCTCGTCGACCGCTTGGCGCAGCTCGCCGAACGACGATCTCGTCCGGCAGGCCGAACGCGTCCGGCAACCGGCCGCGGGCGGCGTCACCACCTCCGGCCTGCCGCGCCGGGTGCCCAGGGCGAACCTCGTCCCGGGTACGGCTCAGCAGCAACAGCACCAACCCGGTCCGCAGGTCTCCCGTGCGCCTGACGACGTACGCGGCCGGCTGACCAATCTCCGTCGGGGTATCGCACAAGGCCGTCAGGTCGGCAGCGGCCAGACCGGCAGCTTCCCGAACCCCACTCACCAGCAGGAGCGTTAGTTGAGTCCGATGAGCCAGGCGGCACAGAACCTCAACTGGTTGATCACCAACTTCGTTGACAACACCCCGGGTGTGTCCCACACCGTCGTCGTGTCGGCCGACGGCCTTCTGCTGGCACTGTCGGAGGGCTTCCCGCGCGACCGTGCAGACCAGCTGGCGGCCGTCGCGTCGGGCCTGACCTCGTTGACCGCGGGAGCCTCCCGTATCTTCGAGGGCGGCAGCGTGGCTCAGACCGTCGTGGAGATGGAACGAGGATTCCTCTTCCTCATGTCCGTCTCGGACGGTTCGTCCCTCGCCGTGCTGGCCCATCCGGAATGTGACATCGGCCTCGTCGGCTACGAGATGGCGCTGCTGGTCGATCGAGCGGGCGCGGTACTCACGCCGGATCTGCGCGCTGAACTCCAAGGCAGTCTGCTCCACTGATCACCCACGGATCCACCCGTCTCACCAAATCACCGTCCGGCCGCCACAATCCCCCCACCGGCCATGACCAGACGGCTTGACTGACCGACTTGCTGTCCCGCCCGGAGGATTCATGACCCCGCCCACCGCCTCTCATGATCCGTACGCGGAGCCGTACGAGGATGAGGGCGACCAGCCGCTGGTACGTCCGTACGCGATGACCGGCGGCCGGACCCGGCCGCGCTACCAGCTGGCCATCGAGGCCCTGATCAGCACCACGGCCGACCCGGCAGCGCTCATGGGGCTCCTTCCGGAGCACCAGCGGATCTGCCACCTGTGCCGTGAGGTGAAGTCGGTCGCGGAGGTGTCGGCGCTCCTGTCCATGCCCCTCGGTGTGGCCCGGATCCTCGTCGCCGACCTGGCCGAGGCCGGCCTGGTCGCCATCCACCAGCCGGGCGGCGACGAGAACAACGGCGGCGCTCCGGATGTGACGCTGCTCGAAAGGGTGCTCAGTGGACTTCGCAAGCTCTGAACCGGGCCGGGCGACCACCTCCGCGAAGATCGTGGTGGCGGGTGGCTTCGGCGTGGGCAAGACCACGTTCGTGGGCGCCGTCTCGGAGATCAACCCGCTGCGCACAGAGGCCGTGATGACCTCGGCGAGCGCGGGCATCGACGACCTCACGCACACCGGGGACAAGACCACCACCACGGTGGCCATGGACTTCGGCCGTATCACCCTGGACCAGGACCTGATCCTGTACCTCTTCGGTACGCCCGGCCAGGACCGCTTCTGGTTCATGTGGGACGACCTCGTGCGCGGCGCGATCGGTGCCGTCGTCCTGGTGGACACCCGCCGTCTCGCCGACTGCTTCCCGGCGGTCGACTACTTCGAGAACAGCGGCCTGCCGTTCGTCGTGGCGCTCAACGGATTCGACGGGCACCAGCCGTACCAGCCCGAGGAAGTACGCGAGGCGCTGCAGATCGGTCCGGACACCCCGATCATCACGACGGACGCCCGGCACCGCTCGGATGCGAAGAGCGCGCTGATCACGCTGGTCGAGCACGCCTTGATGGCACGGCTGCGGTAGATCAAGTCGGAAGCGTTATACGGCAGTTGTCGTAGATGTGACGGAGCCGGCTGTGGCCTTTGACACGGCCGGCTCCCTTGTTCATAACGTTTCGGCAGAGGAATCGGGTGGTACGGCCACGCGTCGCGGTCGACCGGTCTCGCTGCGCGCACAAACGCCCCGCCTTTTGGCGGGGCTCGCTCTTTATGACCGTTTTATCTAGGGCTTACATCACTCCGAATCCGCCGCTTCCACTGTTTGGAAGAGCGCAGGCCGTCGTGCTGGAATGCCTGAACTGCCCAATAGTCAAAGACGTACTCGTCAGTACTGCGTACTCGATGGCGAACTGGGCTCTGAGAGACTGCGGCACAACGTTGGTGCCGACCCCGCCGGAAGGTTGTTGGTCGAGTGAGGCGAAGCAAGAACAGTCCCGAGCCGTCGGCCCGGGGCAACTTCACCCCGCCGCCGCGCGGAGCGGCGCCCGCCCCTGTGCCCGGATCGGAACCCACGGCGGCCCCGGCGGCCGGTGGCCGGTTCTCGCCACGCAACTGGCGTGTGCCGACCCGACTGAACGCGATCCTGCTCATACCCGTGCTGGTCGGCCTCGTCATGGGCGGCTTCCAGGTGAAGAGCTCGATCGACACCTGGCAGGAGGCCGAGGACGCGGAGAACACCGCGCGCCTGGTCGCCGCCGCGCTGACCTACGGTGACGCGCTCCTCGAAGAGCGCGACGTGACGGCCGCTCCCCTGCTCCAGGGCAAGGGCGAGGACGACCCGACGGTCGTCAAGGCCCGGGCCGCCACCGACAAGGCCGCCGACGCCTTCGACGAGGCCGCCCAGAACATGCCGGACCGGCCCAACCTGGAGCGCCGTCTGGAGCGGTTCCGCGAGGTGGAGCCGGATCTGACGGAACTGCGCGCGGCCGCCTACACCAACAAGCTCACCGGCGTGGAGACCGAAGAGGGCTACGTCAACGTCGAGCACCGGCTGCTGGAGTTCTCCAACGAGCTCGGCCTCGGCACCGGCAACATCACCAGCTACGGCCGTACGGTCTACGCCATCTCGCTGACCAAGGGCGCGCTCTCCCTGGAGCGCTCCATCGGCATGCACATGCTGATCAAGCCGGGTCCCGAGCGCACCGATCTGGCCAGGCAGCGCGTCGCCCTCTCCTCGTACGCCTACCTGGAGGGCATCGCCATCCAGGAGTACCAGAGCGGTGGCACCGAGCAGGACAACCAGCGGCTCAAGGACGCCGAGACGCAGATCAAGGCCGACGGCGCCGCCATGGCCGCCCAGGCCAAGCAGAAGAACCCGGACTACGTCGCCCCGCCGGCCAAGCCCACCGCCATGGTCACGCTGCTCGCCCAGCTGACCTCCACCGACCCCGCTGAGCGCGCCGCGCTCGCCGCGAAGGGCGTCACCGCGCAGAACTGGTGGGCGGTCAACACACTCAAGTACAACGCCTACCGCGACATCGAGAACGACCTCGCCAACACCGCGGTGAACGAGGCCTCGGTCATCGCCGACGACGCCAAGCGCGACGCCCTCATCACCGGTGCCGCCGTCGTCGTCGCCCTGCTCGTCGCCTTCATCCTGGCCGGTGCCGTGGCCCGCCAGATGAGCCGCTCGATGCGCCAGCTGCGCAACGCCGCCTTCGGCATCGCCGAGCAGCGCCTGCCGATGCTGGTCGACCAGCTCTCTCGCACCGACCCCGGCCGCGTGGACACCCGTGTCGCGCCCATCCCGATCAACACCCGCGACGAGATCGGCGAGGTCGCCCGCGCCTTCGACCAGGTCCACCGCGAGGCCGTCCGGCTCGCCGCCGAGCAGGCCCTGCTGCGGGGCAACATCAACGCGATCTTCACCAACCTCTCGCGCCGCAACCAGTCGCTGATCGAGGGCCAGCTGACCCTGATCACCGATCTGGAGAACAACGAGGCCGACCCGGACCAGCTGGAGAACCTCTTCAAGCTGGACCACCTCGCGACCCGTATGCGCCGCAACGGCGAGAACCTCCTGGTCCTCGCGGGCGAGGAGCCCGGCCGCCGCTGGGACCAGCCGGTCCCGCTGGTCGACGTGCTGCGCGCCGCCTCCTCCGAGGTGGAGCAGTACGAGCGCATCGAGCTCTCCGGCGTCCCGGAGGCCGAGATCCACGGCCGCGCCGTGACCGACCTCGTGCACCTGCTGGCCGAGCTGCTGGAGAACGCCACGACGTTCTCCTCCCCGCAGACCAAGGTCCGCGTCACCGCGACCCGCCTCCCCGACGGCCGCGTCATGATCGAGATCCACGACAAGGGCATCGGCCTGACCGCCGAGGACTTCGCGGACATCAACCACAAGCTCGCGAACCCGCCCACCGTCGACGCGGCGATATCCCAGCGCATGGGCCTGTTCGTGGTCGGCCGGCTGTCGGACCGGCACGGCATCCGGGTCCAGCTGCGCCCCTCCGGCGAGCAGGCGGGCACCACCTCGCTCGTCATGCTGCCCGACGCGATCACCCACGGCGGTGGCGGCGAGCACCAGCCCATGCAGGACGAGTTCACCGTCTCGCAGATCATCCCGGAGCAGGACTTCCAGGGTGAGAACTTCAGCCAGCCGATGCGTACGGCCGCCGAGCTCGGCTTCGACGACAGCCGCTACGTCGAGGTGCCGGACGACGCCCGCGAGCTGGACCCCGTCGGCCGCTCCCTGATGCGCGAGGAGCGCCGCGCCGCCCTGGAGGCCCAGGCCCACGGCCAGGAGGCCCCGGAGACGTCCGGGTACGACGAGTTCACCGGTCAGCAGGCCTACGGCGACCGCAGCGGCTTCACCGAGCAGCCCGGCGGCTACGACCCGCAGCAGTCGTACGAAGAGCAGCAGCAGGCTTCGTACGAAGAGCAGCAGCAGGCTTCGTACGGGGAGCAGCACGCCGCGTACGACGCGCCTCAGCGTGCCGACTACGAAGAGCCCCGGCAGCCGTCGTACGACGACGCGTACTACGCGCCCAACGGCGGCCTGCGGCAGAACGACACCTTCTCGACGGGAAGCGGCTACCCCGAGCCCTCGTATCCGGAGCCGGCCCGTGAGGAGCCCGCGGCCCCGAGCGGCTCGGCCTCCGAGACCTTCCCGGCCTTCGAGCAGCGGCGTCACCAGGACGACTGGCCGCAGTCGAACGGCTACCGCAACGGCTACCCGGACAGTTACGCTCCGGAAACGGAATCCGCGCAGGCCGATGACGCGAACGAGCGTGACCGCGTAGGCTTCGACCGTCCGGGACCGGCCCCCTCCGCCGCCCACGAGCTGACCGACGCCGGGCTTCCCCGCCGCGGATCCACCGCGAGCGGCAGCAACGGCGCACGGCCCGTACGGCAGGAAGCGCCGGCCTCCGCGCCGGAGGGCAAGGGCGACAGCGACTGGCGTTCGCAGAACGACGAGCGCTGGCAGCAGGCCTCGCAGCTCCGGAAGCCCAAGGCGGGCGGGGTGACCTCCTCCGGCCTGCCGCGGCGGGTACCCAAGGCCAACCTGGTCGAGGGAGCCGCCGCAACCACCCCCCAGGGGGGCCCACAGGTCTCCCGCGCTCCCGAGGACGTCCGGGGCAGGCTGAGCAACCTGCGCCGGGGTGTCCAGAGGGGTCGCAGTGCGGGAAGTGAAACGAACGGCCAGGGCTTCGGTCCTGACAGCACCTACAACCAGGAGCGTTAGTGTGAGCCCGATGAGCCAGGCGGCACAGAACCTGAACTGGTTGATCACCAACTTCGTGGACAACACCCCCGGGGTGTCTCACACGGTGGTGGTCTCCGCCGACGGACTCCTTCTGGCGATGTCCGAAGGCTTCCCGCGCGACCGCGCCGATCAGCTCGCGGCCGTCGCCTCCGGTCTGACGTCTCTGACGGCAGGCGCCTCCCGCATCTTCGAGGGTGGCAGCGTGAACCAGACGGTTGTGGAGATGGAGCGGGGATTCCTCTTCATCATGTCCATTTCCGACGGTTCGTCACTCGCGGTCCTCGCGCACCCGGAAGCGGACATCGGCCTCATCGGGTACGAGATGGCGCTTCTGGTCGACCGTGCCGGTACGGTCCTGACACCGGATCTGCGTGCGGAGCTCCAGGGGAGCCTGCTCAACTAACAGACAGTCGGTGCGTTTTGGCGTCCCGGGGCCGTAAGGTTTCGGGACGCGGCTCCCATGTTGGGTGCCAGGCACAGTCGGAGGAGGAGAGAAAGTGGCAACACCCCCAGACGGTTCGTCATCGGGCAACTGGTCGTACGGCCCTGCCCAGGGTCAGCACGACGGTTCCCAGAACCGGTACAACTTCCCCTCCTCGCCGAGCCAGCGGCAGCCGTACGCACCGCAGGGCCCCGGGCCCTCTCCGTACGACCAGCCGCCGGCGCCGCGCATCCAGCCGGTGCAGCCGCAGCGACGCGCCCCTGAGCCGGCGCCCGCCGGGGCGTCGAACAACCCCCTGGTGCGCCCGTACGCCATGACCGGCGGCCGGACGCGCCCGCGCTACCAGCTCGCCATCGAGGCGCTGGTGCACACCACCGCGCAGCCGCACCAGATGCAGGGCCAGCTGCCCGAGCATCAGCGGATCTGCAACCTCTGCCGGGAGATCAAGTCGGTCGCCGAGATCTCGGCGCTCCTCACGATCCCTCTCGGCGTGGCCAGGATCCTCGTCGCCGACTTGGCGGAGGCGGGCCTGGTCGCCATCCATCAGCCCGGCGGCGACGAGAACGCCGGCGGCCAGCCAGACGTGACACTGCTCGAAAGGGTGCTCAGTGGACTTCGCAAGCTCTAGCGGCGGTCCTTCCCGCTCCACCACCTCCGCGAAGATCGTGGTGGCGGGCGGCTTCGGCGTGGGCAAGACCACGTTCGTCGGCGCCGTCTCGGAGATCAACCCGCTGCGCACAGAGGCCGTGATGACGTCTGCTTCGGCGGGCATCGACGACCTCACCCACACCGGAGACAAGACGACCACGACGGTCGCCATGGACTTCGGCCGTATCACCCTGGACCAGGACCTGATCCTGTACCTCTTCGGTACGCCCGGCCAGGACCGCTTCTGGTTCATGTGGGACGACCTGGTGCGCGGCGCCATCGGCGCCGTCGTTCTCGTCGACACCCGGAGGCTCGCCGACTGCTTCCCGGCCGTCGACTACTTCGAGAACAGCGGGCTGCCGTTCGTCATCGCCCTCAACGGCTTCGACGGCAACCAGCCGTACAACCCGGACGAGGTGCGCGAGGCCCTGCAGATCGGCCCCGACACCCCGATCATCACGACGGACGCCCGCCACCGCGCGGACGCCAAGTCGACGCTGATCACGCTGGTCGAGCACGCCCTGATGGCACGGCTGCGCTAGCGGCACCGCCTTTCGGCACGTTTTGGTTGCGGCCCCCGTTCCTCCTGTGGGAGGGATGGGGGCCGTAAGTCGTTCGGGGAGGGGTACGGGGATGAGCGCTGAGGCAGCCGCGTTACGGCTGGGGACGACCGTGGCGAACACGGCGGCGCAGATCTGGCTGGGGGGCAAGCGGCGCGAGCAGGAACGCCACCTGTCCATCGAGGAGTTGGCCCGGGTGCGGGTGCCCGGGGTGAAGTTCTCGCGGACTGTGAAGCGGCAGTTCGAGCAGATCGCGGACGCGGTCTTCGACCGTCTGGAGCCGTTCCTGGAGCACGAGTTCCGGGGTCTGGAGGAATCCGGGCGGCTGTCGGTGATCGACGCCGTGTGCGACACGTTCGCGGCGGCGGACCTCTCCGACGAGGCGCTGCTCGCGGCGGACGCCCAGCCGGCCGAACTGATCCGGCGGATCACCCGCGAGGCGCGCCCGCCGGTGGGGCTGGGCGAGGCGGAGGGCGCTCTGTACGAGCGGCTGTTCACCGAGTGCGTGGAGTACTACGTACGGATCGTGCGGAGTCTGCCGGTGTTCGAGGAACGGGCGTTGACGGAGTTGCTCGCGCGCACGACGTCGGTGGGCGCGGAGATCGCCCGGGTGCTGGAGCGGTTGCCGGACCGGTCGCTCTTCGCGCCGGAGGGGACCGACCGGGACGAGGAGTTCCGGCGACGGTACCTGGAACTGGTCAGCGCCTCGCTGGACGAGGTGGAGCTGTTCCGCCGTACTTCGGACCGGGGGGCGGCGCTGGCTCGGCTGTCGATGGCGTATGTGAGCCTGCGGGCGACGGGCGATGACGGGACTACCCGGCGGGCGGCTGGGAGGCGCTCCTCGCCACTGTTGCGGCCGGACATGAGCGACTGGGAGGACGGCGGCCGGGGGGACGCCGCCGGGATGCGTGTCGAGGCCGCTCTGGGGGGCGCCTCGCGCGTGCTGCTGCGCGGCGAGGCGGGCTCGGGCAAGACGACCCTCCTGCGGTGGCTCGCGGTCACCGCGGCGCGGGGTGCGTTCGCGGGTGAGCTGGGCGGGTGGAACGGCTTGACGCCGGTGATCGTGAAGCTGCGGGAGTACAGCGGGCGGGCACTTCCGCTCCCGGAGGCGATGCTGGACTCGGTGGCCGGGCACATCACGGGGGTCATGCCGAGGGCGTGGGTGGAGCGGCAGTTGTCCGAGGGCAAGGTGCTCCTGCTCATCGATGGCGTGGACGAGTTGCTGGACGGTGAGCGGCGTGCCGTACGGGAGTGGCTGCGCAAGCTGCTGGCGGCGTACGGGGACGTGCGGGTGGTCGTCACCTCGCGGCCGGCTGCCGCAGGGGCGGACTGGCTGCGACGGGAGGAGTTCACGCCGCTGCACCTGGACCGCATGACCCCGCCCGACCTAGCGGCCTTCGTACGGCAGTGGCATCAGGCGGTGCGGGAGCTGGCCGAGGAGCTGCCCTGCGCGGTGGAGGAGCTGCCGCAGTACGAGCAGTCGTTGCTGAACAGCCTGAAGGACCGGCCGCATCTGCAGTCGCTCGCGGGGACGCCGTTGCTGGCGTCGATGCTGTGCGCGATGCATCTGAACCGGGGCAGCCAACTCCCCCGAGACCGGATGGAGTTGTACCGGAACGCGCTGCACACCCTGGTCCATGAGCGGGACGCGCACCGGAACGTCCCCAGCGCCGTCGACAGCAGACTGAGCCTCGGGGACAAGCTGGTGCTGCTGCGGGATCTGGCGTGGCGGTTGTCCGACAACAACCGGAGCGAGATTTCCCTGGAACAGGCGGGGAGATACGTCGGCCGCAAGCTGTCGGGGATGCGGCACCTGGACGAGCAGGACGGCGGACGGGTTCTTGACCAACTGCGGGGACGCTCGGGGGTGCTGCGCTCCCCCGCCCTGGGGCGGCTGGACTTCGTGCACCGGACGTTCCAGGAGTACCTGGCCGCCGAGGAGGCAATGGAGGAGGACCGCATCGGCAACCTTGTCGGACGGGCTCACCTGGACATCTGGCGCGAGACGATCATCATGGCCGCGGGCCGTGCCAACCGGCCCCAGCGGGAGGAACTGCTCGGCGGGATCCTGGACCGGGCGGAGGAGGAACCCCGGCACGCGCGGCGGCTGCGACTGTTGGCGGCGGCCTGCCAGGAGACGGTCCTGGAGGTCTCCGACGAACTGGCGGGGCGGCTGGACGCGGCAGTGGAGGCGTTGTTGCCGGCCCGGCGGGTGACGGATCCGCCTGCGCTGGCGGCGGTAGGCACGAGTCTGCTGCGGAGACTGCCCCGGTCCCTGGGGCACCTGTCGGGCAAGTCGGCGGCACAGACCGTACGAACAGTGGCGCTCATCGGCGGTGAGGATGCGCTGTCGCTGCTCGCGGGCTATGTGGGGGACGAGCGCAACGAGGTCATCGCGGAACTCATCGACGCCTGGGCCTACTTCGATGCGGACATGTACGCGGACCGCGTGCTGACCGGGCTTCCGCTGAAGAGGAGGAGCATCACGCTCACGCACTCCGGTCAGTGGCAAGTCGCGCCCAGGCTGAGGTCGCTGACCCACGTGACGATCACCTACCCCGTCACGGACTTCTCGGCCTTGAGTGAACTCCCCCCGCTGGAGCAGCTCGTCGTCACCCGGCACCGGGGCACACCCGATCTCTCGGCGCTCCGTGCCCAGCCGCAGCTGACCTCGCTCGGCCTGGGGGGCAGCGGCGCTTTGCAGCACGTCGAGGCACTGGGCGACCTACGGGAGCTGGAGTTCTTGGCGCTCGGGCTCCGTGGCGCACCAGATCTGAAGCGGTTGCGCCTCGCCTCGCGGGTCGTCACCCTCACATTGGGAGAGGTGGAGGAGACCACCGACCTGGCGCTACTGGCGAACTGTTCCGGCATCCGGAGCCTGGACCTGTGGACGGTGACCACCTGCCTGCCGAGGGGCATCGATGCCCTCGCCGCCCTGCCCAAGCTGACCAGCCTGAGCTTGCACGGAGTGGACGTGGCTGCCTGGTTGCGGACGGCTCGGTTCCCGCCTCCGACGGTGACACGCCTTCGCCTGTACGACTGCACCCTTCCCGAGGACCTCGGCTCGCTCGTCATCCCGGGTGTGGACGTCCAGGTCCGCTGACCCAGCGCTAGGCCCCGCCCTCCGGAAGGAGAACGGGGCCGTAGCCAAACTCAAGAACTCAGCGCCAGCTGTGCGGCGCCCGGAACCCCGGCTCGCGCTCCAGGCGGCGCCAGCCGGCCTTGGCGCGGCCGCGGTGGGCCGGGGCGGCGTCGGTCGGCTGGGCGGCGGCGCGGGCCAGCAGGATCGCCGTGAGGGCCGCGACTTCCTCGGGCTCGGCGTGGCCCTTCTCGACGCGAATATCAGGGAGGTTCATGGGTGTCAGTCTCCGTGAGAGAGAGGTCCGCGGGGTTGCCGCGAAGGGTCCGCTGGGTTACTGCGGGGGGTTGCCGTGCTTGCGGGAGGGCAGGTCGGCGTGCTTGGTGTGGAGCATCGCCAGGGACTTGATGAGCACCTCGCGGGTCTCCGCGGGGTCGATCACGTCGTCCACCAGGCCACGCTCGGCCGCGTAGTAGGGGTGCATGAGCTCGGACTTGTACTCCTTGACCATGCGGGAGCGCATGGCCTCGGGGTCCTCGGCCTCGGCGATCTGCCGGCGGAAGATGACGTTGGCCGCACCCTCGGCACCCATCACGGCGATCTCGTTCGTCGGCCAGGCGTAGGTGAGGTCCGCGCCGATGGACTGGCTGTCCATGACGATGTAGGCGCCGCCGTACGCCTTGCGCAGGATCAGGGAGATTCGGGGGACGGTCGCGTTGCAGTAGGCGTACAGCAGCTTCGCACCGTGGCGGATGATTCCGCCGTGCTCCTGGTCGACGCCCGGCAGGAATCCGGGGACGTCCAGGAAAGTGACGATCGGGATGTTGAAAGCATCACACATCTGGACAAAGCGCGCAGCCTTCTCCGACGCCTCGATGTCCAGCACACCGGCCAGCACCTGCGGCTGGTTCGCGATGATGCCGACCACCTGGCCGTCCAGTCGGGCCAGCGCGCAGATGATGTTCCGCGCCCAGCGCTCGTGGACCTCCAGGTACTCGCCGTCGTCGACGATCTCCTCGATGACCTTCGCCATGTCGTACGGCCGGTTGCCGTCCGCCGGGACCAGGTCCAGGAGCACCTCGCTGCGGCGGTCCGGGGCGTCCGAGGACTCCGCCCGGGGCGGGTTCTCGCGGTTGTTCTGCGGGAGCAGCGACAGGAGGTAGCGGACCTCCGCGATGCACGTCTCCTCGTCGTCGTACGCGAAGTGGCAGACACCGCTCGTCTCCGCGTGCACGTCCGCGCCGCCCAGGCCGTTCTGGGTGATCTCCTCGCCGGTCACCGCCTTGACCACGTCCGGGCCGGTGATGAACATCTGCGAGGTCTCACGGACCATGAAGACGAAGTCCGTCAGGGCCGGGCTGTACGCCGCGCCGCCCGCGCACGGGCCCAGCATCACGCTGATCTGCGGGATGACGCCGGACGCCTTGGTGTTGCGCTGGAAGATGCCGCCGTACCCGGCGAGGGCCGAGACGCCCTCCTGGATACGGGCGCCCGCGCCGTCGTTCAGGGAGACCAGAGGGGCACCGGCCGCGATGGCCATGTCCATGATCTTGTGGATCTTCGTGGCGTGGGCCTCGCCCAGCGCGCCGCCGAAGATGCGGAAGTCATGGGCGTAGACGAAGACCGTACGGCCCTCCACCGTGCCCCAGCCGGTGATGACACCGTCGGTGTACGGCTTCTTGGCCTCCAGGCCGAACCCCTGCGCGCGATGCCGGCGCAGCTGCTCGACCTCCCGGAAGGAGCCCGGGTCCAGCAGCAGCTCGATCCGCTCCCGGGCGGTCAGCTTGCCCTTGGCGTGCTGCGCGGCGGTCGCCTTCTCGCTCGGGCCGGCCAGGGCCTGCGCACGAATCTCGTGCAGCTCGGCCGTCCGTCCGCGGGCGTCGATCGGCTCACCCGGTGCCTCATCCAAAACGGTCATGTAGTGACCTTACGAAGGACACCGAGGAAAGCGGGCCGTTGACTCCGTACAGTCTCCGGCGCGTTTTCCTGGCACCACTGAACAGAACCATGGCCGCATGCAGCCTTTCCGACTGCTCAGAGGGCGTGCGCGTTGTGGGGGTCGAACAAAGCCGTCAGGGGAGAACCACCTCACATCGGTGGACCCCGCATACCACCCCTGGAGTGACGCGGACGCGCAGTCGGCGGCCCGTCGCGAGGATCTCGACCGTGTCGTCCGCCCGCAGGATCCGGCCCACCGGGTGGTCCCAGGTGATCTCCAGCGGTCGGCCCGTACGGGGCGGCTCGCTCACGCAGAGCGTAGCGGTACGGCCCCGGCGGCGAAGCAGCACACTCGCGCCGGCGGAGGCCGTCAGCGGGCCTGCCGTACCCGGCTGCCAGAAGGTGGCGGCGGTGAGGCCCAGGGACGGGACACGGACCGCCTGGCGCCCCGTGTCGTTGGCGAGGACCGACAGCCAGCGCGCGCAGTGCGCGGCGCGCGCCGCCACCGCGCCCCGGTGGGCACCCGGCATCAGCACGTAGAGGTACGCGGCGTCCGTCGGGTCCGTGCCGTGGTCCAGCCACAGGGTCTGCCAGCGCCGGGTGCGACGCTCGGGCGTACCGCCTGTGTTGATGTCGGCCCAGGCTCCGGTGCGGTCCTCGCGCAGGGTGCGCAGATCGCCGTACGGGACCACCCAGCCGCCGTGGCCCTCCAGGTGGGCCCAGCCGGGTCCGCGGGTGAAGGCCCGGGTGCCGCCCTCCCCCAGGTTGCGGTTGTCGACGACCGTCTCGACGGGGACGCCGTCGGCGCAGGTGATCCCCGCCCCCAGGCAGATCACGGCGTCCGCGACGCAGAACCACGACTTACGGGCTTCGAGGGTCGAGCCGAGCCCCTTCAGGTGCTGCCCGATCGCCGCGTACTCGCCGTCGGTCGTGCCGCCGACCCAGCGCACGTCGGGCTTGGGCGCGCCCCACTCCCCGCCGGCCCGGTCGGGGAGGCGCCGGGTGGAGACGGTCGCACCGGGGAGGCGGTACCAGTCGACGGTCGGCCAGTACCAGTCCGTGTACTGGTCGCCGGTGCCCTGGGCCCACCACGAGAGCATGCCGGCACCGGTGTGCCAGCCGCGGGGATTCTCGCCGTTGCCGCACTCGTAGTGGGCGATGCGCTCGCTCGCCATGGCGATGTGGGCGACGAAGCCGGGGCGGCGGTGCACGGCCCGGTCCATGGCGGCGAAGAGGTGGTGGGCGGTGGGTTCGGGGGTGGCGGGGACGGGCGAGCCGGCGATCGCGTGCAGGCGGGCCAGGTCACCCGTACCGAACTGAGGAGCCGTCAGGATCGGTGCCACCGTGTCCCGTTCGATCCATCCCTTGACGCGGCCGTACCAACGCTCGCGCTCCGTCGCGCTCGCGCCGTCCGCGAGGAGGGCCACCGCGGCGATGACGCCCTGCCCGTGGAAGTGGTCGCTGCGCATCACCTGCCGGTCGTCCGCCTTGAGCAGACCCCGGCTGATGGCACGGCCGTTGACGCCGTCCATCATCAGCCCGTCGTGGACGAGCGGCGCGAACGCCCGCTCGACGCTGTCGAGGACGATCTGCTTGTTCGGGTCCGTGACCTCCCACTCGGATCCGGCGAGCAGGGCCAGGAGGCGGCCGAGGCCGTCGAGGAGGACCTGGCCGTAGGTGCCGGAGTAGGCGACCCAGGTGTGCTGGACGAACGACCCGTCGGCGTAGAGGCCGTCGCCTTCGGTGACGTACGGGAAGACCGGGGAGAGGGCGTCCCGGGCGAGCGCGAGCTTCGCCGGTGCCCGGCCGAGGATGCCGCGCAGGGCGACGCCGCGGCACAGGTCGACGCGGTTGGCCCCGGTGGAGGTGCCGGAGTAGTCGCCGAGCATCGAGTCCGGGACGAAGTGATCGACGGCCGCACAGGCGGCGGCGACCCGGGCCTCGCCGAGGTGGTCGTACAGGGCGGCCGTGATGTCCGTCAGCAGGCGCGGGCTGCCGATCTGCCATTCCCACCAGTTGCCGTACCGGGTGATGGAGGGGTTGTAGACGGTGGCGCCGAGATGGTCGAGGCCGCGCAGCACGTCGGCCAGGAGGGACGGGTCGGCGGTGCAGCCGGTGCCCTGCTGGACGTAGGCCCGCGCCATCGTCCACAGGCGACCGTAGCTCTGGGTGATGCCGGCGGGAGGGTCGTAGGGGTGGTCGGGCCACAGCGAGGTGGGGGTGGGGGCCATGGTGGCCCGGAAGCGGCGGGCCAGGGTGCCGGTCTCGGCGAGGCGGGCGGCGTACGGCTCCGCCGCGGGGTCGTAGCCGGCACCGAGGGCGATGTCCAGCCAGCGCAGGCGCAGGGCGTCGTACGGGTCGGGGGCGGCGTCCGCCGCTCGGGCCGGGGTACGGGCTCCTTGGGCAGACGTCGCGGTGAGGGCGGCGGCGCACAGGAAGGCACGGCGCGTGAAGGTCATGCTCATGCCCATACCACGTAACGGTACGTGATGCCACAGACACGTCCTCGATTCAGTTGAACATTGAACGGAATAGGTCTACGGTGGGTCGCGTTGAGGTAGTTAAAGATTCAACATCAACGCGGAGGAGCGCAGCCATGAACACCGACCTGACCCCCCTGACCGGCGACTACACGATCGACGCGGCCCACTCCACGATCGGCTTCACCGTCCGGCACGCGATGGTCACCAACGTCAAGGGCAAGTTCCTCGACTTCAGCGGTTCGCTGCACCTGGACGGCGCCGATCCGTCGGCGTCCTCGGCGTCCATCGACGTCAAGATGGACAGCATCGACACCGGCTCCGCGGACCGCGACGGCCACCTCAAGAGCGCGGACTTCTTCAGGACGGACGAGTTCCCGACGATGACGTTCCGCTCCACCGGGGCGGAGTCCCTCGGTGGCGACGACTTCCGCATCACCGGCGATCTGACGATCCTCGGCACCACGAAGCCGATCACCATCGACCTGGAGTTCAACGGCGCCGCGAAGGACCCCTTCGGCAACGAGCGCGTCGGCTTCGAGGGCAAGGCGCAGCTCCTGCGCTCCGAATGGGGCCTGACCTGGAACGCGGCTCTGGAGACGGGCGGCGTGCTGGTCTCGGACAAGATCAAGCTGAACTTCGACATCTCGGCGATCAGGAACGCGTGAACCCTTCGCGCCCTTCGACGACGGCGCCGGCGAGCCCTCGGCTCACCGGCGCCTCGTCAGTTCCCGCAGGATCGCGGCGACCCGCCTCTCCCGGCCGCGCGGGGTCCGGGCCCGCAGCAGACCGAGCATGACCTGGTAGCGCTCGGTCCGGCCCAGCGCGTCGAAGGCGGCCGCCGCAGCCGGGTCCCTCTTCAGCGCCGCGGCCAGCTCGTCCGGGGCCTCTGCCCTGCTCTGCGACTCGTACGCCGCCTGCCAGCGCCCGTCCGCCCGGGCCGCCGCCACCTCGGCGAGACCCGCCGGACGCATGCGCCCCTCGGCGGTCAGTTCCGCCACGCGCCGCACATTGACCATCGACCACAGGCTGCCGGGCCGACGTGGCGTGATCCGCTGCAGATAGGACGACGCGTCCAGGCCCTTGCGCTGTCCCGTGATCCAGCCATGACACAGCGCCACGTCGTTGACCTCGGCGGCGGTGACGGACCGGATCCCCGAGCCCTTCTTGGCGATCTCCACCCAGAGGCCGGGGTGCGGGGCGGGGTGGGCCGTCAGCCAGGCGTCGAGAGCGGCGGTCGACGCGAAGGCGAGGGACGGGGTGTCGTCGGAGGAGGCCATACGGGCACGCTAGGCCGGATACAGGTCAGATCCTGTCCTATGTGCCAGGCCAAAACCGGGGAGGGGCCGAGAGCCCGAGAGCCCGAGAGTCCGAGGCGGCGCCGCGCGGCTCGACGGACCCTGCCCTGAACGGTCGTGGCCTGAATTGGCCCCTTGTCCGGACCCGCACAGAATTCCGATAATCCAGCAACACACTTGACCGGCGCATGTCACGACGAGAGGGCTCTCGCCTCTCTCACTCCCCTTGCGTGACATGCCCCTGACATCTCAGCGCTCTCACGTTCGTATGTCCAACCCCCCACGGAAGGCATCACGTTGAAGAAGCTACTCACCGCGCTCAAGAGATGCGCGGTCCTCGGCGCAGCCGCTCTGGCGATCGTCAGCCTTCAGCCCGTCTCGGCAGCGCAGGCCGACACGCGCGTCGTCGGCGGAACCCGTGCCACGCAGGGCGAGTTCCCGTTCATGGTCCGGCTCTCCATGGGCTGCGGCGGCGCGCTGTACACCCAGCAGATCGTGCTCACCGCCGCGCACTGCGTGGGCGCGACCGGCCCCACCACCAGCATCACCGCCACCGCCGGCGTCGTGGACCTGCAGTCCACCAGCGGCCGGGTCCAGGTCCGCTCCACGTACGTGTACCGGGCCCCCGGCTACAACGGCACCGGCAAGGACTGGGCCCTCATCAAGCTCGCCCAGCCGATCAACCTGCCGACGCTGAAGATCGCCACCACCACGCAGTACAACACCGGCACCTTCACCGTGGCCGGCTGGGGCGCGAACCGTGAGGGCGGGGCCCAGCAGCGCTACATGCTCAAGGCCACCGTGCCGTTCGTCAGCGACGCCCAGTGCCGTTCCTACAGCGGCTACAGCGGCCTCGTCGCCAACGAGGAGATCTGCGCCGGCTTCCCGTCGGGCGGCGTCGACACCTGCCAGGGCGACTCCGGCGGCCCGATGTTCCGCCGCGACGCCAACAACGCCTGGATCCAGGTGGGCATCGTCAGCTGGGGCATAGGCTGCGCCCGTCCGAACGCTCCGGGCGTCTACACGGAGGTCTCGACCTTCGCCTCCCAGATCGCCTCGGCGGCGTCCTCTCTCTGAGCCGCTTTGTGACTCTGCGACCGCGCGGGCGCTTCGACCCGCCGGTAACCACGGGCCCGGCGTCCGAGGACGCCGGGCCCGTGCCGCGTCCGCGGCGTCCGCCATGGGCGATCTGCTCGCTGTGGAGGCCGGTCAGAACCCTCCGCCGTCGAAGCCGCCGCCGAAGTCCCCGCCCCCGAAGCCTCCGCCGTCGGATCCACCGCCGAAGTCCCCGCTGTCGAAGTCCGCGCCGGAGACGTCACCGCCTTCGTAGCCCGAGTAGCCGTAGCCCGCGCCGTAGTCGGCGGCGTAGGCGGGGGCGGCCATCATGGAGCCCAGCATCGTGCCGATGAGCAGGCCGGGGAGGATGCCGCCGCCGAAGTAGCCTCCCGCCCACGGCCCGTAGGCGGGACCGGCGTCCCAGTACGGGCGGCGGCCGTACTCCGTGTCGACCTCGCGGACCACGGGGTCGCGGCCCTCGGCCAGCCGGGTGCGGTCGGCCGCGCAGACCGGGACCTCGCGCGCGGTGCCGGAGGGCGGCGTCCAGGTCTCGTCGGCCACCGCCGGACCGTGGCGCGGGTCGAAGAAGCAGGGCGGCCGGCGCTCCGGCAGGGGCCGGTGCTCCCGGCGGGCGGCCAGCTGGGTGAGGGAGAAGCGGCCGTCCGCCAGGGCCTGGGTGACGGCCTTGACGTCCTCGGGTCTGCGCGCCCCGTCCATCAGCCGTTTCGCCTGTTCGTAGGAGTCCAGGGCACGCTCGTAGTCCGCGCGCATGGCGTCGTCGGCACCGGGTTCGGCCGGATGGAAGTCCAGTCGGTCCAGTTCCTCGCCGAAGGCGGTGATGTCCTCGTCCACGACGACCCGCAGCTTCTCCAGCGCCGCCCGCTGCTCCTCCTCGTGGCGGCGCCGGTTGCGCCGCACCAGCGCGTACGCGCCCGCGCCGCCCGCCGCCAGCACCGCGCCCGCGGCGATCAGGCCACCGGCGTCCACGCCGCCGCCCCCGCCGTCGCTCCAACTGGCGGGTGCGGTGCCGCCCACGTTGCGCAGCGCCGCGTCGACGAAGTCGTTCAACTGGGCCTTGGGGTCGCCGGCGCTCTGCACCGACGCGACCAGGTTGTCCACCGCCTGCTCGGACAGCACCGCGGAGTCCGCCGCCGCGTCGAAGCGATCACCGACGCGGACACCGTACAGACCCGTGACACCGGTCTGCGTGCGGAGGTTCAGCAGGAGGTTCTGGGTCGGCTGATCAGCCGGGAGAACGGCGACGAAGACCGGCTTGTCGGCGTCCTTGATCTTGTCGGCGAGCGCTTCGGCGTCCGCCGACGACAACTGGTCCGAGGCGGCGGGGTCCACGTAGACGGGACCCTCGCGCAGCGCCTCGGCGACCTGGGAAAGGTCCGTGGCCGCATGTGCGCCGGGCGCACCGGCCGTCAGCACCGCCGCGGCGGCGACGACCGGCACGATCAGCGAGCGCATGAGGCCCCGGAACAGCGGAGTCCTCATACCCTCGACGCTACCTGATGGACGGGACGAACGAACCGTTACCGGTGGGCGGAATCCGCAGGCGGCACCGCTCGTGCCGGGCCCCTCCCCGCTCGTACGACGGCTTTGGGTCAGGTGTACGGCTGACCGATGCCCAGGAGGTTGCCCTCGCTGTCGTGGAACCAGGCGGCGCGTTCGCCGCGGTGGCCCTTGCTCGGGTAGTGGCCCTCGACGTCGGCGATGCCGTCGACCGTGCGCAGCCCGGGTACGTCCACCTCCTCGAACTCGATGCCGCGCCGGCCGAGTTCGGCGACGACCGCCTCGACGTCCTCGACCTGCCAGCCCATCTGGGTGAAGGTGCCGGGAGAGGCGCCCGTCGACAGGTACACGGCGAACTCGGTGCCGCCGCAGCGGTACAGCAGCCCGCCCGGCCGTTCGTCGACGGGCTCCAGCCCCAGCTTCTCGGAGTAGAAGCGCCGCGCCCGTGCCAGGTCCTGGGCGGGCAGCCGGGTCGCCACCTGACCCCGGGCGAGGAAGTGCGTGGCGTCGCTTTCCCTGTCGTCCATGGCTCCACTGTGCCGTGGGCGAGAGGCCCGGGGGCGGCGCGAGGGCCGTTCGGACTACTGCGCCGGAGACACCCCGGCCCGCAGCAGCCCGTACGTGTACGCGTCCTCCAGGGCCTGCCAGGACGCCGCGATCACGTTGTCGGCGACGCCGACCGTCGACCACTCCCCGGTCCCGTCGGACGTGGAGATCAGGACGCGGGTGGTGGACTGGGTACCGTGGACGCCCTCCAGGATGCGGACCTTGTAGTCGACGAGGTCCAGCTTGGCGAGCTGGGGGTAGATCTTCTCCAGGGCGACCCGCAGGGCGCGGTCGAGGGCGTGGACCGGGCCGTTGCCCTCCGCCGTGGCCACGATGCGCTCGCTCTTGGCCCAGAGCTTGACGGTGGCCTCGTTGGCGTGGGTGCCGTCGGGACGGTCCTCGACGATCGCGCGCCAGGACTCCACGTCGAAGTACTTCAGCGGCTTGCCCTCGACCTCGGTGCGCAGCAGCAGCTCGAACGAGGCGTCCGCGGCCTCGTAGGTGTAGCCCGCCAGCTCCCGCTCCTTGACCCGCTCGACCACCCGCCCGACCAGCTCGCGGTCGCCGCCCAGGTCGATGCCGAGCTCCTTGCCCTTCAACTCCACGGAGGCGCGGCCCGCCATGTCGGAGACCAGCATGCGCATCGTGTTGCCGACCAGCTCGGGGTCGATGTGCTGGTACAGGTCCGGGTCGACCTTGATCGCGGAGGCGTGCAGTCCGGCCTTGTGCGCGAAGGCGGAGACACCGACGTACGGCTGGTGCGTGGAGGGCGTGAGGTTGACGACCTCGGCGATGGCGTGCGAGATACGGGTCATCTCCCGCAGGTGGCCGTCGGGGAGGACCTTCTTGCCGTACTTCAGCTCCAGAGCCGCCACCACCGGGAACAGGTTGGCGTTGCCGACGCGCTCGCCGTAGCCGTTGGCCGTGCACTGGACGTGGGTGGCGCCGGCGTCGACGGCGGCGAGCGTGTTCGCCACCGCGCAGCCGGTGTCGTCCTGGGCGTGGATGCCGAGCCGGGCGCCGGTGTCGGCCAGGACGGTGGCGACGACCGCCTGGACCTGGGCGGGGAGCATGCCGCCGTTGGTGTCGCAGAGGATGACCACGTCGGCGCCGGCCTCGGAGGCGGCACGGACGACGGACTTAGCGTACTCGGGGTTGGCGCGGTAGCCGTCGAAGAAGTGCTCGCAGTCGACGAAGACCCGGCGCCCCTGCTCGCGCAGGTACGACACCGTGTCGCGGACCATCTCCAGGTTCTCGTCCAGCGAGGTGCGCAGGGCCAGCTCGACATGCCGGTCATGGGACTTCGCGACCAGCGTGATCACCGGGGCACCGGAGTCCAGCAGGGCCTTGACCTGCGGGTCGTCGGCGGCCTTGGCATGCGCGCGGCGGGTGGAGCCGAAGGCGACCAACTGGGCGTGCCGGAAGTCGATCTCCTGCTGGGCACGCGCGAAGAACTCTGTGTCGCGCGGGTTGGCGCCGGGCCAGCCGCCCTCGATGAAGCCCACGCCGAAGTCGTCCAGGTGACGGGCGATGGCCAGCTTGTCGGCGACGGTGAGGTTGATGCCCTCCCGCTGGGCGCCGTCGCGCAGGGTGGTGTCGAAGACGTGGAACGAATCGTCGAGCTCGCTGGATACCGACATGGTCACAAGGCTCCTGTGTTGGATCTCGGTCTACCGGAATGACCGGTTCCACCGCCCCCACCTATGGTCCCTCACGCTCTCCGCCCGGCTGCGGGTGGGCCGGGAAACAGAAAAACCTCTCGCGGGTGCGAGAGGTCTGCGCGCGGGTCGAGGACGACGGTGTCCACCCGTACCTGGTCGTACGTGGCGGTCACTGCGGACCGGCGCGCCTGCTGCCAATAATCATGGCGAACGAGAGCACGGGGGCAGTCTGGCACAAGTCACCCGCGTGCTCACCGTCCGTCTCAGGATGCGAGCATTTTGTGTACAACCAGGGCGTGGGCTCAGGCGTCCGCGAGGAGGCTTTCGTCCAGGAACTCCCGTACGTGGCGCAGGACCTGCGCCCGGTCCGTGCCACGCAGACCGATGGCCACATGGATGGAGAAGCCGTCGAGCAGCGCCCGCAGCCGGGATGCGAACCGGTCCGGGTCCACCGGCCGGAACTCCCCCCTCGACACCCCCTCCGCCAGCAGCGCCACCAGGTCCCGGTGCCAGGCGCCCTCGATGGCGGCCTGGCGGTCGCGGCCGTCGTCGTCGGCGTTCTGCGAGCGGTTCCAGACCTCCAGCCAGAGCGTCCAGTGCGGGTCGCGGTGGCCATCGGGGACGTACAGGTCGACGTACGCCTCGATCCGCTCGCGCACCGTGGCGGACACCCGCGTCAGCAGCCGCCCGCGCTCGGCGCCGAGCCGGCCCTCGCTCCACTCCAGGGCCTGAAGCAGCAGTTCGTCCTTGGAGTGGAAGTAGTAGAGGAGATGCCCGCTGCTCATCCCCACCTCACGGCCGAGCGCCGCCATGGTGAGCTTCTCCAGACCGCGCTCGGCGATCATCCGCATGGCGGCGGCGAGGACGTCCTCGCGGGGCGGGGCGGGAGTGCGGCGGCGGGTGCTCACCGGGCGGCCTTCACCCGCGGATGCGGGGCCTCGGGCATCTCGTCGAGCCGGACCGGCTCGGTCAGCCGTGTTCCGCGGGTGGCGCAGAGCAGTACGTTCACCCGTACGTTCTACCTGACCCCGGCCCTCGGCTGCTGCTGAGTGATGCAGTGGATGCCGCCCCCGCCGGCGAAGATCGTCCGCGCGTCGACCAAGGTCACCGTCCGCTCGGGGAAGAGCCGGCGGAAGATCCCGGCCGCGATCTCGTCGCGCGGGTCGTCGAAGCCGCACAGCACCACGCCGCCGTTGCAGAGGTAGTGGTTGATGTAGGAGTAGTCGGCCCAGTGCCCGTCGGCCTCCAGGACGGTCGGGGCGGGCACCTCGACGACCTCCAGGCGGCGCCCGCGCGCGTCCGTCGCCGACTTCAGGACGCCGATGACCTCCCTGGTCACCTCGTGGTCGGGGTGGGCCGGGTCCGGCTGGTGGTGGGCCACCACCACACCGGGGCGGGCGAAGGCCGCGACGATGTCGACATGGCCGAGGGTGCCGAAGCCGTACGGGGGGTAGTCGCCGGTGAGGCCGCGCGGCAGCCAGATCGCCTTGCGGGTGCCGAGCATGGCGTGGATCTCCGCCTCGACACGCTCGCGCGTCCAGTGCGGGTTGCGCTCGGGGCCGAGCTGGACGGTCTCTGTGAGCAGGACCGTGCCCTCGCCGTCCACGTGGATGGCGCCGCCTTCGTTGACGAGGTCAGAGGCGTAGGTCTTCGTCGACCCCGCGAGGTCGGACACGTACGCGGCGATCTTCGCGTCGTGCTCCCAGCGGGCCCAGTCCTGGCCGCCCCAGCCGTTGAAGGTCCAGTCGACGGCGGCGAGTTGGCCCTTGCCGTCGGTCAGGAAGGTGGGGCCGATGTCGCGCATCCAGGCGTCGTCGAGGTCCCGTTCGACCGTGTCGACACCCGGTCCGAGCAGCGTCCGGGCCTCCTCGGACTGTCCCGGGCCGCACACCACCGTCACCGGTTCGAAACGGCGGACGGCACGGGCGACCGAGGCCCAGGCCAGACGGGAGGCGGCGAGTTCCCCGGGGTCGTCGAACGTCGCGTTCGGACCCGGCCACGCCATCCAGGTGCGTTCGTGCGGGGTCCATTCGGCGGGCATGCGGAAGCCGTCGGCGGCAGCGGACATCAGTGATCCTCACAGGCTGTGGCATTTACAGGAAGTACAGACGGTTGAGGGAGACGGACTCGGCGGGTTCGGAGCGCAGCGGCTCTCCGTCGAGGGTGACCAGCCCGGTGCGCTGGTCCACGTCGACCGCTCCGGTTCGGGAGTTCAGGCGCAGGTCGGCGGGCCCGATGCCGCGCGTGCCGCGCACGGCGACCCTGCGGCGGCGGGTGGGCATCGAGTCACCGCCCCGGTCGACGGCCGCCTGCGCGACGAAGGCGACCGAGAGGTCGGCGGGCGCGGCCCCGTACGCCCCGAACTGCGGTCCGAGGACGAGGGGTTCGCACGTGTCGGTGGCGGCGCCCGGGTCGCCGACCACCCCGTACGCCGGGAAGCCCGCCTTGAGCACCAGCTGCGGTTTGGCGCCGAAGTACTCCGGCCGCCACAGCACGATGTCGGCCAGCTTGCCGACCTCGATCGAGCCCACCTCGTGCGCGAGGCCGTGCGCGATGGCCGGGTTGATGGTCAGCTTGGCCAGGTAGCGCAGGACTCGCTCGTTGTCGTGGTCGGCGTCCGGGGCGCCGAGTTCGGCCTTCATCTTCCCGGCCATGGCGAACGTACGGCGGACCGTCTCCCCCGCCCGTCCCATGCCCTGCGCGTCGGACGAGGTGATGCCGATCGCGCCCAGGTCGTGCAGCACGTCCTCGGCGCCCATGGTTCCGGCGCGGATGCGGTCGCGGGCCATGGCGGCGTCGCCGGGCAGGTCGGTCTTGAGGTCGTGGACGGAGACGATCATGCCGTAGTGCTCGGCGACGGCGTCCCGGCCGAAGGGCAGGGTGGGGTTGGTGGAGGAGCCGATGACGTTCGGGACACCGGCCATCTTCAGCACGTTCGGGACGTGTCCGCCGCCGCAGCCCTCGATGTGGAAGGCGTGGATGGTGCGGCCCTCCAGGACACGGAGGGTGTCCTCGACCGACAGGCACTCGTTCAACCCGTCGCTGTGCAGCGCGACTTGGACATCGTGCTCCTCGGCGACGCGCAACGCCGTGTCCAGCGCCCGGGTGTGGGCGCCCATGTCCTCGTGCACCTTGAAGCCACAAGCGCCGCCCTCGGCGAGGGCCTCGACCAGGGGCGCCGAGGAGGACGACGAACCGCGGCCCAGGAAGCCGATGTTGACCGGCCAGGCGTCGAATGCGCCGAACGCGTGCCGCAGCGCCCACGGCGAGTTGACGCCGACACCCCACACCGGACCGAACTCCTGGCCGATGATCGTGGTCACCCCCGAGGCGAGCGACGCCTCCATGACACGTGGCGACAGCAGGTGGACGTGGGTGTCGACGGCCCCGGCGGTGGCGATGAGCCCCTCGCCGGACACGATCGAGGTCCCGGTGCCGACGACGACGTCGACGCCGTCGAGGGTGTCGGGGTTTCCGGCCCGCCCGAGGGAGCAGATCCGTCCCTGCCTGATCCCGATCGAGACCTTCCGGATCCCGAGCGCCGCGTCGATCACCACCACGTTGCTGATGACGACGTCACAGGTCTCGCGGACGGCGGCCGCCTTGAGGTGCAGCCCGTCCCGGGCGGTCTTGCCGAACCCGGCGAGGAACTCGTCGCCGTGGCGCTGGGAGTCGGACTCGACGCGGATCGTCAGGCCCGAGTCGCCGAGCCGGACGCGGTCACCGGCGCGCGGGCCGTGGGTGGCGGCGTACTCGTACGGGGTGAGGCGGCGGGCCTCGGCGGGGTGTCCTCCTGGACGGCTCATCGCTCGGCCTCCTGATCAGCAGTTGTCCTGGTGACGCCGAGGTAGCCGCAGGCGGCGGCGCGGCGCAGCGCCTCCTCTCGGGCGCCGGGGGCGTCCAGCGCCCCGTCGACCAGACCGGCGAACCCGATCGCGATCCGGTCGCCCCCGATGGGCACGAGCCCGACCTCGACGCTCTCCCCCGGCCCGAACCGCACCGACGACCCTGCCGGTACGGCCAGCCGCGTCCCGTAGGCCTTCTCCCGCGCGAAGTCCAGGCGCGGGTTGGCCTCGAAGAAATGGAAGTGGGAGGTGACGGAGACCGGCACGGTGGCGGTGTTGGTGACCGTCAGACGTACGGCGGCCTCCGGCTCGGCGTGCTCGGGCCCCGGCAGCACAGCGCCCGGCGCCCCGTCGCCGAGGCCACCCCCGATCGGGTCGCTGACGACCGCGAGCCGTGAACCGTCGTCGAAGACCGCCTCGACATGCACCTCGGTGACCACGTCGGCGACGCCCGGCAGCACGTCGTCCGGGCCGAGCACGCCACGGGCGCGCTCGACGGCCTCGGCCAGCCGGGCGCCGTCGCGGGCGGCCTCGCACACCGTGTCCGCGATCAGCGCGGTGGCCTCCGGCACATTGAGCCGCAGACCGCGTGCACGGCGGGCACGGGCCAGCTCGGCGGCTCCGAAGAGCAGCAGCCGGTCACGTTCCGTGGGGGTCAGTCTCATGCGGTGGGCACCTCCTTGCCTCTCCCAGATTAGAGCATCACTCTAAACACGAATCCCTCAGAAGCGAAGTGTTGACTCAGCCATCGGGATCCCCCACATTGAACGTCGCTCTAACCCTGGCGGCCGATCGAAGGAGACCTGCCATGCCGATGGAACAGCGCGGAGTCGACACCGTCCCCGAGGAGGAACGCACGAGCGGCCCACGGGACCTCGTCGCGATCCTGCTGGGCTCGAACCTCTGCCTAGGAGTGATCGTCTTCGGCTGGCTGCCGCCGTCGTTCGGCCTGGACTGGTGGGCGTCGGTCAGCTCGATCGTGGTGGGAACCCTGGCCGGTACGGCCCTCACCGCCCCGCTGGCCCTGATCTCCCTGCGCACCGCGACCAACCTGTCCACGTCCTCCGGCGCCCAGTTCGGGGTGCGGGGCCGGCTGGTCGGCTCGGTCGTCGGCCTGCTGCTGGCGCTCGGCTACTCCGCGCTGACCATCTGGATCGGCGGCGACGTGATGGTGAGCGTCCTGGGCCGGCTGCTCGGCACCCCGGCGAACGACGTGTCGTACGGCCTCGTCTACGCCCTCCTCGCCGCCGCGACCGTCGCCGGAGCGGTGTACGGCTACCGCGTCCTGCTCGCCATGTCCCGGGTCCTGGCGATCGGCATGACGGCACTGCTGGTCCTCGGCGTGTTCGCCTACGCCCCCGACTTCACGACCGCCGCGCTGCCGGAGGCGGGCGGCCATCTGCTGGGCGGCTTCTGGCCGACCTGGCTGCTGGCGACGGTGGCCGCGGGCCTTTCGGGGCCGATCGCCTTCATCACCCTGCTCGGCGACTACACCCGCTACATCTCACCGGCCCGCCACTCCTCCCGCCGGGTCCTGCACGCCACATGGCTCGGCCTGCTCCTGGGGCTGCTGGTCCCGCAGCTGTTCGGCACCTTCACGGCGTACGCGGCACGCGCGGCCCTCGACTACGCGGGGCCGCTGGTCGACGCCTCCCCCACCTGGTACCTGCTGCCGCTCCTCCTGGCCGCCTCGGCCGGCTCGGTCGGCAACGCCGGACTGATGCTCTACTCCATGGGCCTGGACCTGGACGCCATCGTGCCGCGGGCCTCGCGCGCGAAGGCGACGTACGCGGTCGCGGTCGTGGCCACGGTGTGCGTCTTCGTCGGCCACTACGCCTCCAGCGCCCAGGACGCGATGACGTCGTTCGTCCTGCTGCTGACGGCGATCGGGACACCGTGGGCGGTCATCACCCTCATCGGCTTCGCGCGCTGCCGCGGCGCGTACGACGCGGAGGCGCTCCAGGTGTTCAACCGCCGGGCCCGCGGCGGGATCTACTGGTACCGCGGCGGCTGGAACATCCGGGCGACGGCGTCCTGGGCGCTGGGCGCGGTGATCGGCGTGGCCGCGGTCGCGCTGCCGTGGTACGAGGGGCCCCTGCTGGCCCTGACGGCCGGCGTGGACTGCAGCTTCCTGCTGTCGGGGCTGGTGGGCGGTGTGGCGTACGCGCTGCTGACGACCGGTGACCGTGCACCGGCACGCGAGAGGGCCGCCGCGGACGCGGAGTCCACGGCGGCCCTGGCGGTCACGGCCGAGCGTTAGCCCAGCGTGTGCATCCAGCCGTGCTTGTCCTCGGCCTTGCCGCGCTGGATGTCGAGGAGCGCCTGGCGAAGCCTGAGGGTCACTTCGCCGGGCTCTCCGCCGCTCTGCTGCCACTGGGCGCCCGTGCGCTTGACCGTGCCGACCGGGGTGATGACCGCGGCCGTGCCGCAGGCGAAGACCTCGGTCAGGGTGCCGTTCTCCGAGTCGCGCTGCCACTGGTCGACGGAGATGCGGCCCTCCTCCGCCCGGTAACCGAGGTCACGGGCGACGGACAGGAGGGAGTCCCGGGTGACACCCTCCAGGATGGAGCCGGTGAGGGACGGGGTGATGATCTTGTCGCCGTACACGAAGTACAGGTTCATGCCGCCGAGTTCCTCGACCCACTTGCGCTCCACCGCGTCCAGGTAGCAGACCTGGGCGCAGCCCTCGGCCGCCGCCTCCGCCTGGGCGAGCAGGGACGCGGCGTAGTTGCCGCCGGTCTTGGCGTCACCCATGCCGCCGGGCACGGCACGGACGTGGTCCTCGGAGACCCAGATGGAGACCGGCTTCACGCCGCCGGGGAAGTAGGCGCCGGCCGGGGAGGCGATGACCATGAACAGGTACTCGCCGGCGGGCTTCACGCCCAGGCCGACCTCGGTCGCGAACATGAACGGGCGCAGGTAGAGGGACTCCTCGCCGCCGTGCGCCGGCACCCAGGCCTCGTCCTGCTTCACCAGCGCGTCGCACGCCTCGATGAAGGTCTCCACCGGCAGCTCGGGCATGCCGAGCCGGCGGGCTGACGCCTGGAAGCGGGTGGCGTTCTTCTCCGGGCGGAAGGTGGCGACCGTGCCGTCGGGCTGGCGGTAGGCCTTCAGGCCCTCGAAGATCTCCTGCGCGTAGTGCAGGACCATGGTGGCCGGGTCGAGGGAGATCGGCGCGTACGGCACGAGCTGGCCGTCGTGCCAGCCGCGGCCTTCGGTCCACTTGATCGTCACCATGTGGTCGGTGAAGTGGCGGCCGAACCCGGGGTCGGCCAGGATCGCCTCGCGGTCTGCGGCGGCGAGCGGGCTGGCGGAAGGCTTGAGCTCGATCGTGGGCGTCGTCATGAGTAGGTGTCCTTCACCGGTTCGGTTGTGGCGGGCCGCGCTCACGCCAGTACTGTCGGTGTCCAGTGCTAGGACGTCCGAGCATTCCCTCATTCGGCGGCTCCGCGTTCGATTATCGCAAGCGGCAGCCGCGGAAGAAATCGGCGTGATCGGCGTGAATCGCGACCCAGGGGTCGATAGTGGCACCCGGCGGCGGACATGGGGAAGCCGCCGGGGTGCGAGTGACCCGGCGGCTTCGAGGTGAGTGAGGCGCGGCGGGTCAGCCGGCTACTCGTACGGCCAGCGCGTCACCGATCTCCGACGTGCTGCGGGCGGGCTTGCCGGTGCGCTCGGCGAGGTCGGCCGAGACGGCCTCCTCGATGCGGGCGGCCTCGCCGTCGTAGCCGAGGTGCCGCAGCAGCAGGGCGACGGACAGGACCGTGGCGCTCGGGTCGGCCTTGCCCTGGCCGGCGATGTCCGGGGCCGAGCCGTGGACGGGCTCGAACATGGACGGGAACTCGCCGCTCGGGTTGATGTTGCCGCTCGCGGCGACGCCGATGCCGCCGGAGACGGCCGCGGCGAGGTCGGTGATGATGTCGCCGAAGAGGTTGTCGGTGACGATGACGTCGAAGCGCTCGGGCTGCGTGACCAGGTAGATGGTCGCCGCGTCGACGTGCATGTACTCGGTGGTGACCTCGGGGAACTCCTCGGCCACCTCGTTGAAGACGTTCGTCCACAGATGACCGGCGAAGGTCAGCACGTTGTTCTTGTGGATGAGCGCGAGCTTCTTGCGCGGGCGGGCCTGGGCGCGGGCGAAGGCGTCACGGACCACGCGCTCGACGCCGTAGGCCGTGTTGACGGAGACCTCGGTGGCGACCTCGTGGGGCGTGCCCTTGCGGATCGTGCCGCCGTTGCCGGTGTACGGGCCCTCGGTGCCCTCGCGGACCACGACGAAGTCGATGGACGGCTCACCGGCGAGCGGGGTGGCGACACCCGGCAGCAGCTTCGAGGGCCGCAGGTTGACGTGGTGGTCGAAGGCGAAGCGGAGCTTGAGCAGGAAGCCGCGCTCCAGGACGCCGGACGGCACGGACGGGTCGCCGATCGCGCCGAGCAGGATCGCGTCGTGCTTCTTCAGTGCGTCGAGGTCGGCGTCGGTGAGGGTCTCACCGGTGGCGTGGTAGCGCTTGGCGCCGAAGTCGTACTCCTTGGTCTCCAGCTTCACATCCTGCGGGAGGACGGCGGAGAGGACCTTGAGGCCTTCGGCCACGACTTCCTGCCCGATGCCGTCACCGGGGATCACTGCGAGATTGATGCTGCGAGACATGTCGGCACCCTACTCCTCGTCCCATGGGATGACATGCGGTGTCCGCGATACGGACAGCCGGACGGGGGACGGCGTCTGGGCGTCGGCTGCCGTTCACCCGTACGTCCGGCGGGTGTTGGCCTCCGCTGGGAAGTTCCTCCCCATGGACCTTCCCGACTTCGGCATCCCCCCGCAGCTCGCCCGCCGGATGAGCATGGCGGAACAGCACGAGTACCTGCGGTCGAGACTGACCAGGCGCCGCACCCTGGTGACCGCGGGCGCGGTGGCGGGCGGCCTGCTGACGGGCTGCTCCGGTTCCGGGCCGGGCTCGGCGCCCGGTCCTTCGAGGTCCGCGTCCCGGGTGCCGGGCTCGGTCGTCACGCCGTTCGGCCGCCATCTCGCCTTCGGCGCCGACCCCAGGACGCAGATGCGGATCTCCTGGCAGGTGCCGGCCGCGGTGCGGCGGCCGTTCGTCCGGATCGGTCTGCGCCCGGACGACCTCGGCCGCCGGATCGAGGCCGAGGTCCGTGCGCTGCACACCCCGGAACTGCGGGGCGTGCGCGCGGCACTGGAGCAGTACTACGTCCATGCCGCCCTGGACGCCCTGCGCCCCGGCACGACGTACTACTACGGCGTGGGTCACGACGGCTTCGACCCGGCCGCCCCGCGGCACCGCTCGACGATCACCTCCTTCCGCACCGCTCCCGCCACCCCGGAGACCTTCACCTTCACGGCCTTCGGCGACCAGGGCGTCAGCGAGGCCGCGGCGGCCAACGAGCACGTCCTGCTGCGCCGTGACCCGGCGTTCCACCTGCACGCCGGCGACATCTGCTACGCCGACGCCAAGGGCCTGGGCAAGGAGTCGGACGGCTACGACCCCGGCTTCTGGGACCTGTACCTCAGGCAGACCGAGTCGGTGGCCAGGTCGGTGCCGTGGATGGTGACGACCGGCAACCACGACATGGAGGCCTGGTACTCGCCGGAGGGCTACGGCGGACAGCTGGCCCGCTGGTCCCTGCCGGACAGCGGCTTCGACGCCCGGACGGCGCCGGGCGCCTACTCCTTCACCTACGGCAACGTCGGCTTCGTGGCGCTGGACGCGAACGACGTGTCGTACGAGATCCCCGCCAACCGCGGCCACACCGACGGCCGGCAGACGAAGTGGCTGGACGAGCGGCTCGGTCAGCTGCGGGCGGCACGGGACGTCGACTTCGTCGTCGTCTACTTCCATCACTGCGCGTACTCGACGTCCTCGCACGCCTCCGACGGCGGGGTGCGCGCGCAGTGGGTGCCGCTGTTCGCCCGGCACCAGGTGGACCTGGTGATCAACGGGCACAACCACGTCTACGAGCGCACGGACGCCATCAAGAACGGCGAGGTGGGGGCGCAGGTGCCGATCGGCTCGGCCACCGATCCGACGCGGGACGGGATCGTGTACGTCACGGCCGGCGGCGGGGGCAAGGAGCTGTACGGCTTCCCCGTGGGCGTCGAGGAGAGCTACGAGGGGCACGTGAGCGAGCGGGAGTCGGTCGACACCTTCCGGTGGACCAGGTCGCGCGAGACGAAGCCGGAGAGCGTTCAGTGGTCGCGCGTGCGCTACCGGGGCTTCTCGTTCCTCTCGGTGGAGGCGGTGAGCGGCGCGCGGCCTCGTCTGAAGGTGTCGGCGCTGACGCGGAGCGGCGAGCGCATCGACCATTTCGAGGTGCGGCGCGGAGCATGACCCCGCGCCGCACCCCGAGCGGGTGCGGCTCCCGGCTTGTGGGCGTTACAGGGCTCGGGTGACGGGGGTCAGGCGGCCTGGTGGCCGGTGACTCCGCCGTTGTCCCTGCGGTCGAGGGCGCGCTGGAGGGCGGCGGCGGCGTTCTTGCGGTCGTTGTCGCTCGTGCGGGAGAGGTGACGGACTCGACGGCGGGCGGTCGTCTCGGCCATGGGAAATCGACTCCTTCGACAGAACCGGGAGTGCGGAAAGGGGTTACGAGACGCCGGTTGGGCGGGGAGCGGTGCCGCAGGGGTTGCCTGCACGGGGCCCGGCTCACGACCGCCATTCGCTTGATCGAGCGAGACGTTCGGCTCCTACAAAGCTAAGGGAGGAGAGCGGGTCTGTCTCCACAATTACTCGGACTTCCTACTATCTGAGACGGTGGACTGGGTCACACATCCCTGACCTGCGCTTTTGAGGGTCACCCCGTCAGAGGACGTCACCGTCCCGCCAGTCGAAGACCAGCTCGAACGCGGGGTCCGGCCGACCGGCCAGGGCGGGCCTGACGAACGTGCTCCCCTCCTCGTCCGGCAACCGCACGACACCCTGCAGGCCCAGCGCGCAGACCCGCCCGCTCCACACCTGCCAGCCGCGGGCGGCGTACAGCGCGGCCCCCTCGTCGCTCGCGGACAGCATCCCGGCGTCGTACGCCCGGTCGATCACCCGCTCCAGCTCGGCCATCACCAGTCCGCCGAGCCCGGTCCGCCGCGCGTCGGACCGTACGGCGACCGCCTCGACGTAACCGACCCGCAGCCACCGGTCCCGGTGCCGCACCCGCCGCATGACCACCGCACCGTGCGCGACGAGCCGCCCCGCCTCGTCGTGGACCAGGACGTGCATGCCGCCGAGTGCGTGGTCGAAGTCCTCGTCGGAGAAGTCGCCGTCGAAGGCGTCGTCCAACAGGGCGCGGATCGCGCGCAGTTCGTCGGGGGTGAGGTCGGCGGTGTGGGCGGTGCGCGGGGTGAGGGCGCAGGAGGGTGCGGTCATCCGACCAGTATCGACGGGATCGCCCACTCGGCTGATCCTGCGCGGGGCACGGGACACCGGGCCCGGACGAGGGGAAGCGGTGAACCCATGAACGACACGTCGAAAGTGTTCCTCGAGGGCGGCCCCGACGACCTGCCCGAACGGATCGTCGCGACCCCGTCCCCCGGCCCGGACGCGAAGATCAAGCTGCGCGGCGGATACGAGCACTTCAGGCCGACGGAACGGCATACGGACACGGCACAGGGCAGGCTGCCGGTGTACGAGTGGTGGGAGCGGACGGAGATCGCCGAGTAGTCCGCCCGCACCGCGAGAAGGCCGGGCCCGTTCGGGACCCGGCCTTCCGAGGGCGCGTGGGGATGTCAGCCCATGTGCGGGTAGGTGTAGTCGGTCGGCGGGACCAGCGTCTCCTTGATGGCGCGGGTCAGCGTCCAGCGCATCAGGTTCTGCGGGGCGCCGGCCTTGTCGTTGGTGCCCGAGGCACGGCCGCCGCCGAAGGGCTGCTGGCCGACGACGGCGCCGGTCGACTTGTCGTTGATGTAGAAGTTGCCCGCCGCGTAGCGCAGCTTCTCCATGGTGTGCGCCGCCGCCGCGCGGTCGCTCGCGATGACCGAGCCGGTCAGCGCGTAGGCGGACACCGACTCCATCTGGTCGAGCATTTCGTCGTACTTGTCGTCCTCGTAGACGTGCACGGCGAGGAACGGGCCGAAGTACTCGGTGGTGAAGACCTCGTTCTCCGGGTCGGTGCACTCGACGACGGTCGGGCGCACGAACCAGCCGACCGAGTCGTCGTAGGAGCCGCCCGCGACGATCGTGCAGCTCGGGTCGGACTTGGCTCGGTCGATGGCGGCCTTGTTCTTGGCGAAGGCACGCTCGTCGATGACGGCACCGATGAAGTTCGACAGGTCGGTGACGTCACCCATGGTGAGGTAGTCGACCTCGGCGGCGAACTCCTCCTTGAAGCCGGAGTTCCAGATCGACGCCGGGATGTACGCCCGGGAGGTCGCCGAGCACTTCTGGCCCTGGTACTCGAAGGCACCGCGGGTCAGGGCCGTCTTCAGGATCGCCTTGTCGGCGCTCGGGTGGGCGACGACGAAGTCCTTGCCGCCGGTCTCGCCGACGATGCGCGGGTAGGAGCGGTACTTCTCGATGTTGTTGCCGACCGTCTTCCACAGGTACTGGAAGGTCTTGGTCGAGCCGGTGAAGTGGATACCGGCGAGGTCGCGGTGGTTCAGGGCGACCTCGGAGACCTCGATGCCGTCACCGGTGACGAGGTTGATGACGCCCTTGGGCAGACCGGCCTCCTCAAGCAGTTGCATGAGCAGCACGGCGGCGTGGGTCTGCGTCGGGGACGGCTTCCAGACGACGACGTTGCCCATCAGGGCGGGGGCGGTGGGCAGATTGCCCGCGATCGCCGTGAAGTTGAACGGCGTGATCGCGTAGACGAAGCCCTCCAGCGGGCGGTGGTCGAGGCGGTTCCACACGCCCGGCGAGTTGGCCGGGGGCTGCTCGGCGAGCAGGTCACGGGCGTACTTGACGTTGAAGCGCCAGAAGTCGACCAGCTCGCAGGGCGTGTCGATCTCGGCCTGCTGAGCCGTCTTGGACTGGCCGAGCATGGTGGAGGCGGCCAGCGTCTCGCGCCACGGGCCGGCCAGCAGCTCGGCGGCGCGCAGGATGATCGCGGCACGGTCGTCGAAGGACATCGCGCGCCAGGCCGGCGCGGCGGCGAGGGCCGCGTCGATGGCGTCCTGGGCGTCCTGCCGGGTGGCGTTGCCGTAGGTGCCGAGGCGGGCCTTGTGGTTGTGCGGCTGCACGACGTCGAAGCGCTCGCCGCCGCCCATCCGCTTCTCGCCGCCGATGGTGCAGGGCAGGTCGATCGGGTTCTCGGCGAGCTCCTTGAGCTTGGTCTCCAGCCGGGCCCGCTCGGGCGAGCCGGGGGCGTAGCCGTGCACCGGCTCGTTGACGGGGGTGGGGACCTGGGTCACAGCGTCCATGTGTTCCGTAACTCCTTACTGAGCGGTGTGTTTTCGAGCCGTTGGGTCGGGCTCAGCCCTTGCTGACCATGGAGCGGAGGAAGAACCGCAGGTTGGCGGGCTTCTCGGCGAGCCTGCGCATGAAGTAGCCGTACCAGTCGGTTCCGTAGGCCGTGTAGACGCGCATGCGGTGGCCCTCGGCGGCGAGGCGCAGGTGCTCGTCGCTGCGGATGCCGTACAGCATCTGGAACTCGTACTCGTCCAGCTTGCGCCCGGCGCGCCGGGCGAGCTCCTGGGCGATGGAGATCAGCCGCGGGTCGTGGGAGCCGATCATCGGATACCCGTCGCCCTCCATCAGAATCCGCAGGATTCTGACGTACGCCCGGTCGATCTCGTGCTTGTTCTGGTGGGCGACCTCGGCGGGCTCCTTGTAGGCGCCCTTCACCAGCCGCACGCGGCTGCCGCTCGCGGCGAGGCGGCGGGCGTCGGCCTCGGTGCGGAACAGGTAGGCCTGGATGACGCAGCCGGTCTGCGGGAAGTCCTTCCGCAGGTCCTCGTGGATGGCGAACATCGAGTCGAGGGTGGTGTGGTCCTCCGCGTCGAGCGTCACCGTCGTACCGATGGCGGCCGCGGCCTCGACGACGGGCCGGACGTTGGCGAGGGCCAGCTCGTGGCCGCCGTCCAGCGCCTGCCCGAACATGGACAGCTTGACGGACATCTCGACGCGCTCACCGAGTTCGAGGTCCTTGATCCGGTCGACGAGGCGCAGATAGGCGTCCCGGGCGGCCTCGGCCTGCTCCGGGCGGGTGATGTCCTCGCCGACGACGTCCATCGTCAGCTCCAGGCCCTTGCCGGTGAGCTCCTCGATGATCGGCACGATGTCGTCGACGTCCTCACCGGGGATGAACCGGTCGACGACCTGTTTCGTCACCGGTGCCGCCGAGATCAGGCGTCGCATCCGGTCGCTGCGCGACGCGGCGAGAATCACGGGACCCAGCACGGGGCACCTCCCAAACACAGCCACATGACGGCCGACACCCCGATCGGTGATGTTCCGGGTACGGCACGGAGAACCACCGTGAAACCTAAGGATCCCTCCGCACGGCTGCCATCGACAGCTGTCACGCATCCGTGCCGCAGATCTCAGACAGATGTATGAAGGGTCCGGGGAAATGCGGGAGAATGCCCGGGTGACGTCGGAACACAGGGGTGACTACCAGGAGCTGGTCGACGAGATCTCGGAGCTGCTGGGCGTCCCCGCGACCCTGGAGAACCGGGACTTCGAGCTGATCGCCTTCGGGGCCTACGACAGCGAGGGCGAACTCGACGCGTCGGCCCTGGACCCCGTCCGCACCCGCTCGATCCTGACCCGTCGTTCCACGTCTGCGGTGCGCCGGTGGTTCGAGGGCTTCGGCATCACCCGCGCGACCGGGCCGGTGCGGATCCCGCCCACCCCGGAGGCGGGGGTCTACCGCGGACGCATCTGCCTGCCCGTACGCCACAAGGGTGTCGTGCTGGGTTATGTCTGGCTGCTCGACGACGATCCGGGCCCCGGCGACCAGCAGTTGTCGGCGGCGATGGCGGTGACCACCCGCATCGGCGCGCTGCTCGCCGACGAGGCGCAGCACGGGGCGGATCTGAGCCGGGAGCTGCGGGCCGTGCTGACGGCGGAGCCCGGCTGGCAGGGCGACATGGCGATCGCCGAGTTGCGTACGGCCCTGGGCGCACGCGCCGACGGCGTCCATACGGTCGTCTGCGTGACCCCCTGGTTCTCGGCCGACCCGGACGACGCTCCGTCGGTGCGTACCGTGCCGCACGCGACCGCGCTGTGCACGGTCCCGTGGGGGGCGGCCGGGCAGAGCCTGGCCGTGCTGGTACGGCTGCGCTCACCCGAGGTCAGGACGGCGGCGCTGGCGACGGCGTCCCGGTTGCTGAAGGACGGGTTCGCCCCCGCTCAGGGCCGGGCGCAGGTCGCGGCCGGAGTCGGCGAGGCCCGTTCGGGGCTGACCGGTCTGGGCGCCGCCTGGCGGGAGGCGTCGGCGGCGGCGCGCGCGGCGCTGGCGGAACCGCGGTTCGGGCCGGTGGCCGAGTGGTCGCGTATCGGGCCGTACCGCCTGCTGACCTCCCTCCCTCCGGAGCGACTGCGCGACCCGTCGGTCGCGCCACTCCTCGCCCCCGCCCACCACGACCTCGCCCGCACCGCCGAGATCTACCTCGACTGCGCGGGCCAGGCCGGCCGTACGGCCGCCGAACTGGGCATCCACCGCCAGACCCTGTACTACCGCCTCTCCCGCGTCGAACAGCTCACGGGCCTGGACCTGGACGACGGGGAGGACCGGCTGCTGCTGCACATGACGTTGAAGGGGGCGCGGCTGTGACCGGGGTCGTACATGAGACCGCTTCTGAAAATGATTGTCATCATGCTACGGTTCGTGGCGCGTTCAACTATTGACCACGCCTTTACCGGAGTGTCCCCGTGCGCCTCCCTCACCGTCTCCTCCCCCTCACCGCGGCCGCCGCGTCCTTCCCCCTGCTCACCGGCTGCTTCGCGGCAACGGACTCCGGGCCGTCCGGCGACGGCGAAGGCAAGCGCGTCCGCGTGGCGATGATGCTGCCCCCGCGCTCGGGGCTGTCCCCGCTCTCCGACGACGCGTTCAAACTGTCGCGGTGGTCCACCGCCGAGACGCTGGTGAAACTCGACGAGGACGGCGACGCCGTGCCCGCGCTCGCCACCGAGTGGCAACGGTCCGGTCGTGCATGGACCTTCGAGATACGCGACGGCGTCACCTTCCACGACGGCACGAGACTCACCGCCGAGGCGGTCGTGAACTCGCTCACCAAGGCCGCCACCGCCGCCCCCAAGCCCCGCATCCTCGACGGGGTGGAGCTGACCGCGAAGGCCGACGGCGACAAGGTCATCGTCACGACCGCCACCGAGGACCCCCTGGTCCCGCAGCGGCTGAGCTCCCCGCAGCTGTCGATTCTGGCGGCGAAGGCGTACAAGGGCAAGACGGTCGACCCGGTCGGCGCCGGCACCGGCCCCTTCGAGCTGACGAAGGTCGAGGGCACCGCCGCCGCCTCCCTCGACCGCTACGACGCCTACTGGGGCGAGAAGGCCAAGGCCCTGGGCATCGATGTGAAGTTCGTGCCGGACGGCACCGCCCGCGCCGCCGCCCTGCGCACCGGTGAGGCCGACATCGTCGAGGCGGTACCGGTGTCGCAGGCCGCGGTGCTGGACCAGGACCTGATCACCGAGGTCCCCATGCCGCGCACCAACACCCTCTACCTCAACACCGAGAAGGGCGTCTTCAAGGACGCCTCGCTGCGGGCCGCCGCCCGTGAGGCCATCGACGCCGAGTCGATCGTCGAGGGAGTGTACGAGGGCCGCGCCGACGTCGCCGAGGGCCTGCTCGGCCCGGCCCTCCCCTGGGCCGCCGAACTGCGCTCGCCCGTCGAGCACGCCGAGGCGGGCAAGCCGAACGGCAGGCAGATCACCATCGGCACCTTCACCGACCGGGCCGAGCTGCCCGAGGTGGCCGCCACCTTGCAGCAGCAGCTGCAGCAGGCCGGGTTCAAGGTGAAGCTGGACATCCGCGAGTACGCCAACATCGAGGCCGACGCGCTCGCCGGCCGCTTCGACGCGTTCATCCTCTCCCGTGCCACCGTCCTGGACTCCGGCGACCCGGCCGCGTACCTCTACAGCGACTTCGCCTCCTCCGGCGGCTTCAACCTCTCGCAGCTGTCCGCCCCTGAGGTCGACAAGGCCCTGCAGAAGGCCTCGGACACCGAAGCCGGCGAGGCCCGCCGCAAGGCGATCATCGCGGGCGAGGCCGCCGTCCTCGCCGCGGACGCGGCGGTGCCCATGCTCCACGAGCGCGTGATCCAGGGCGACGCCACCGGTGTCGTCGACGCGGCCCACGACCCGCGCGAGCGGGAACTCGTCACCGTGGACACGTACGTCAAGTGAGGTCCGCCGCGAAGCAGCCGGTCAGCTCCGCCGGGCTGACCCGCTTCCTCTGTCTCGTCGCCGTCCTCGCCACCGTCGGCCTGCTGCCCTGGCTCTCGCGCAACGACCCCGCGCTCACCGTGCTGCGCGCCCGGTCCGCCGAGCAGGAGCCGACCGAGGAGGCGCTGTCCGCCATCCGTGAGGACCTCGGCCTGGGCGCCGGCCCCCTGTCCCTGCTGGGGAACTGGGCCGCGGGCCTGCTGCGCGGCGACCTCGGCACCTCCTGGGTGTCCGGTGCCGGCGTCCTGCCGTCCGTCGTCGCCGGCCTCCAGGTGTCACTGGGGCTGATGGGCGCGGCGCTCGCCACGGCGGTCGTCCTGGCCGCGCTGCTGGTGGCGCCGGTGCTGGTGCGGGGGCGCGGGTCGGCCGGGGCGTTCGCCGCCATGCTGGCCGCCGTACCCGAGTTCCTGCTGGCCACCGTCGCGCTGCTGGTGTGCGGTGTGTGGCTGGGATGGCTGCCGACGGCCGGCTGGGCCGGCCCGCAGTACCTGGTGCTGCCCGCCCTCGCGCTCGGCGTTCCGGCCGGCGGTCTGCTCGGCCGGCTCGTCGCGGACGCGCTGCCCGCCGTCCTCGACGAGCGCTGGGTGGAGCTGTGGCGGGGCGCCGGGGTGAGCCGGGCCCGGATCGCGGGTGCCGCGCTGCGGCGCGTACTGCCGCCGCTGGTCCCCCAGTTCGGGATGGTCGCCGTCGGGCTGACCGGCGGCGCGGTCGCCGTGGAGGTGGTGTTCGCGGTGCCGGGCATCGGCCGTACGGCTCTGGGCGCGGCCAAGTCGCAGGACCTTCCGCTGCTCCAGGGTTCGGTCCTGGCCCTGCTGCTGCTCGGTCTCGTCGCGGGCGCGTCGGCGACACTCGCGCGGCGCCGGCTGCTGGGGCCCGCGCTGCGTGACGCCGGTCTGACGCTGCCCCCGGCCCGCCCGGTCCGCGCCCACCCGGCGATTGCGGTGACGCTGTTCGCGGTCCTCGCCCTGACCATCGGCTGGGGCCTGCTGCGCGACCCGTACACGGTGACGACGGCCGACCGTCTCGCCTCCCCCTCGTGGGCACACCCGCTCGGCACCGACGCCCTCGGCCGCGACGTGCTCGCCCGGCTCGGTCACGGTGCCGCCTCGACGGTCGGCACGGCCGCCGCGATCTGCGCCCTGAGTCTGCTGGTCGCCCTCGCGCTGGGTTTCCTGCCCGGCGTCGCGGCGGGCGCCGCGGACATCGCCAACGCCCTGCCGCCGGTGATCGTCGGCATCCTGGTCGCGGCGGCGACCGGTCCCGGTGCCGCGGGCGCGGCCCTCGCCGTGGCCCTGATCTCCTGGCCGGCGCTGTCCGCGCACGCGGCGGCCCTGGTGCAGGAGGTGCGGGCGTCGTCGTTCCTGACCGCCCAACGGGCCATGGGCGCCACCCCGTGGTGGATCCTCACCCGGCACGTCCTGCCGTCCGTGGCCGCCCCCGTCGCCCGTCACGCGCTGCTGCGCCTGCCCGGCATCGCCCTCGCCCTGGCGTCCCTGGGCTTCCTCGGGCTCGGCTCGCAGCCGCCCACGCCCGAGTGGGGCCTGCTGCTCGACGAGTCCCGGGCCTACGTCGAGCGCGCGCCCTGGGCGGCCCTCGCCCCGGCCGTCGCGCTGGCCCTGCTGGCCGGGCTGGCGGTGTCGGGGGCGGCGGCCGCGCGGGGGCGGCGGCCACGCGGCGACGGCCGCTCGCGGCACCGTCGTGGTGGCGCACGCGTCACGGGTGACGCATCCGCCACCACACGGAAGGAGACCCCCGTTGGAACCTGAGAGCCGCCCCGAGGCACTGCTGTCGGTACGCGCGCTGCGCATCGCCTTCGACGGGGTCGAGGCCGTGCGCGGTCTCTCCTTCGACGTCCTGCCGCGCGAAGTCCTGGCGATCGTCGGGGAGTCGGGCGCGGGCAAGTCCCTCACGGCCCGGGCGCTGCTGGGCATGCTGCCTCGCGGCGCGACGGCGAGCGGGACGATCCGGCCGGACCTGGCGGCCCATCGCGGCCGCCGGATCTCCCTCGTCCCGCAGGACGCCCTGTCCGCCCTCTCCCCCGTGCACCCGGTGGGGGACCAGCTCGCCGCCGCCGTGCGGTCGGTGGCCGGTGTCTCCCGCAAGGAGGCCCGGTCCCGGGCGGTGGCCGCACTGGACCGGGTGGGCATCCCGGACGCCGCCCGCAAGGCGCGGGCGTACCCGCACGAGTACTCAGGCGGTATGCGGCAGCGCGCCGTCATCGCCATGGCGACGATCAACGAGCCCGATGTCGTCGTCGCCGACGAGCCCACCACCGCGCTGGACGAGGAACACCGCGACCAGGTGCTGCGGGTGCTCGCCGACCGGCGGGAAGCCGTCGGGGCCGCGTTGGTCCTGGTCACACATGACATGGACGTCGTAGGCGAGCACGCGGACCGCGTGCTGGTCATGTACGCCGGCCGTCTCACCGAACTCGGTCCGGCGCAGGAGGTGCTGGGCCGGCCCCGCGCCCCGTACACCGCGGGCCTGCTGTCCTGCCTCCCCCAGCACGCGCCGCCCGGCCGCCGGCTCCCGGCCCTGCGCGGCACCCCGCCCTCCCCGGCCGCGCTCCCGGCGGGCTGCGCCTTCGCCCCCCGATGCCCGCTCGCGGCGGACGCCTGCCATGCGGCGGAGCCTGAGCCGCACCAGGTGGAGGGACGCCTGGTGGCCTGCGACCGCTGGGCGCAACTCCCGTATCCCGCGACCGAGTTGTTCCAGGACCGGGGAAAGGAGCGGCAGCCCGCATGAGCGACGCCCTGCTCGAAGTCCATGACCTCGTGGTCCGCTACGGCGGCGTCACCGCCGTCGACCAGGTCTCGCTCACCCTGGCCGCCGGCGAGACCCTCGCCCTCAACGGCCCCTCCGGCTGCGGCAAGTCCTCGACCGGCCTCGCGGTCCTCCAGCTGCGCCGCCCGGACGCCGGTGAAGTCCGTTTCGAGGGACGGGAGCTGACGTCCCTCAGCGAGCGCGAGCTGCGCCCGCTGCGCCCGCGTATGCAGCCCGTATTCCAGGACCCGTACGGTTCGCTGAGCCCCCGCCACCGCATCCGCGACGCCGTGGCGGAACCGCTGAAGGCGCAGGGGCGGTGGACCGCCGCCGACGGCCCCGCCCGAGTCGCCGAACTCCTGGACCGGGTCGGTCTCGACCCGTCGTACGGGGAACGCCGTCCGCACGAGCTGTCCGGCGGCCAGTGCCAACGCGCCGGAATCGCCCGGGCGTTGGCCTGCGAACCCCGGCTGCTGGTCCTGGACGAGCCGGTGTCGGCCCTCGATCCCTCCGTGCGCGCCGGTGTGCTGAACCTGCTCGCCGACCTGCGGGACGACCTCGGCCTGGGCTACCTGTTCATCTGCCACGACCGGGCGGTCGTACGGCATTTCGCGGACCGGGCGATCGAGATGCGCGAGGGTCGCGTCACCTCCGGGTAGCTGCCTCGATCACCTGCCGGAGGCCTTCCGCCAGTTGGTCGGCCTCCGGGGCGGTCTTCGGGTCGAAGGTCCACTGCGCCATGAGGCCCATCATCAGGGTCAGATAGAAGTAGCCCAGGGTGTCGACGGTCTCCTCCGGCACGTCCTCCTCGCGGCCGCCCTGGAAGATCGCGACGATGCCGCGCGCCCCCTCCCGCTGGGCCCGCGCCAGATGCTCGCGCACCTCGGGCACCTGGTCGCCCATGACCACGACCTCCAGGCTGAGCCGCCACAGGGAACCCGGCTCCCGCATGGTGCCGATGATGTTCGCCCACACCTCGGCGAACCGCTCGACCGACCCCGGTTCTCCACGGATCTCGCCGCCGCCCTCGAAGGCATCGGACATGCCCTCCACCATCTCGACGTAGGCCTGCGCGAGCAGCGCGTCCTTCGAGCCGTAGTGGTAGCCGATCGACGCCAGGTTGGTCCCCGACTCCTTGACGATGTCGCGCGCGGTCGTGCGCACGAAACCCTTCGCCAGCAGGCAGCGCTTGGCGCCTTCGAGCAGATCCTCACGGTGTCCCATGCGGGCCACCCTACCTTCGGTCCATACAACCGTCCTATACGCACGACTTACACGCTCGTCCTAGACAAGCGTTTAAGACACTCGTACAGTCGCCGTCATGACGAACTCGACGAGCCCTTCCACCGGCACCCGCGCCGGTCGCCGCGAATGGACCGCCCTCGGCGTGCTGATGCTCCCGCTGCTGCTGGTCTCCATGGACGTCTCGGTCCTCTACTTCGCGGTCCCGGCGATCAGCGCCGACCTGGAGCCGAGCGGCACCCAGCAGCTGTGGATCTTCGACATCTACGGCTTCGTGCTGGCCGGCCTGCTCATGACGATGGGCTCGCTCGGCGACCGCGTCGGCCGCCGACGTCTCCTGCTGACGGGCGCCGCCGCCTTCGGAGCCGCCTCACTGGTGGCGGCGTACGCGAACAGCGCCGAGACCCTGATCGCGGCGCGGGCGGTCCTCGGCATCGGCGGCGCGACCCTGATGCCCTCGACCATGGCGCTCGTCCGCACGATGTTCACCGACCCGAGGCAGCGTACGACCGCGATCGGCCTGTGGTCCGGGGTGATGACGGCCGGCATCGCCCTCGGCTCGGTGATGAGCGGGCTGCTCGTCGAGCACTTCTGGTGGGGCTCGGTCTTCCTGGTCAATCTCCCGGCGATGCTGCTGCTCCTGGTCCTGGGCCCCGTCCTGCTGCCGGAGTCGAGGAACCCGAGTCCCGGACGCTTCGACTGGCCGAGCGTCCCCCTGTCGATGGCGGCCGTGCTGCCCGTGATCTACGGCCTGAAGGAGATCGCCGCCGAGGGATGGAACGTGCGCCACGTGATGGCCGTGACGACCGGCCTGCTCTTCGCCGCGCTGTTCGTCCACCGTCAGCGCACGGCGGCCTCACCCCTGATCTCGCCGGAACTCTTCCGAGGCCGCGGTTTCAGCCCGGCCGTCACCCTCAACCTGGTCGCCGCCTTCGGCATGATGGGCTCGGCGTACTTCACCACCCAGTACATCCAGTCGGTCCTGGGCAACAGCCCTCTTCAGGCCGCGCTGTGGAGCCTGCTGCCGTCGCTGCCCATCGCAGTCGCGGCCCCCGTCGGCGCTCAGCTCGTCCAGCGAGGCGTCCCCCGGGCCTACGTCGTCGGCGGCGGCTTCACGCTCACGGCGTGCGGCTATGTGCTGCTGGCCCTGACCGGCACCGACTCACTCTGGCTGCTGCTGACCGCCTGCGCCGTCCTCGCCTGCGGGGTCGTCGTCGCCACCGCCCAGCTGGCGGACCTGGCCCTGAGCGCCGCTCCCATGGAGAAGGCGGGCGCCGCTTCGTCCCTGCTGGAGACGGGTACCGAGTTCGGCGGCGCGTTGAGCATGGCGTTCCTCGGCTCGATCGGCATGGCCGTCTACCGCCACGAGATGCCGGGCTCGGCCCCGGACGCGGCCCGCGAGACCCTGGGCGGAGCGCTGGCGGTCGCCGATCGGGTCCCGGGGCTGGCGACGGCCGCACGGGAGGCGTTCACCAGCGGGATGCACGGGGCGGCCCTCACGGGCGTGGCCGTGCTGACCGGAGCGGCGGCGCTCGCGGTGGTCACCCTGCGGCGAGAGCCCGCGTGGACGGCGTCGCAGCGGCACACGCCCGAGAAGGCCGGCGTCCGGGCCGGGCACGAAAAACGCCGGACAGGCTGATCGACCAGCCCGTCCGGCGTTCGGGGTGCTACGTCAGGCGAGGTTCACCGCGCGAGCCGACGTCGCTCCGATCTCCTCGGCGACCTCGGCGAGCACACTCGCCGGCACCGTGTCGTCGACGGTCAGCACGGCCAGCGCCTCGCCGCCGGCCGCCGCACGGGCGACCTGCATGCCGGCGATGTTGATGCCCGCCTCGCCGACGATACGGCCGACGGTGCCGACGACACCCGGACGGTCCTCGTACTTCAGGACGACCATGTGGTCGGCGAGCGCGAGGTCCACGTCGTAGTCGCCGACCGCGACGATCTTCTGCAGGTGCTTGGGGCCGGCCAGCGTGCCGGACACCGACACCTCCTCGCCGCCGGCGAGCGTGCCGCGCACGGTGACGACGTTGCGGTGGTCGGCCGACTCCGAGCTGGTGGTCAGCCGCACCTCGACACCGCGCTCCTGCGCGAACAGCGGGGCGTTGACGTACGACACCGTCTCGTCGACGACGTCCTCGAAGACACCCTTGAGGGCGCTGAGCTCCAGCACCTTCACGTCGTGCTGGGTGATCTCGCCGTACACCTCGACGTCGAGACGGACCGCGACCTCACCGGCGAGCGCGGTGAAGATGCGGCCGAGGCGCTCGGCGAGCGGCAGGCCCGGCTTGACGTCCTCGGCGATGACACCGCCCTGGACGTTGACCGCGTCCGGGACCAGCTCACCGGCGAGGGCGAGGCGCACCGAGCGGGCGACGGCGATACCGGCCTTCTCCTGCGCCTCGTCGGTGGAGGCACCGAGGTGCGGGGTGGCGACGACCTGGTCGAACTCGAACAGCGGGGAGTCCGTGCAGGGCTCCTTCGCGTACACGTCGAGACCGGCACCGGCGACCCGGCCCTCCTTGAGGGCGGAGTACAGCGCCTCCTCGTCGACGATCCCGCCGCGCGCGGCGTTGACGATGCGCACGCTCGGCTTGACCTTGCGCAGCGCCTCGTCGCCGATCAGGCCGAGAGTCTCGGGGGTCTTGGGCAGGTGGACGGTGATGAAGTCGGAGACCTCGAGCAGCTCGTCCAGCGACAGCACCTTCACGCCCATCTGCGCGGCGCGCGCGGGCTGCACGTAGGGGTCGTAGGCGACGACCTTCATGCCGAAGGCGGACATGCGCTGCGCGACGAGCGCGCCGATGCGGCCGAGGCCGACGACGCCGAGGGTCTTCTCGGCGAGCTCCACGCCCGTGTACTTGCTGCGCTTCCACTCGCCGTTCTTCAGCGCGGCGTTGGCCTGCGGGATGTTGCGGGCGGTGGCGAGGAGCAGACCGCAGGCGAGCTCGGCGGCGGTCACGATGTTCGAGGTGGGGGCGTTGACGACCATCACGCCGGCCTTGGTGGCGGCGGAGACGTCGACGTTGTCCAGGCCGACGCCGGCGCGCGCGACGACCTTCAGCTTGTTCGCGGCCGCGATCGCCTCGGCGTCGACCTTGGTGGCGGAGCGGATCAGGATCGCGTCCACCTCGGCGATGGCCGGGAGCAGTTCGGCTCGGTCTGCTCCGTTGCAGTGGCGGATCTCGAAGTCGGGGCCAAGCGCGTCGACGGTGGCGGGCGACAGCTCTTCAGCGATGAGTACGACGGGTTTCGAGCTCACGTGAGTCCTCACATGTCCAATGCGGACGGCCGTCCCGACGGCCGCAGGCGGTGGAGGGGGCTTGCCGCGTGGAAGACGCACGACGCTGTGGGCCTGACGCGTATGTAGTACGGCAGTGTAGTGCCGTGGCGGAGGGCGTCTTACGCCTCTGCGGAAGGATCACCCGGACGGGAAACTCCATTTTGTATGGGGCTTTTCAAGGGAGCTTTCCAAGGAAGCTTTCCAAGGGGTCCGGGGCAAAGCCCCGTGGCGGTACCCCCGATCGAGGGTACCGCCACGGAAGTGAGGCTTACGCCTCCTCGTTCACCCAGCTCATGAGCTTGCGCAGCTCCTTGCCGGTGGTCTCCAGCAGGTGCTCGGAGTCGGCGTTCTTGTACTCGTTGTACTTCTTCAGACCGCCGTGGTACTCGTCCATCCAGGCCTGGGCGAAGGTGCCGTCCTGGATCTCGGCGAGGACCTTCTTCATCTCGGCCTTGGTGGCGTCGGTGATGATGCGCGGGCCGGTGACGTAGTCGCCCCACTCGGCGGTCTCGGAGATCGACCAGCGCATCTTCTCCAGGCCGCCCTCGTACATGAGGTCCACGATCAGCTTCAGCTCGTGCAGGCACTCGAAGTACGCGATCTCCGGCTGGTAGCCGGCCTCGGTCAGCGTCTCGAAACCGGCCTTGACCAGGGCGGCCGTACCGCCGCAGAGGACCGCCTGCTCACCGAACAGGTCGGTCTCGGTCTCCTCGGTGAAGGTCGTCTTGATGACGCCGGCGCGGGTGCCGCCGATGCCCTTCGCGTACGACAGGGCGAGCGCGAAGCCGTTGCCGGTGGCGTCCTGCTCGACGGCGGCGATGCAGGGAACGCCGCGGCCCTCCTCGTACTGACGGCGCACCAGGTGGCCGGGGCCCTTCGGGGCGACCATGCAGACGTCGACGCCGGCCGGGGGCTTGATGAAGCCGTAGCGGATGTTCAGGCCGTGACCGAAGAACAGCGCGTCGCCGTCCTTCAGGTTCGGGGCGATGTGCTCCTCGTAGACCTGGGCCTGGATCGGGTCCGGGACGAGGATCATGATGACGTCGGCCTCGGCGGCGGCCTCGGACGGGCTCACCACGCGCAGGCCCTGCTCCTCGGCCTTCGCCTTGGACTTGGAGCCCTCGTGCAGACCGACACGCACGTCGACACCCGAGTCACGGAGCGACAGCGCGTGGGCGTGGCCCTGGCTGCCGTAACCGATGACCGCGACCTTGCGGCCCTGGATGATGGACAGGTCGGCGTCGGCGTCGTAGAACAGCTCGGCCACTTTGGGTTCTCTCCTTGTGTGCAGGTGTTGCGTCCCACCGTATGACGGCGGGGATGAGGGAGGTCTCGGAGTCTCGGTATCCGGGCGGCCGGTTTCCCCCGGGCGCCCGGATGCGTGCTTATGCCGACCGGTCGAGCGCGCGCAGCGAGCGGTCCGTGATGGAACGCGCCCCGCGGCCGATGGCGATCGTGCCGGACTGGACGAGTTCCTTGATGCCGAACGGCTCCAGCATCTTCAGCATGGCCTCCAGCTTGTCACTGGAGCCGGTGGCCTCGATGGTGACGGCCTCCGGGGAGACGTCGACGGTCTTGGCGCGGAACAGCTGGACGATCTCGACGATCTGGGAGCGCGTCTCGTTGTCGGCGCGCACCTTCACCAGAACGAGTTCCCGCTGAACGGCCGAACCCGGCTCCAGCTCGACGATCTTCAGCACGTTGACGAGCTTGTTCAGCTGCTTCGTCACCTGCTCCAGCGGCAGGTCCTCGACGTTCACCACGATGGTGATGCGGGAGATGTCGGGGTGCTCGGTGACGCCGACCGCGAGCGAGTCGATGTTGAAGCCGCGGCGGGAGAACAGGGCGGCGATCCGGGCGAGGATGCCCGGCGTGTTCTCCACCAGGACGGAGAGCGTGTGCTTGGACATGGTCTGCTTCCTTTACCTACGGCTCTCAGTCGTCTTCGTTGTCGCCGAAGTCGGGGCGGACGTCCCGGGCGGCCATGATCTCGTCGTTGGAGGTGCCGGCGGCGACCATCGGCCACACCATCGCGTCCTCGTGGACGATGAAGTCGATGACGACCGGACGGTCGTTGACGGAGTTCGCCTCTTCGATGACCTTGTCGAGGTCGGCCGGGTCCTCGCAGCGGATCGCGTAGCAGCCCATGGCCTCCGACAGCTTCACGAAGTCGGGGACGCGGGTGCCGGCGCTGGGCTGCTTGCCGTCCGCTTCGGGGCCGCTGTGCAGCACGGTGTTGGAGTAGCGCTGGTTGTAGAAGAGGGTCTGCCACTGGCGGACCATCCCGAGGGCGCCGTTGTTGATGATGGCGACCTTGATCGGGATGTTGTTCAGGGCGCAGGTGGTCAGCTCCTGGTTGGTCATCTGGAAGCAGCCGTCGCCGTCGATCGCCCAGACCGGCTTGTCCGGGGCTCCGGCCTTGGCGCCCATCGCGGCCGGGACCGCGTAGCCCATGGTCCCGGCGCCGCCGGAGTTCAGCCAGGTCGCCGGCTTCTCGTACTGGATGAAGTGCGCGGCCCACATCTGGTGCTGGCCGACGCCCGCCGCGAAGATCGTGCCCTCGGGTGCGAGCTGGCCGATGCGCTCGATGACCTGCTGCGGGGACAGGGAGCCGTCCTCGGGCTGGTCGTAGCCGAGCGGGTAGGTGTCGCGCCAGCGGCTCAGGTCCTTCCACCAGGCGCTGTAGTCGCCCTTGTGGCCTTCGGCGTGCTCCTTCTGAACGGCCTGGACCAGGTCCGCGATGACCTCGCGGGCATCCCCGACGATCGGCACGTCGGCGGCCCGGTTCTTGCCGATCTCGGCCGGGTCGATGTCGGCGTGGACGATCTTGGCGTACGGGGCGAAGCTGTCCAGCTTGCCGGTGACGCGGTCGTCGAAGCGGGCTCCGAGGGCGACGATCAGGTCGGCCTTCTGCAGCGCGGTGACGGCGGTGACCGCACCGTGCATGCCCGGCATTCCCACGTGCAGCGGGTGGCTGTCGGGGAATGCGCCGAGCGCCATCAGGGTGGTGGTGACGGGCGCTCCGGTGAGTTCGGCGAGGACCTTCAGCTCGGCGGTGGCACCGGCCTTGATCACGCCGCCGCCGACGTAGAGGACGGGCCGCTTGGCGCCCGTGATCAGTTTGGCGGCCTCGCGGATCTGCTTGGCGTGCGGCTTGGTGACGGGCCGGTAGCCGGGCAGGTCCATGGTGGGCGGCCAGGAGAAGGTGGTCTTCGCCTGCAGGGCGTCCTTGGAGATGTCCACCAGCACCGGGCCGGGCCGGCCGGTGGCCGCGATGTGGAACGCCTGCGCGATCACCCGCGGGATGTCCTCGGCCTTGGTGACCAGGAAGTTGTGCTTGGTGATCGGCATCGTGATGCCGACGATGTCCGCCTCCTGGAAGGCGTCCGTGCCGATCGCCTTGGAGGAGACCTGGCCGGTGATGGCCACGAGCGGCACCGAGTCCATGTGGGCGTCGGCGATCGGCGTGACCAGGTTGGTCGCGCCCGGCCCCGAGGTCGCCATGCAGACTCCCACCTTGCCGGTGGCCTGCGCGTAACCGGTGGCGGCGTGACCGGCGCCCTGCTCGTGCCGGACCAGCACATGGCGCACCCTGGTGGAGTCCATCAGCGGGTCGTACGCCGGAAGGATCGCACCGCCGGGAATGCCGAATACCGTGTCGGCGCCGACCTCCTCGAGCGAACGGATGAGGGACTGCGCACCCGTGACGTGCTCGGGGGCGGACTGCTGTCCTCCGGATCGGGGCCGCGGCTGCGGATGATGGGCCCCGGTGGCCTGCTCGGTCATCGGCATTCTCTTCTCGATGCTGAGGGTTTTTGCGAGGTTTGGGCGGAGTTGCGATGCTGCACGAGTGGCGCCTGTGCAACAAAAAACCCCTCGTGCCATAAGGCAAGCGAGGGGAGCGCGCCGGGTGTGGAGGCTGGGAGTTCCGGTTCTGCCCGGACGTCACCAGCTTCAGCCGACGCGCTTTCCAAGTACGAGAATTCGGGTGCGCATGGCACAGACCCTCCCCCCGGCACGCACCCACTGTCAAGTGGGTGGGACGGGAGTCTCATTATGTGAACGGAGGGCGCTGCCGCCTCCGAGTACGGCGGGCACACCGCTCGTGTACACCCCTGTACCCCGGTCCATGGGCTCGGGCACACCGCCCGCGAAAGCGGGCTCCACCGGGCCGTGCGGCACCGGATAGTGGCCGGAACCGAGCGCCCGGCGCAGCCGGTACTCGTCCAGCGGCCCGGAGAACGCCATGCCCTGCCCATGGGTGCAGCCCATCTCGCGCAGGGCGACGACCTGTTCCGGCAGGTCCACGCCGTCGGCGACGGACTGCAGCCCGAGGTCGCCGGCGATCCGCAGCAGCCCGCTGGTGATCTTGTGCAGCCGCGCCGACTCGACCACTCCCTCGACCAGGCCGCGCTCGAGTTTGAGCACGTCCACGGGAAGCCTGCGCAGGGCCGTGATCGCCGCGTAACCGCTGCCGAAGCCGTCCAGGGCGACCCGGACGCCGATTCTGCGCAGGCCGCTCAGACGGCGCTCCAGTTCGTCCAGGGAGGCCCGGGGGTCGAGGTCGGACAGCTCGATGATCAGCGACCCGGACGGCAGCCCGTGCCGGGTCAGCAGCGACTCGATCGAGCCGCGCGCCATCGACCGGTCCAGCAGCCGCCTCGCGCCCATGCGGACGGTGATGGGGACGGCGAGCCCGGTCGCGGTGCGCTCGGCGGCCTGCTCGACGGCCTCCTCCAGCATCCAGCGCCCCAGCTCGGCGGTCTTGTCGCTGTCCTCGGCCACCCGCAGGAACTCGGCGGGCGTGAACAGCACGCCCTGCGACGAGCGCCACCGGGCCTGGGCGGCGACCGAGGCGATCCGGCCGTCCTGCAGGCACACCACCGGCTGGTGCAGCAGCGCGAACTCGCCGTCGTGCAGTGCGGCACGCAGCCGCGTGGCCAGCTCCGCCTTGCGTACGACGTCCTGCTGCATCTGCGGCTTGTAGAGCTCGACGCGGCCCTTGCCACCGGCCTTGGCGCGGTACATGGCCAGGTCGGCGTTGCGCAGCAGCTCCCCGGCACCGAGGCCCGGCTCGGCGAAGGCGACGCCGATGGAGGCGTTGACACGGACATCGTTGCCGTCGATGAGGTACGGCTGTGACAACGTCACCCTGAGGCGGTCGGCCAGCTCCAGGATGTGCCGTTCGCGGGCGGTGCGGTCACGCGTGGTGTCCCCGACGATCAGGGCCGCGAACTCGTCGCCGCCCAGCCGGGACGCCGTGTCGCCCTGCCGGACCGCGTCCTGGAGTCTGCGGGCGGCCTGGACGAGCAGTTCGTCCCCGGCCTGGTGCCCGATGGTGTCGTTGACGCCCTTGAAGCCGTCGAGGTCGATGAAGAGGACGGCCGTGTTGCGCAGGGCGATGCCGCGGTCGGTGGCCCGACGGCCGGACAGTGCCTGCTGGACGCGCCTGGTGAACAGCGCGCGGTTGGGCAGATCGGTGAGCGGGTCGTGCTCGGCGTTGTGCTGGAGCTGCGCCTGCAGGCGCACTCTCTCGGTCACGTCCCGGCTGTTGAAGATGAGGCCGCCGTGGTGACGGTTGACGGTGGACTCGACGTTGAGCCAGCCGCCCTCGCCGGAGCGGAAGCGGCATTCGATGCGGGTGGTGGGTTCCTCCAGGGGGCTGGCGGCGAGGAAGCGGCGCACCTCGTGCACCACGCAGCCCAGGTCCTCCGGGTGGATGAGAGTGGCCAGTTCCGTACCCACCAGGTCCTCGGCGGGGCGGCCGTAGACCCCGGCGGCGGCCGGGGAGACGTACCGGAGGATGCCGCTGGGGGCGGCGATCATGATGACGTCGCTGGAGCCCTGCACCAGGGAGCGGAAGTGGTTCTCCTTCTGCGCCAGTTCCTGGGTGAGGGTGATGTTGTCGAGCAGCATGATGCCTTGGCGCACCACGAGGGCGAGCACGACGGTGCCGCCGGTGATGAGCACGACGCGGTCGACGCTGCGACCGTTGAGGACGTTGTAGAGGATCCCCAGTGTGCAGACGGCGGCGGCGAGGTAGGGGGTGAGTGCGGCCAGGGACCCGGCGATCGGCCGGTTGGCCGGATACCGGCCGTGATCACCTCCCGGCGCGGGGGTCTGGTGGTGGCTCCCGGTGCGTTGCCCGGGGACGTGCTCGTGCACCACGCGCGTGTGCCCGGTGCCGTGCCGGTCGCCCTCCTCCTGCCCGCGCCGGGGCGCGGCCCACGGGGCGTACGCCAGGAGCAGCGAGCCGGCGAACCAGCCCGCGTCGAGCAGCTGGCCGGAGCGGTAGCTGTTGTGCAGCAACGGCGAGGTGAACAGCGCGTCGCACATCACGGTCAGCGCGAGCGCGCCGATCGCTGTGTTGACCGCGGTGCGGTTCGACGAGGAGCGCCGGAAGTGCAGCGCGAGCACCATGCTGACGAGGGCGATGTCGAGCAGCGGGTACGCGAGCGAGAGCGCGGTGTGCGCCACGCTCTCCCCGCCGCCGGAGTCGATCTTGGCCGCCTGGGCGAGGGCCAGGCTCCACGCCAGTGTCAGCAGCGAGCCGCCGATCAGCCAGGCGTCCAGTGCGAGGCAGACCCAGCCGGCCTTCGTGACGGGCCGCTTGGCGAGCACCAGGAGTCCCACGATCGCGGGCGGCGCGAAGCACAGGAAGAACCCGTCGGCGTAGGAGGGGCTGGGCACGGGTCGCTCCAGAACGACCTCGTACCACCCCCAGACCAGGTTGCCGAGAGCCGCCATCGCCGAGGAGAGCGCGAACAGCAGCCAGGCGGGTCGAAAACGGATACGGCGGCCACGGGCGTAGCGGAAGCAGGACACGGAGGCGGCGGCGGCCGCGGCGGCCAGCCCGAAGTCGCCCATGATGAGCGCGACTTGGTCCGAACCCCAGCCGAGCGCGGAACCGACGGCGTACGCCGCGCACACCAGGGCCAGAACGAGCTGGGGGACGACTCCCGAGCCGCTGCCCGAGGACGACAGGCGGGGCGGCGTCGTCGGCTGCGAGGGCTTCGCCCGCCGCGTCGAGTCGAGGGTGGTCGTGGGGGGCGGCGGCGAGCTCACCGGGCCCTCCCGGTCCGCGCCGCTCCCGGCTCCCGGGGGTCCGGGTGCGTGGGCTGCGCATGGCGCCTGCGCGTGCTGTGCCTGCGGTGGAGATGGCTGTGACGGCAGCCGTGGCCGCCGTGCCGGCCACTTCTGCGCGCAGCCGTACCCCAGGGTCGCCGGCGGCGGCCCCGCCGCGTCGGATCGCTCGTCCATAGGCCGTGCATCGCCCGTCGCCCCCCTCACACATCTGAACTGTCCATCCCCGGCGCCGAACTGTGAGCGGCGCATCCCCTGTCCGGACGATACACCAGTCTCGTCACTCAGGGACATAGCGCCTCTACGCTCCGTGACGACCAGCGCATATGCGCGTACGGACCGCTTCCGTGGGACTGCGGAGGGTACTCGAATCGGATGACGGGCACGGTGCGCGCGGCGGGCGGGACCCGCGCGCCTCTCAGCCGCTGAGCGTCACACGCGCGTCTCGCCCGTCGTGAGGATCACGTTCCGAAGAGGCTCCCGGTTCACATAACGGCTCAACTGGTCCACCAGCAGCCGCTCGGCGCGCGGCAGGAACGCCGAGGTCGGACCGCCCACATGAGGGCTGATCAGCACACCCGGCGCTTGCCACAGGGGGTGCTCCCGGGGCAGCGGCTCGGGGTCGGTGACGTCCAGGGCGGCGGTGACGCGCCCGGTCTCCAACTCGGTGAGCAGCGCCTTGGTGTCGACCACGGCTCCGCGGGCGACGTTGACCAGCAGCGCGCCGTCCTTCATGCGGGCGAGGAAGTCGGCGTTCACCAGGTGGCGGGTGGCGTCCGTCAGGGGCGTGGACAGGATGACGACGTCCGCTTCCGGGAGCAGAGAGGGCAGTTCGGTGAGCGGATGCACAAGTCCGCGCGCCGTGGTGCGCTCAGAGCGCGCGACGCGCGCCACCCGCGCCAGCTCGAAGGGCGCGAGCCTGTCCTCGATCGCGGCGCCGATGGCGCCGTATCCCACGATGAGGACGCTCTTGTCCGCCAGCGCGGGCCTGAATCCGCCGAGCCACTCCCCCTTGTCCTGCGCCCGCACGAAGTCGGGGACGCCGCGCAGCGAGGCGAGGATGAGCGTGAGGGTGAGCTCGGCGGTGCTCGCCTCGTGCACCCCACGCGCGTTGCACAGCTTCACACCCGGCCGCAGGTGCTTGAGGCCCGCCTCGACGTGGTCGGTGCCGGCGGAGAGCGTCTGCACCACCTCCACCGAGCTCATCCGGGGCAGCGGACGCTGCCCCAGGGCGGGCGGCTTCATGTACGGCACGACGTAGAAGGCGCACTCGGCCGGGTCGGCTGGAAAGTCCTCGGCGCCGTCCCAGAAACGGTAGCGCGGGCCCTCGGGAAGGCCCTCGATCTGTTCCGGCGGGATGGGGAGCCACACGTCAACGGTCGTCATGCCCAGGAGGCTATGTCAGGCGAACAGGAGTGCAGAGGTTAGGTTGGGGTGCCGGAAGAGGGAGGGTTACGGCCAGGTGGAGCGCAGGACGATCGGCGCGGCGGCACTCGCGGTGGGAGCCGTCGGGCTCGGGTGCATGCCGATGAGCTGGGCCTACAGCTCGTCGCGGCAGCGGGGCGAGGAGTCGGTCAGGGCCGTGCACCGGGCGCTCGACGTGGGCTCGACGCTGCTGGACACGGCCGACATGTACGGGCCGTTCACCAACGAGCTGTTGGTGGGGCGGGTGTTGAAGGAACGCCGCCAGGACGCGTTCGTGTCGACGAAGGTCGGTCTGCTGGTGGGCGAGCAGCACATCGTGGCCAACGGCCGTCCCGGCTATGTGAAGCGGGCCTGCGACGCCTCGCTGCGCCGCCTGCAGACGGACGTGATCGACCTCTACCAGTTGCACCGTGCGGACCCCGAGGTCCCGGTCGAGGAGACGTGGGGCGCGATGGCGGAACTCGTCCAGGCCGGAAAGGTACGGGCGTTGGGGTTGTGCGCGGTGGGCGCGCGAGGTGGCCGACGGTCCGGAACCCGCCTGCACGACTCCACGATCCGCCAGTTGCAGCGCGTGCAGCAGGTCTTCCCGGTCAGCGCCGTGCAGGCCGAGTTGTCGGTGTGGTCGCCGGAGGCGCTGGAGACGCTGCTGCCCTGGTGCGCGGCGCGCGGGGTGGGATTCCTGGCGGCGATGCCCCTGGGCAACGGCTTCCTGACCGGCACCCTGAAGCCGGGGCAGGGCTTCGAACCGGACGACGTGCGTGCCCGGCATCCGCGCTTCACCGCCGAGATGATGGCGGCGAACCAGCCGATCGTCGTGGGCCTGCGCCGCATCGCGGCCCGGCACGGGGGCGGGGTCACTCCGGCGCAGGTGGCGCTGGCCTGGGTGCTGGCGCAGGGGCGGCACGTGGTCGTGGTGCCCGGCACGAAGCAGGAACGCCATGTCTCGGAGAACGCCTCGGCCGCGGGGATACGGCTGACGGCGGAGGACCTGGCCGAGGTGGCGGAGCTGCCCCGGGGGCAGGGCTCCTGGGACTGACGTCGAAACCACGCGATGCCGGAGCCGGCCGGGCAAGCCGGCAGCGGTGGAAGGCCGAAACCGGGGGCCGGGCCGAAACCGGGGGCACCGAACCGAAACCGGTCGGGAAGGCGGGGCCTTCGATTGAAGGTTCATGGATCGGGAACCTGTGAGGCGCGAGCGGTGTAAGAACAGTAGTACCCGCCGCGTCGAAGGGACCAAGATCGTGCAGCGTCGAGTCGTGACGGCCGTGATGGCCACGGCCGCACTCCTGCTGACCGCCGCCTGCTCCTCCGAGGACGGGGGATCACCGAGCGGCGGCACGGCCGCGGCGCCGAGCAGCACCACCGGGTCCCCGTCGGCCGGGAAGGCGTCCGAGGAGACCCCGCCCGCGCAAGGTTCGGTCAAGGTGGTGCGCACGGTCGCCGAGGGCCTGAACACCCCGTGGGGCCTGGCCCCGCTTCCCGACGGCGACCTGCTCGTCTCCTCCCGCGACGACGCGACGATCACCCGGGTCGACGGGAAGTCGGGGAAGAAGACCGAGCTGGGCGAGGTACCGGGCGTCTCCCCGGCGGGCGAGGGCGGGCTCATGGGTCTCGCCCTGTCGCCGGACTACGCCTCGGACCACATGGTCTACGCGTACTTCACCTCGGCCTCGGACAACCGCATCGTCCGCATGCTCTACGACGAGCAGAAGCCGTCCGGCGAGCAGTTGGGCGCACCTGACACGATCTTCAGAGGCATCCCCAAGGGCTTCGTCCACAACGGTGGCCGGATCGCGTTCGGCCCGGACAAGATGCTGTACGCGGGCACCGGTGAGAGCGGTGACACGGGCCTGTCCCAGGACAAGGACTCCACGGGCGGCAAGATCCTTCGTCTGACCCCGGAGGGCGAACCGGCCCCCGGCAACCCCTTCCCCGACTCCCCCGTGTACTCGTACGGCCATCGGAACGTCCAGGGCCTGGCCTGGGACTCCGAACAGCGCCTGTTCGCGGCGGAGTTCGGCCAGGACACCTGGGACGAGCTCAACGCGATCAAGCCGGGCGGCAACTACGGCTGGCCGGAGGCGGAGGGCAAGTCCGACGCCGCCGGCTACGTCAACCCCCTGGCCCAGTGGGGCACCGACGACGCCTCCCCCAGCGGCGTCGCCTACGCCGAGGGCTCCGTCTGGATGGCGGGCCTCAAGGGGCAGCGGCTCTGGCGCGTCCCGCTGAAGGGCACGCAGGCGTCGGCGGATCCGCAGGCGTTCCTGGAGGGCGAGTACGGACGCCTGCGCACGGTCGTCGCGGCGGGCGGCGACAAGCTCTGGGTGACCACGAGCAACACGGACGGACGTGGCGGGCCGAAGGACGGGGACGACCGGATTCTGCAGGTGCAGGTGCAGTAGGGGACTGCCTCACCTCCCCGGCGGCGGGAGACCGGGCGAGGGCCCGGCGTCATCCGGCGCCGAGCCGCTCCTCGGCTCCCACCTGGAACAAGCCCGTCCGATGCGCCACGGCCGCCGCCTCGCCCCGCCCCGAGACGCCGAGCTTTCCCAGGATGTTGGACACATGGACGCTGGCCGTCTTCGGGGAGATGAACAGTTCCTCGGCGATCTGGCGGTTGGTGCGGCCGGCGGAGACCAGGCGCAGGACATCCCGTTCCCGGGTGGTGAGGCCGAGGGCGTCGGCCGGGTCCGAAGGGGGTGGGGCCGAGGTGAGGGAGAGGCGGGCCCGCCGGGCCAGTCGGGCCGTGGCTTCGGCGAGGGGGCGGGCCCCCAGGTGGTCGGCGGTCGCCAGGGTGAGGCGGAGCAGTTCGGTGGCGCGGGCACGCTCGTCGTCGCCCCCGACCATGAGCAGCGCCTCGGCCGTGCGGTGGCGGACGCGGGCGAGGTCGTAGGGGCGTTCCAGGGCTTCGAAGGCGGTGATGACGTCGGACCAGGTGTCGGGGGTGGCCCGGTGCTGTGCCCGGTCGAGTTCGGCTCGGGTCCACTTCTCGTAGGCCAGCCACAGGGGCACGCCGGTGGTGAGCTTGCGGACGGCCTCGAAGAGCCGTTCCAGGAAGGCGGCGCGGCCCTCCTGCACGGGGTGCGGCGTCTGGCCGGCGTCGGACTCGGCGACGGCGGCGGCCAGCAGCAGTGGCCAGGCATAGCGCTGGGTGCCGGGTGGGAAGCCGGTGTCCAGGGCGCGGTCGGCTTCGGCGCGGGCGTCCAGGAGGCGGCCCTCGGCGGCTGCAATGCCGAGGGCCAGGCAGGACATCGGCAGCTCGTGCTGCGGCATGGCGTCGTGCGGACCGTAGGAGGCGCGGCCGGCGGCCAGATGGCGGGCCGCCTCGGTGAGTTCGCCGCGCGCGAGCGCGAGGAAGGCGAGGCTGTTGAAGGCTCCGCCGCGCGGCTGCGCGGACTGCCCGGCCCGCTGGGCGTTGACCGCGGCCTGTGCGGCCTCGCTCCAACGCCCCAGGGAGATCAGTGAGTCGGCCAGGTTCGACCAGACCCAGGCCTCGGTGCCGCGCAGGCCCATCTCCTGGGTGAGCCGCAGGCCCTCGCGCAGGAGGCCGACGGCCTCCTCGGAGCGGCCGATGCCTTCGAGGACGGACGGCAGGTTCACATGGCTGCGGCCCACCACCGCCGCCAGGCCGAGGGCGGTCACCTGGTCCCGCACCTCGTACATCTCGGCCAGCCCGGCCTCGATGTCCCCGGCCTCGACCATGAGTCCGCCGAGGGTGAGACGCGCGTTCAGTTCGATGTCCTCGGCTCCCACCATGCGTGCGTACGCGACGGCACGTTCGGCGGCCGACAGGGCCTCGGGGCCGGGCCGGCGCAGCATCGACCACTTGGCGACCAGGGCCAGTACCTCGGCGTGCACCTCCGAGGGCGGCAGGCCGCGCACCAGTTCCTGGGCGGTGCCCAGCTCCTGCCAGCCGTCGCCGCGGGCCTGGGCCTGGACCAGCCGGGAGCGCTGGACCCAGAACCAGGCGGCGCGCAGGGGGTCGTTCTCGTCCTCCAGCAGGTGCAGCGCCCGCTTGGTGATCTTCAGGGCGCGGTCCCGTTCGCCGCACAGCCGGCCGGCGACGGCGGCCTCGGCCATCAGGTCGAGATAGCGCAGGGGTGTGGTGGCGGGGTCGCAGCCGCAGGGGGGATAGGCCTCCGTGCAGTCGACGGGGCGCAGCGTGGCCCGCACGGCCTCGGGGGCGGTGTCCCACAGCTCCATCGCGCGTTCCAGCAACTGTAGTTGCTCGGAGTGGGCGTGCCGGCGGCGGGCGGTGACGGAGGCGTCCAGGACGGCGGGCAGGGCCTTGGCGGGGTCGTTCGCGTGGTACCAGTAGCTGGCGAGCCGCATGACGCGCTCGTCGGCCGGGACGAGTGTCGGATCGGCCTGGAGAGCCTCGGCGTAGCGGCGGTTGAGACGGGAGCGTTCGCCCGGCAGCAGGTCGTCGCCGACGGCCTCGCGGACCAGGGAGTGCCGGAAGCGGTAGCCGTCGCCGGAGGGCGCGGCGATGAGGATGTGGGCGTTGACGGCGGCGCGCAGCGCCTCGATGAGGTCGTCCTCGGCGAGCTGGGCGACGGCGGCGATCAGCCGGTACTCGACGGTGGAACCACCCTCGGCGACGATCCGGGCGACCCGCTGGGCGCTCTCGGGCAGCCCCTCCACCCGGACGAGGAGCAGGTCCCGCAGGGATTCGGTGAGGCCGGTGCGGCAGCCCTCATGGGCGGCGACCGCCAGTTCCTCGACGAAGAAGGCGTTGCCGTCGGAGCGTTCGAATATCTCGTCGACCTGGGCCGGGTCGGGTCGGGCGGCGAGGATGCCGGCGATCTGCCGGCCGACCTCGGCGCGGGTGAAGCGGCCGAGTTCGATACGGCGGACGGTGCGCACACGGTCGAGTTCGGCGAGGAGCGGGCGCAGCGGGTGCCGGCGGTGGATGTCGTCGGAGCGGTAGGTGGCCAGGACGACCAGGCGGCCGGTGCGCAAGGTGCGGTACAGGTAGGCGAGCAGGTGGCGGGTGGAGGCGTCGGCCCAGTGCAGGTCCTCCAGGGCGACGACGACGGTGCGGGTGGCGGCGACCCGTTCCAGGAGGCGGGCGGTGAGTTCGAAGAGGCGGGCCATGCCCTCCTCGTCGGACCGGTCGGATCCCCGGGGTGGCGCCGTCTCCCCCAACTCGGGCAGCAGTCGGGCCAGTTCCTCCTCCTGGCCGGCGGCGGCGGTGGCCAGTTCGTCGGGCAGTTCGCGGCGCAGGGCGCGCAGCGCGGTGGAGATGGGGGCGAACGGCAGCCCGTCGGCGCCGATCTCGACGCAGCCGCCGAGTGCGACGACGGCGCCCTCGCGTACGGCGGCGGCGGCGAACTCCTCGACGAGGCGGGTCTTGCCGACGCCGGCTTCGCCGCCGATCACCAACGCCTGCGGCTCGCCCGTGGCGGCACGGGCGAGCGCGTCGTCGAGCGTCTCCAACTCGGCTGTCCGACCGACGAACACGGGACTGACTGACCTGGTCTCCACGGGGCCGAGCATCGCATGCGGCGCCGACAACCGGGCGGTCCCGGGCTCGTCCGCCGGACGAGCCCGACCGGTCCGCCCGGCCTGAACCGTCACGCGGCGCGCGCGTGACGGTGCCGCCGGAGGCGCGGCGTATGCGCCTCCGCTTCCCCCTCATCCGCGGAGCGCTTCGCGGCCGCACGGCGCGCGGCACGGCGGACACGGGCGGCCTCCCGGACCAGGCGCTCGTGCTCGGCCTGCCGGATCAGCTCGACGGAACGGAGGTGGTGGAACTCGTACTCGTACATGACGGATCCCTTGTCTTTCCTGGTGAGGGAGGGGCTTCGGCGTCGTTCGACGCGATGTCCCCACCTTCGCCGCCCAGGGGGGTCCGGCACATCGGGAGAGTTCCGCATCTTCCGCGGCGGGCGGGGCTCCGGACATGCGTAAGGGGCCTCAGAGCCGCCGTAAGAGGTCCTTACGGTGGCTCTGAGGCCCCGGGTTCTCGCGGCGTCTCAGCCCACGGACGGGATGCCGAGCAGCACGTCGGTGTACTTCAGAACCGCCAGCAGCAGGCCGATGACACCGAGCGTGACACCGCCCCAGGCGACCGCCTTGATCCATCCGGCCTGCGGCTTGCCGGGTGCCCCGAACGCGGGCCGGATGAGCACGAAGACGCCCACGAGCAGCCCGGCGAGCGCGAACAGCCCGCCCCAGAGGGCGGCGGCGTGCCAGCCGTCGACATAGCCCTCCTGGATCAGCTTGTCGACGTTCGAGTTGGAGGAGTTCTCCAGCTGACCGAGGAGGTTCTCGCGCGCGGTGGCGATCGTGCCCACCCAGCTGCCGGTCAGGGAGACGAGTCCGAGCGCCGCGGAGACGACCGCGCCCGCGCCCTGGCCGACGCCGGAGGGGCCTTCTTCCGTGGCCTGAGCGGTCACCTCGCCCCCGGCCTCGGCGTCGTCGTGCTCCGTCGCCTCACCGGCGGCACCGGCGTCGGTGTGGGTGTCGGTCGTCTCGACCGTGTCCACGTTCTCGTCGTCGGTCTTCGCCTTGGTGCCGGTGTCGGCGCCGGTCTCGTCCACTGTCTTCGTTCCCATGCCTCGCACCGTACGGACGCTGTCTGAGAGGTTGCTTAATGATCCTCGTGGGCGGCACGCGTGCGTGCCTCACGCCACTCGGGGGCCAGGATCGACCAGACCTCGAGGTCGTGCCGCACCCCACGATAGGGGTAGCTCTCCCGGCGCACGCCCTCGCAGGTCATGCCCAGCCGCCGGGCCACGTTCAGGCTCGGCGTGTTCCCGGCGGAGGCGATCCACTCGACGCGGTGGATGCCGCGCCGCTCGATCGCGAAGTCGATGAGCACCCGCATCGCGCGCGTGACGAGCCCTCGCCCGGTGCCGGCGGGCTCCAGCCAGCAGCCGACCTCGCAGTTGGCGTTCTCGGCGTCGAAGTTGAGGAAGAGCACACCGCCCACCAGCTTCTCCTCCAGCCACAGGCCGTGCAGGGACCCGGTGTCGGCGGCACGCATGTCGGCGTACCGCTGGAGCACCTCCCGCGCCGACGCCGGGTCCGTGGCCGTCGAGCCGAAGGGCACGTACTGGTTGATGAAGTCCCTTCCCCGCTCCAGGTGGGCCAGGAACTCCTCGGCGTGCCAGAGCTCCAGGGGGCGCAGCTCGGCTCCGTCGTCACCCAGCGATATCGCGTACATCCCGCTGTCGTTCCTCCTCCGCCAGCACGTCCGCCACCTCGGCGTCCGTCGCGGCGGCCAGCCTCTCATGGGCGGCACGGGACTCGGGCGGCTCGATGCTGATGCGCGGCATGCGCTTGTCGAGCCAGCGGGGCAGCCACCAGTTGGCGCCGCCGAGCAGGTGCATCAGGGCGGGGACGAGGAGGGTGCGCAGGACGAAGGCGTCCAGGGCGACGGCGGCGGCCAGGGCGATGCCGAACATGGCGATCACGCGGTCACCGCTGAGGACGAAGGCGAGGAAGACCGAGATCATGATGACCGCGGCGGAGTTGATCACCCGGCTGGTCTCGGCGAGGCCGACCCGGACGGCACGCCGGTTGTCGCCGGTCTCCAGCCACTCCTCGTACATCCGGCTGACCAGGAAGACCTGGTAGTCCATGGACAGGCCGAAGAGGACGGACACCATGATCACGGGGAGGAAGGGCTCGATCGGGCCCGCGCGGCCGAGGCCCAGCAGTTCGCTCCCCCACCCCCACTGGAAGATCGCCACGACGACTCCGAAGGCGGCGGCGACGGCGGCGACGTTCATCGCGGCGGCCTTGAGCGGGATGCCGACGGACCGGAAGGCGAGCAGGAGCAGCAGACAGCCGAGGCCGATGACGACGCCGACGAACAGCGGCAGCTTGCCGACGATCACGTCGGCGAAGTCGTCGTAGCCGGCCGTCATGCCCCCGACGTGCACGTCGAGCGAGGTGCCGGTCTCGGCGCGCGGCAGGACCTCGGAGCGCAGCCGGTCGACGAGGTCGCTGGTCTGCTGCGACTGCGGGGAGGACGTGGGTACGACGGTGAGGTACGCGATGTCCCCGCCCGCGTCGAACGTCACGGGAGTCACCGACGCGACGCCCTCGGTGGTGCGCAGGGTGGCGTCGAGGTTGTCGAGGGCGAGCTTGTCGTGGCCGCCGTCGACCTCGGTGACCAGGGTGAGCGGGCCGTTCACGCCGGGGCCGAAGCCGTCGGCGAGGAGGTCGTAGGCCTGGCGGGTGGTGGAGGTCTGCGGGTTGTTGCCCTGGTCCGAGGTGCCGAGGCGCAGACCGAAGGTGGGCAGGGTGAGGACGGTGATCACGGCGAGGGCTGTCGCGCCGAGCGCCTTGGGGTGGCGCTCGACGAACGCCGACCAGCGCGCGGCGAACCCGGTCGGCAGCTCGGGCTCGGGCCCGTGCTCGGCGAGCCGGCGGCGCTCACGGCGGCTGAGGGCGCGCATGCCGATGAAGGACAGCAGGGCGGGCAGCAGGGTCACGGAGGCGGCGACCGTGAGGACCACGGTCAGCGAGGCGGCGATCGCGACGCCGCCCAGGAAGCTGAGCTGGAGGATCAGCATGCCGAGCAGGGCTATGCAGACCGTCGCGCCCGCGAACACCACCGCGCGTCCGGTGGTGGCCACGGCGTTCGTGATCGACTCGGCGACGGGCAGACCGCGTTTGAGCCCGCGCCGGTGTCTGGTGACGATGAACAGCGCGTAGTCGATGCCGACGCCGAGTCCGATGAGCATGCCGAGCATGGGCGCGAAGTCGGCGACGGTCATGGCGTGCCCGAGCAGCGCGATCCCGGAATAGGCGGTGCCGACGCTCACCAGCGCGGTCGCGATGGGCAGCACGGAGGCGGCGAGCGAGCCGAAGGCGAGGAACAGCACCACCGCCGCCACGGCGACCCCGACGACCTCGGCGAGGTGCCCGCCCGGTGATTCGGTGAGCCCGACGGCGCTGCCGCCCAGCTCCACCCGGAGCCCGTCGCCCTCGGCGGCCTCGGCGGCGCTCACGACGGCCTCGGCCTCGCCCTCGTCGAGGTTCTCCGCGCTGTCGTCGAAGGTGACGGTGGCGTACGCCGTGTGCCCGTCCGCGCTGATCTGGGGGGCGCCCTGCTTGTCGTACGGGCTGCCGACGGCCGCGACGCCGGGCAGTTGCGCGATCCTGTCCAGCGTCCGGGTCATGGTCTGCTCGACGTCGGGGGCGCGGACGGTGCCGGACGTGGTGTGCCAGACGACGGTGTCGCTGTCGCCGCCGAGGCCGGGGAAACCGTCCTGGAGCAGCTGGGTGGCACGGCCCGACTCGGTGCCGGGGACCTCGTAGTCGTTCGAGTACGCGGTGCCCGTCACGACCGCGGCCGCGGACACCCCGCCGAAGGCGAGCAGCCAGAGCAGTACGGCGACGAGGCGGCGTTGGACACACCAGCGTGCAAGGGCTGCCACGAACGTGCTCCCGGGGGCGATGTGTGGATCTTTGATCGGGAACAGTCGTCCATGAAGTGAACAGCCCGCAAAGAACGCTTGAGCGATGTGAAGCAAACTCTCGCAGGCGAAAATGATCGTTTGCCGCGTTCGTGGGGTTATTCACACAAGTGGGAGGCAGATCACAGGACAGTCACGGCCGCTCTGTCGTGCGGGAGTGACGCCTTTCACATCAGTCGAACTGGTCCCCCAGCGCCATCACCATCACCCCGGCGATCAGCAGCCACAGCGCCCGCCGGGTCCGCCCCCGATGGCCGAGGGCGGCGGCGAGCGCGCAGACGGCGGCGCCGAAGGCGTAGGCGGCCGGGACGAGGGCCGGGGCGGAACCGGTGATGCGCAGCGCCGCGGCGGCCAGCCCGGCGAGGGCCAGAAGCGCCCCGGTCCCGGCAGCCGTCCAACGGGCCCGCCGCGCCTCGTGCGCCGGGTCCTCGTCGTCCTCCAGGGCCTCCGCGTCGCCCAGGTCGGACTGCTCCTCCACAGTCTCGGCTATTTCGGAATCACCGCGTCCACTCATGGCGGGCGAGCGTAGCGCGTCGCGCCGGAAAACCGGAGGCGGGGCGGTGGCGCCGGCTGCTAGCTTCCGAAGGTCGGCCGTCCCGCGGCACATCGCCGCCGACCTGGGCAGGTGCATTGTTTGAGCGTCCGATCGAGCTCCGACGTACCCCTTTCCGCTTCACCGGACTCAAGGAGCCCGTTCACCGATGCCGGACATCACCCCGAGGACCTCGAGTGAGGACCTCCACAAGCGGCTGACCCACGCCTGCTACCCGCGCAGCAACGGCTACGACCCCCGCTGGGTCATCGAGAACGAGATGGGCCCGAACGCGCTGTGGCTGCTGGAGTGGCTGGCCCCCGCGCTCGGCCTGGACGCCCTGCGCCCCGGCGCTCGCGTCCTCGACCTGGGCTGCGGCCGGGCGATGACGTCGATCTTCCTGGCCAGGGAGTACGACGTCCAGGTCACCGCCGCCGATCTGTGGATCAAGCCCGACGACAACGCCGGGCGCATCGCCGAGGCCGGGTTCGCCGACCGCGTGCTGCCCGTGCACGCCGAGGCGCACGACCTGCCGTTCGCCGAGGGCAGCTTCGATGCGATCGTGAGCATCGACGCCTACCACTACTTCGGCACGAACGATCTCTATCTGCCCACGCTCACCCGGCTGCTGAAGCCCGGCGGGCGGATCGGTGTCGTCGTTCCCGCACTCCGGGAGGAGCCGGCGGGCACCGAGCCGCCGGAGCACCTCGAGCCGTGGTGGGAGCCCGACTTCTGGTCCTTCCACTCCGCCGGGTGGTGGCGGCGCCACTGGACCCGCAGCGCAGCCGTCGAGGTCGAGGCCGCCGACTGGCTGGAGGACGGCTGGCGGGACTGGCTGCTGTGGTGCGAGGTGGTCGCCGAGGAGAGCCCCGAGGAGTTCCACCGCACGATGGCCCGCCGGAACGGCGACCTGGTGCGGGCGGACGAGGGCCGCGCGCTGGGCTTCGTACGACTCGTGGGACGCCGTTACTGAGAACGAGCCGAGGGGGACACACCGGTCGCGGTGTGTCCCCCTCGCTGGTGAAAGGGCGGGCCTCAGCCCTCGCTGACGCCCAGCTTCTGAAGGATCAGCTCCTTGACGCGGGCCGCGTCCGCCTGACCACGAGTGGCCTTCATGACCGCGCCGACCAGGGCGCCGGCCGCGGCCACCTTGCCGCCGCGGATCTTGTCGGCGATGGCCGGGTTGCCGGCGATGGCCTCCTCGACGGCGGCGGTGAGCGCGCCCTCGTCGGAGACGACCTTCAGACCGCGCTTGTCGACGACCTCGTCCGGGGTGCCCTCGCCCGCGAGGACGCCCTCGATGACCTGGCGGGCCAGCTTGTCGTTCAGGTCACCCTTCGAGACCAGCTCGGTGACCCGGGCGACCTGCGCCGGAGTGATCGCCAGCTCGTCGAGCGCCTTGCCCGACTCGTTGGCGCTGCGGGCCAGTTCGCCCATCCACCACTTGCGGGCGGAGGCCGCGTCGGCACCGGCGTCGATCGTGGCGACGATCAGGTCCAGGGCACCGGCGTTGAGGATCGCCTGCATGTCGACGGCAGAGATGCCCCACTCCGCGAGGAGCCGGGTACGGCGGGCCAGCGGCAGCTCGGGCAGGGCCGCCCGGATCTCCTCGACCCACTCGCGCGAGGGGGCCACCGGCACCAGGTCCGGCTCGGGGAAGTACCGGTAGTCCTCGGCCTCCTCCTTCACCCGGCCCGAGGTCGTGGACCCGGTGTCCTCGTGGAAGTGGCGGGTCTCCTGGACGATCGTGCCGCCGGACGACAGCACCGCCGCATGGCGCTGGATCTCGTAACGGCAGGCCCGCTCCACGGAACGCAGCGAGTTGACGTTCTTCGTCTCGGAGCGCGTGCCGAACTTCTCGGTGCCGTTCGGGCGCAGCGACAGGTTCACGTCGCAGCGCATCTGGCCCATCTCCATGCGGGCCTCGGAGACGCCGAGCGACCTGATGAGCTCGCGCAGCTCACGGACGTACGCCTTCGCCACCTCGGGGGCGCGCTCGCCCGCGCCCACGATCGGCTTGGTGACGATCTCGATGAGCGGGATGCCGGCGCGGTTGTAGTCCAGCAGGGAGTGGGACGCGCCGTGGATACGGCCGGTGGCGCCGCCGACGTGCGTCGACTTGCCGGTGTCCTCCTCCATGTGGGCGCGCTCGATCTCCACGCGGAAGGTCTCGCCGTCCTCCAGCTGGACGTCGAGGTAACCGTTGAAGGCGATCGGCTCGTCGTACTGGGAGGTCTGGAAGTTCTTCGGCATGTCCGGATAGAAGTAGTTCTTCCGGGCGAAGCGGCACCACTCGGCGATCTCGCAGTTCAGCGCGAGACCGATCTTGATCGCGGACTCGACGCCGGTCGCGTTGACGACCGGGAGCGCGCCGGGCAGGCCGAGGCAGACGGGGCAGGTCTGGGTGTTGGCGTCCTGCCCGAGGGCGGTCGAACAGCCGCAGAACATCTTGGTCTTGGTGCCGAGTTCGACATGGACCTCAAGGCCCATGACGGGGTCGTACGACGCCAGCGCGTCCTCGTACGACACCAGGTCGGTCGTGGTGGTCACGGTGAAACTTCCCTCTCAGCCCAGCAGGACGTCGTCGTCGCCCAGCCGCTTCAGCTCGCGGTAGAGGATGGCGAGGCCGGTGACGATGGCGGTGGCGGACACTGCGGCGTCGATCAGGCGCAGCGTGTCGCTCTCCAGGCGGGCCTTCTTGGCCTGCTTGACGACGTTGACCGCACCGAACGCGGTGGTGGCCATGGACAGGTACAGGCCGGACTTGGACTTCTTGAAGCCCTTGGCCTTGGACATTGCCTTACTCACAGCGACGGAGCCTCCTCGATCAGCGGGTGACCCCACTTTTCCACGAAGGCCGCCTCGACGGCCGCCCCGACCTTGTACAGGCGGTCGTCCTTCATCGCCGGGGCGATGATCTGCAGGCCGACCGGGAGGTTGTCCTCCGGTGCCAGACCGCAGGGCAGCGACATGGCCGCGTTGCCCGCGAGGTTCGTCGGGATGGTGCACAGGTCGGCGAGGTACATCGCCATCGGGTCGTCGGCACGCTCGCCGATCGCGAAGGCGGTGGTCGGCGTCGTCGGGGAGACGATCACGTCGACCTGCTCGAAGGCCTTCTCGAAGTCGCGCGTGATGAGCGTGCGGACCTTCTGGGCGCTGCCGTAGTACGCGTCGTAGTAGCCGGAGCTCAGGGCGTACGTGCCGAGCATGATGCGGCGCTTCACCTCCGGGCCGAAGCCCGCCTCACGGGTGAGCGAGGTGACCTCCTCGGCGGAGTGCGTGCCGTCGTCGCCGGTCCGCAGGCCGTAGCGCAGGCCGTCGAAGCGGGCGAGGTTGGAGGAGCACTCGGAGGGGGCGATCAGGTAGTACGCCGACAGCGCGAGGTCGAAGGACGGGCAGTCCAGCTCGACGATCTCGGCGCCGAGTTCCTTCAGCAGCTCGACGGACTCGTCGAACCGCTGGATGACTCCGGCCTGGTAGCCCTCGCCGCGGAACTGCTTGACGACGCCGACGCGCATGCCCTGGACGCTGCCGTTGCGGGCGGCCTCGACGACCGGCGGGACCGGGGCGTCGATGGAGGTCGAGTCCAGCGGGTCGTGCCCGGCGATGACCTCGTGGAGCAGGGCCGCGTCCAGGACCGTACGGGCGCAGGGCCCGCCCTGGTCGAGGGAGGAGGAGAAGGCGACCATGCCGTAGCGGGACACGGCCCCGTACGTCGGCTTGACGCCGACCGTGCCGGTGACGGCGGCCGGCTGGCGGATGGAGCCGCCGGTGTCGGTGCCGATGGCGAGGGGCGCCTGGAAGGAGGCGAGCGCGGCGGAGGAGCCACCGCCCGAACCACCGGGGATCTTGGTGAGGTCCCAGGGGTTGCCGGTCGGCCCGTAGGCGCTGTTCTCGGTCGAGGACCCCATGGCGAACTCGTCCATGTTGGTCTTGCCGAGGATGACGACGTCAGCGGCCTTGAGCTTCTTGGTGAGGGTGGCGTCGTACGGCGGGATCCACCCTTCGAGGATCTTCGAGCCGACGGTCGTGGGGATGCCCTCGGTGGTGAAGATGTCCTTGAGCGCGAGGGGGACACCGGCCAGCGGACCGAGCTTCTCCCCCTTGGCCCGCTTCTCGTCGACGGCGCGGGCCTGCGCGAGGGCACCCTCTCGGTCGACGTGCAGGAAGGCGTGCACCTTCTCGTCGACGGCCTCGATGCGGGCCAGGTGGGCCTCGGTGACCTCGACCGCGGTGAGCTCGCCGGAGGCGATCTTCTCGGCGGTCTCGGCGGCGGTGAGCTTGATGCAGTATTCGATGTTCTTGGCCGTCATGGCTTCTTAGTCCTCCCCCAGGATCTGCGGCACCTTGAAACGCTGCTGCTCCTGGGCCGGGGCGCCGGAGAGCGCCTGCTCGGGGGTGAGCGAGGGACGGACCTCGTCCTCGCGCATGACGTTCGTCAGCGGGAGCGGGTGCGAGGTCGGCGGTACGTCTTGGTCGGCGACCTCGCTGACGCGGGCGACCGCGCCGATGATGTCGTCGAGCTGGCCTGCGAAGTGGTCGAGCTCTTCGGGCTTCAGCTCCAGACGCGCCAGCCGGGCGAGGTGGGCGACCTCCTCGCGCGTGATGCCAGGCATGCAGCGATCCTCTGGGTGAGTGTGTGTGGTTTGGCGCAATCCTATGGGGCGGGGACCGATGCGCGTGAAACGGTTTCGCCCCGCCCGGCGGTGCGGCATCCAGCGGTACGTCCCCCGGCGGCCGACACTCGTCGCTCGCCGCCCGGCGGATCCGCCGGCTCAGACGGTGAACAGCAGCGCCGCGCTGATCAGCACGACGACGGCCGTGGCGAAGTGGACCCCGAACGCCACCGCCTTCTTCCCGCCGTGGCGCAGCACGATCACGGTGTCGCACAGCGGGATCACCGCCACGCAGAGCATGAACCACGCTTCGGCCTCGGCACCGGCGAACGCCAGCAGCGCCAGGCCCAGCAGCCCCAGGGTGCCGTCGCGCAGCCCCTTGACCGTGAGGTACGCGGAGGCGTCGCCGTCGGGATCGGCCGGGACGCCGTAGCCGGCGGCGGAGGGGCGGGGCTGAAGGAGGAAGCGGGCCCCGATGTACAGGACGAACAGGTTGAGCACGACGGCCAGGGTGTACGCGGTCACGGTCATGGCGGGTCTCCTCGTCGGTGGCCGGGGCGGTGTCGCTAGCAGTGCTAGCGACAAGAGCGAAGCTAGCAGAGCAATGACAGATTGGCTAGCGCTGCTAGGATGACGGTCATGTCCATCCAGACGCGCCGGGAGCGCGAACGAGCGGAGCGCGAGCGGCTGATCGTCAGGGCCGCGCAGGAGCTGGCGGAGGCGGAGGGCTGGGAAGCGGTCACCACACGCCGCCTGGCCGCGGAGATCGAGTACAGCCAGCCCGTCCTCTACAGCCACTTCAAGGGCAAGGACGCGATCATGGCGGCGGTGGCCGTGCAGGGCTGCGCCGAGATGGCCGCCGAGTTGCGTACGGCGCGCGCGGCGGCGAACGGCAGGCGCGCAGCGCTCGCGGCGGTGGGCGAGGCCTACACGGCGTTCGCGCGGCGCCGACCGGCGTTGTACGACGCGATGTTCACCCACCGGGTGGACCTGCCGTTCGCCACGCCGGAGGCACCGGCGCCGCTGCAGGAAGCCTTCGGTGAGCTACGGCGAGCCGTGGAGCCGATCGCGCGGGAGGGTGAGGACCTGGGTCTGCTGACGGAGACCTACTGGGCGGGTCTGCACGGCCTGGTGACGCTGATGCGCAGCGGACGGCTGCCGGAGGGGGCGCACGAACGGCGACTGGAGCTGCTGACGGGGCACTTCACCGCGGGAACGTAGGGCGGCGGGGTGGACGGGTCACTCGGCGGCCGGCAACGCGGCCCGGGGGCGCTGCCATCCGCGCGACCCCCGCGCCCGCAGCCAGGCCGTCGTCTCCTCCGCGGGCATCGCCGCCGCGACCAGCCAGCCCTGGACGGCGTCGCAGCCGAGGTCCCGCAGCCGCTCCCACGTCTCGTCGTCCTCGACACCTTCGGCGACCACGAGCAGGCCGAGGGAGTGCGCCAGATCCACGGTGCAGCGCACGATCTCCGCGTCCTCGTTGTCCACCGCGAGCCGGGCCACGAACGAGCGGTCGATCTTCAGCTCGCTCACGGGCAGCCGTCTCAGGTGCACGAGCGAGGAGTACCCGGTGCCGAAGTCGTCCAGCGACATCTTCACGCCGTGACCGGTCAGACCGGCGAGGGTGTCCGCGGCACGCTGCGGGTCCTCCAGGAGGACGTGTTCCGTTATCTCCAGCTGGAGCGCCCCCGCGGGGACTCCGTGCCGGGCGAGCCGCGCCGCGACCGAGCCCGCGAATCCGGGTGTGTGGACGTCACGCGGGGAGACGTTGACCGCGACCGGCACGTACAGGCCCTGGGAGCGCCACTGCGCCACCTGCCCGAGCGCCGTCTCCAGCACGTACTCGGTCAGATGCGGCATCAGGCCCGACGACTCGGCGATCGCTATGAACTCGTCCGGCGGCACCTTCCCGCGCTCGGGGTGCACCCAGCGGACCAGCGCCTCCAGGCCGGCTACCTGTCCGTCGAAGCGGACCTTCGGCTGGTAGTGCAGGTCGACCTCGTGCGCGTCGAGGGCGCGGCGCAGATCGCCCAGCAGACCCAGGCGGTCCGGGGTGTTCGAGTCCCGCTTCGATTCGTAGACCTCCACGCCCGTACGGTCCCGCTTCGCCTGGTACATCGCGACGTCGGCCCGCCGGAGCAGCCCCTCGGCGTCGAGGGCGTGGTCGGGGAAGACGGCGACGCCGGCGCTGGCTTCCAGGACCAGGGTGAGGCCGTCGAGGTCGAGCGGGGAGCTGAGGGCCGCGACGAGACCACGGGCGACCCGGGTGGCGGACGTCGTGGAGTCGGCGACCGGCAGTAAGACGGCGAACTCGTCGCCACCGAGCCGCGCGGCCTCCGCTCCGCGCGGCAGTGCGAGTCGCAGCCGGTCGGCGATCTGCAGAAGCAACCGGTCACCGGCGAGATGGCCGAGCGTGTCATTGACCGATCGGAAACGGTCGAGGTCGATCAGCATCAGGGCGGACCGGGCGCCGATGCGCTCGGCGTCGTCGAGCGCGGTCCAGATGCGCTCCAGCAGCCACTGCCGGTTGGGCAGCCCGGTCAGCGGGTCGCGCAGCTGCTCCTCCGCCCGGGCCCGGGCTATCCACAGCGTGGAGTCGAGGGCGATGAGCGGGATGGCGAACAGGGGCAGCAGAAGGGGCTTGGCGGTGGCCACCACGCACACCAGCGGTGCGATGCCGAGCAGTGCGACGGCGACGAGGCCCTGTCTGACCAGCGCGGTACGGGCGACGGTGGGCAGACCGCCGCGCGGGGCGTGCAGATACCAGATCAGGACTCGGGTGACCGCGAGGTAGGCGGCGGCGACCAGCACCACCCCGGGGAGGGTGTAGAGGGTCCAGGTGTCCGGGTCCCAGGGGTTCTCGACCGTCGGGACACGTCCGAAGGCGGCCAGCACGAGGGCACCGGCGGCGATGCCGAGGATGTCCACGGACCCGTGCAGCACGCCCTGTCGCCAGCGGCCCCGGCGGGCGGCCCCGACCAGGACGACGACGGTGAGGCTGACCATGCCGGCGGGCACCCAGCCGTACAGCATGAGCACGGCGAGGGTGAGGGCGGCGCCGGAGCCGGTGCCGCCCCACCAGCGGGCGCGCCCGAGGGCGACGAGGTGGCCGACGATGATGCCGGTCAGCACGGCCAGGGACCAGCCGACGGTGCCGGACGGGAAGAGGGCTTGGTCGCCGGTGAACGCCCGGTAGAACCCCGCGCCGAGAACGAACCCGGCGGCCGCGACGACCGCCGCGGGCAGCGCGGGCCAGGACAGGTGCCGGTCGTGGTCGGAGCCCGCCAGTGCGTCGGCGCGCTCGGCGTCGCGCTGCACGGCGACGGTGTGCGTCTCCGCCACGGTGCGCCGCCCCGCCCTCCCCGCGCCACTTTCCACCCGCGAACGCTCCGCGGTGCGCGCCGCGCGCCCCCGCCACACGCCCGTCATCCGGCGCAGCCGTGAGTGCGGGGCGGCGCTATCGGTCGGTTCCATTCCCGTCCCTCTCACAACCGGCGGTGCCCACGCCACGCGGCCCGATGCCCGACGACAACCCTCAACGGCACCGCGATGGAAAACCCTTCCCCCGCCCCCGAGGAGCAAGGGGGATGCCCCGACCGCAGCTGGGCACGGCAGGCGCACCCCTCAACAGTAGGCCGCAGAACGCTTCCACGGGCAGCGGTCGTCGACGGTTGCCCGAATGCGCCCCAGCCACCCGTATGCATCTGGTATGCGCCGATCAGGGCGAGTTCAACCGCTACTGCTCCGTCGGCAGTGCGACTTCGGCCGCCGCTTCGGGTCCCTGTTCCAGCAGGACCCCGAAACCGTCCTCGTTCAGAACAGGCACCTTGAGCTGCATGGCCTTGTCGTATTTGGACCCAGGACTGTCACCGACGACCACAAAGGAGGTCTTCTTCGAAACCGAACCGGTCACCTTCGCCCCGCGACTTTGCAGTGCCTCCTTGGCGCCGTCACGGGTGAAGTTCTCCAGCGTGCCGGTGACGACGACGGTAAGCCCTTCCAGCGGACGGGGCCCTTCGTCCTCTCCGGTGGACTGTTCCTCCAGCGGGACTCCGGCGGCCTTCCACTTGCGGACGATCTCGCGGTGCCACTCCTCGGCGAACCATTCCTTGAGCGCGGCCGCGATGATGGGGCCGACACCGCTGGTCCCCGCCAACTCCTCTTCCGTGGCCTGCTCGATGCGGTCCACCGAGCGGAACTCCCGCGCGAGGGCCTGCGCCGCCACCGGTCCGACGTGCCGGATGGACAGGCCGTTGAGGAACCGGGCCAGCGGACGCTGCTTCGCCGCCTCGATGTTCGCCAGCAGGGCGAGGGTGTTCTTCTTCGGCTCGCCCTTCTGGTTGGCGAAGACCGTGACGACCTTCTCCTCGCCGGTCTTGGGGTCCCGCTTCGGCAGGCCGCTGTCCGGATCGAGGACATAGGCCCTGATCGGCAGCAGCTTCTCGACCGTCAGGTCGAACAGGTCGCCCTCGTCGACCAGCGGCGGGTCGGCCGGCTCCAGCGGACGGGTGAGCGCGGCGGCGGCCACGTCACCGAAGTGCTCGATGTCCAGGCACTCGCGGCCGGCGAGGTAGGAGACCCGCTCCCGCAACTGGGCCGGGCAGGTACGGGCGTTGGGGCACCGGAGGTCGATGTCGCCCTCCTTCATGGGCCTGAGCGGTGTACCGCATTCGGGGCACTCGCCCGGCATCACGAACTCCCGCTCGCTGCCGTCACGCAGGTCGACGACCGGGCCGAGGATCTCCGGGATGACGTCCCCGGCCTTGCGGATGACCACGGTGTCTCCGATGAGCACGCCCTTGGCCTTGACGACCTCCTGGTTGTGCAGGGTCGCGAACTCGACCTCACTGCCCGCGACGGTGACCGGCTCGACCTGGGCGTACGGGGTGACCCGGCCGGTGCGCCCGACGCCGACCTTGATGTCGACGAGCTTGGTGTTGACCTCCTCCGGCGCGTACTTGTACGCGATCGCCCAGCGCGGCGCGCGCGCGGTGGAGCCGAGGCGGCCCTGCAGGCGGATCTCGTCGAGCTTGACGACGACTCCGTCGATCTCGTGCTCGACGGAGTGGCGGTTCTCGCCGTAGTGGGCGATGAACTCCCGTACGCCGCCGAGGTCGTCGACCACCCGGTTGTGCCGCGAGGTGGGCAGGCCCCAGGTCTTGAGGAGGTCGTAGGCCTGGGAGAGGCGGGTCATGCCCGTGAAGCCCTCCAGGGCGCCGATGCCGTGGACGACCATGTGCAGCGGGCGGGTGGCGGTGACCCGCGGGTCCTTCTGGCGCAGCGAACCGGCGGCGGCGTTACGGGGGTTGGCGAAGGGCTTGTCGCCCGCGGCGACCAGTCGCTCGTTGAGGTCGAGGAACTTCTCCATCGGGAAGTAGACCTCGCCGCGGATCTCCACCAGGTCGGGGACGTCGTCGCCTGTGAGCCGGTCCGGGATCTCCGCGATGGTCCGGACGTTCGGGGTGATGTCCTCGCCGGTGCGGCCGTCACCCCGGGTCGCGGCGCGGGTGAGCCGGCCGTTGACGTACGTGAGGTTGACGGCGAGGCCGTCGACCTTCAGCTCGCACAGGAAGTGGTACTCCTGCTCGCCCAGTTCCCGCGCGATGCGGTCGGCCCAGGCGGCGAGTTCGTCGTCGTTGAAGGTGTTGTCGAGCGAGAGCATCCGCTGGCGGTGCTCGACGGCCGTGAACTCCGTCTCGTAGGACCCGGCGACCTTCTGGGTCGGGGAGTCCGGCGTGCGCAGCTCCGGGTGCTTCTCCTCCAGGGCCTCCAGCGTCTTCAGCAGTTTGTCGAAGTCCGCGTCGCTGATGACCGGCGCGTCCTTCACGTAGTACCGGAAGCGGTGCTCCTCGACCTGCTCCGCCAGCTTCGCGTGCTCTTCGCGGGCCTCGGCTGGCACCGCCGTCGTCTCCGCCTGCTTGTCGCCGGCCACCGTGTTGTCCTCCCGTTACTCTGGGTTGTCCGCGAGGGATCTCGCCGCCCGGGCGCAGTGGGCGAGGGCCCGGCGCGCGTACTGCGGGGAGGCCCCCGCGAGTCCGCACGACGGCGTGATGGTGACCGCCTCCGCGAGAAGCCCCGGTGACAGCCCCAGCCTGCGCCACAGCGTCCTGACACCCATGACGCTACCGGCAGGGTCCGACAACGGGCCGTCCGTGCCGGGGACGACACCGGCGAAGAGCCGGGTCCCCGCTTCCACCGCCTCACCGATCGCTTCGTCGTCACGCTCGGTGAGCAGGGAGAAGTCGAAGGAGATCGCCGCCGCGCCCGCCCGGCGCAGCAGGGCGAACGGGACGTCCGGTGCGCACGAGTGCACCACGACGGGGCCGTCTCCGTGAACCCCGACGACGTCGCGGAGCGTGGCCTCGACGATCTGCCGGTCCACCGCCCGGTGGGTCCGGTACCCGCTGGCGGTCCTCACCTGGCCGCGCAGCACGGCGACGAGGGAGGGTTCGTCGAGCTGGAGGACGACCCGGGCGCCGGGGACGCGGCGCCGGATCTCCTCCAGGTGCAGTCGCAGCCCCTCGGCGAGCGAGGCGGCGAGGTCGCGGCAGGCGCCCGGGTCGGACAGCGCGGCCTCGCCGTTCTTCAGCTCCAGCGCGGCGGCCAGGGTCCAGGGGCCCACGGCCTGGACCTTCAACAGCCCCTGGTGGCCCTGGGTGAATTCCTCCAGCGCGTCCAGGTCCTCCCCCAGCCACGACCGGGCCCGCTTGGTGTCCCGTCCCGGCCGGTCCCCGATCCGCCAGCCGCTGGGCTCCACGCGCGCGTACAGCTCGACGAGCATCCCGGCGGTCCGCCCGATCATGTCCGCGCCGGGACCACGGGCGGGCAGCTCGGCGAGGAAGGGGAAGTCGTCGAAGGATCCGGTGGCGGCCTTGGCGGCCTCGCGGGCGTCGCCGCCGGGCAGGGAACCGATCCCGGTGGCGGGGGCGAAGGTGAACGGACTGTTTTCACTCACCCGGGCAGCCTATGCAACCCCGCCCGCGAGCCTTCAACCGTGCGGCCGCGTCAGCGCCCCGGCCGCACCGTCAGGTCGTTGACCTCCGCGTCCCTCGGCAGGTCCAGGGCCATCAGGATCGCCGTCGCCACCGACTCGGGGTCGATCCACTTCGACGGGTCGTACTCCTTGCCCTCCTGCTGGTGCACCTTGGCCTGCATGGGGCTGGCCGTCCGGCCGGGGTAGACCGTGGTCACCCTGACGCCGTTGCCGTGCTCCTCGTGGCGCAGGGAGTCGGCCAGGGCCTTCAGGCCGTGCTTGGAGGCGGCGTACGCGGACCAGTCGGCGTGGGCGTTGAGGCCGGCGCCCGAGTTCACGAAGACCACGTGACCGCGGGCGGCGCGCAGTTGCGGCAGGAAGTGGCGGGTCAGCTCGGCCGGGGAGATCAGGTTGACGTTGAGCTGGTGGCGCCAGGACTTGGGGGTCAGGTCGCCCACCGGGCCCAGGTCGACGACGCCGGCGATGTGCAGCAGGGAGTCCACCCGGTCCGGCAACGTCTGGTGGGAGAAGGCCCAGGACAGCTTGTCCGGATCCGCCAGGTCGCCCACCAGCGTCTTCGCGCCGGGGAACTGGGCAGCCAGCTCCTTCGCGCGGCCCGCGTCGCGTGCGTGGAGGACGAGATCGTCCCCGCGCTCGTGCAGACGGCGGGCGACGGCCGCGCCGATGCCGGAGCCCGCTCCGGTGATCACATGAGTAGCCATGACCGCCATGCTCGCATCAGTGCGGGCCCACTCCGCTCCCTGGCCCCGCGGCGGTGGCCGCCGAGGTCACAGCCTCCAGGTACGCGAGCGCGTCCACCGGTTCCTCCGCGAAGAACACCAGGTCCGCCAGTGGGCGGGGCAGGAAGCCCTCGTCCTCCATGCGGCGGAACTGCTCCTTCAGGCCGTCGTAGAAGCCGGCGGTGTTCAGCAGGACGACGGGCTTGTCCGCGCGGCCGTGCTTCTTCAGCTCCAGGATCTCGGTCGCCTCGTCGAGCGTGCCCGTGCCACCGACCATGATCACCACCGCGTCGGCCTTCTCCAGCAGCAGCTTCTTGCGCTCGGCGAGGTCCTTGGCGATCACCATCTCGTCGACGCCGGGGCGGACCTTGGAGGCCAGGAACTCGACGGAGACCCCCGCGAGCCGGCCGCCCGCCTCCTGCACCCCGTCCGCGACGACCTTCATCAGTCCGACGTCGGAGCCGCCCCACACGAGCGTGTGGCCGCCCTTGCCCAGCAGTTCCGCGAACTCGCGCGCGGGACGCGTGTAACGGTCGTCGAGGTCGGCGGCGGAGAGGAAGACGCAGATTCGCATGCAGCCACCGTACGCGGGAAGAACCGGCGGCCCGTGAACGCTTCCCGGACATGACTCACGGACACACGATCACGGTCGAGCGGGGCACGCGGAGCGTACGGGTCGTCCACGGCGGCCAGGTCCTCGCGCAGACCGACCGACCGCTCGTCCTGCGGGAGACGGGCTGCCCCGTGCGGTACTACATCCCGCCCGAGGACGTACGGCTCGACCTGCTCATCCCCTCCGACACCCACACCTACTGCCCGTTCAAGGGAACGGCCTCCTACTGGTCGCTGCCGGACGCGGCCGACCTCGTCTGGGCGTACCCGGACCCGAAGCCGGACGTCGCCGCGATCAAGGACCACCTCTGCTTCTACGAAGTCGAAGTGTCGTAGGCGATTAGTTCCGTGCCGTACGGCAATCTGCACAGACATGGACAAGAAGACCATTTCGGCCGACGGCACCTCCCTCGCCTACGAGAGCACCGGCGCGGGTCCCGCGGTGATCCTCGTCAGCGGCGCGATGTCCACCGGGGGCACCGTGGCGCCCCTGGCCGTGCCTTTGTCGCGGCACTTCCGCGTCGTCGCCTACGACCGGCGAGGGCGAGGCGAGAGCGGTGACACGGCGCCGTACGCGGTGCAGCGGGAGGTCGAGGACCTCGCCGCGCTGATCGAGGCGGTGGGCGGCGAGGCGGCGCTGTGCGGCGTCTCGTCGGGCGGCGCCCTGGCGCTGGAGGCGGCGGCTAGCGGGCTGCCGGTGCGTCAGGTGGCGGTGTACGAGGTGCCGTTCGGAGACTTCCTGGAAGACGGCGCCGCCCTGTACGCCGAGTACAGGGCGAACCTGACCGACGCGCTCGCGCAGGGCAGGCTGGGGGACGCCGTCGAACTGTTCCTGCGGCTCACGGGCATGGCCGAGCAGACCATCCAAGGCGCCCGCCAGTCCCCCCTGTGGGCCGGTATGGAGGCGATCGCGCCGAGCCTGGCGTACGACGACGCCGTGATGGGCGACGGCCTGGTGCCCCGGTCACGGCTGGCCTCGATCAGCGTGCCGGTGCTGGCCGTCGCGGGCGGCGCGAGCCCCTCCTGGATGCGGGAGGCGAACCGGACGATCGCGGACGGCGTGCCCGAGGGGACGTACCGCAGCCTGGAGGGGCAGACCCACATGGTGGAGCCGGACGTCCTCGGGCCGGTGCTGGCGGAGTTCTTCGGGGCGTGACCGATCGCGGGCACGCGCCTGTGCCACGCGGGCGCGCACGCGCGTCGCCGTCTCGGAACGGCAGGCGCCCGGCCGTTTGTGTCGGCCGGCGCACCCGACTGCCCCGTCACGCCGACCTGCGTTCGCTCATCGGGGGACGTCCCACGTGGCGCAGGTCCCGCGCGAGCCCTTGCGCCGCCCGCTGGCCGTAGGCGCAGGACAGGGTGGTGAGCAGGGGCCGTGCCGACAGCTCGTACTCCTGCGACCCGACGCTGCCCAGCACCGTGGCCGCGAGGACGCAGCCCAGCCGGGCGGCGGTGACCGGGGAACGGCCCCAGCCGCAGGCCGCGAGGAACCCGGCGCGAAAGGCGTCTCCCACGCCGGTGGGATCCACCACCTCCACCTTGGGCACGGCGGGAACCGTGATGCCGTGCCCGTCGGCGGTGTCGATGCGGACCCCGTCCGCCCCGAGGGTGGTGACCCAGGCACCGACCCGGGCGAGCACCTCCTTGTCGCACCACCCTGTGCGTTCGAGGAGGAGGGCGGCCTCGTCCTCGTTGGTGAACAGCCATCGAGCGCCGTCCACGAGTGCGCGCACCTCGGCGCCCGTGAGCCGGGCGAGTTGCTGCGAGGGGTCCGCGGCGAAGGGAAGGCCCAGTTCCCGGCACTGCTCGGTGTGCAGCCGCATGGCGTCCGGGTCGTCGGGAGCGACGACCACGCAACCGATCCCCTCTCGCGCCGTCAGGATCCGCCGGAGGTCGATCTGCCGTGCTTCCGACATCGCGCCGGGATAGAAGGAGGCGATCTGGTTGGCGTCCTGGTCGGTCATGCGGACGAGGCGGGCCGTGCGCTGCCGGTCCGACACGCGCACCGCGGAGGTGTCGACGCCGTTGCTCCTCAGCCAGACGTCGTAGTCGGCGAAGTCGTCGCCCACCGAGCCGACCAGCAGGGGGTCCAGACCGAGCAGGCCGAGGGCGAAGGCGATGTTGGCGGCGACCCCGCCGCGGCGCACCTGGAGACTGTCCACGAGGAACGACAGCGACAGCGCGTGCAGCCGGTCGGGGATGAGCAGGTCCGGGATGCGTCCGGGAAAGACCATCAGGTGGTCGGAGGCGATGGATCCGGTGACGGCGATGCGCATGTCACCGTCCTGTCGCGGCGTGCAGCGCGCCGATCCGGTCGGTCCGTTCCCAGGTGAAGTCCGGGAGTTCGCGCCCGAAGTGGCCGTAGGCGGCGGTCTCGGCGTAGATGGGCCGCAGGAGGTCCAGATCACGGATGATCGCGGCCGGCCGCAGGTCGAAGGTGTCGCGGATGGCCTTCTCGATCACCTCCTGCCCGACGACGGCGGTACCGAAGGTCTCGACGAAGAGGCCGACCGGCTCGGCCTTGCCGATCGCGTAGGCGACCTGGATCTCGCAGCGGCGGGCGAGGCCGGCGGCGACGACGTTCTTGGCCACCCAGCGCATCGCGTACGCGGCCGAGCGGTCGACCTTGGACGGGTCCTTGCCGGAGAAGGCACCGCCGCCGTGGCGGGCCATGCCCCCGTAGGTGTCGATGATGATCTTCCGGCCCGTCAGTCCGGCGTCTCCCATGGGGCCGCCGATCTCGAACCTCCCGGTGGGGTTCACCAGGAGGCGGTAGTCCTCCGCCTCCAGCTTGATGCCCTCCTGGGCCAGCAGGGACAGAACGTGCTCCACCACGTGCACGCGGATGTCGGGAGAGAGCGTGTCGAGCTCGACATCGGCGGCGTGCTGCGAGGAGACCACCACGGTGTCGAGACGGAACGGACGGCTCCCCCGGTACTCGATGGTGACCTGGGTCTTTCCGTCGGGACGCAGACCCGGCACGACTCCGCTGCGGCGGACCTCGGCCAGCCGGCGGGCCAGCCGGTGGGCGAGGCTGACCGGCAGGGGCATGAGTTCCGGGGTCTCGTCGGTGGCGTACCCGAACATCAGCCCCTGGTCCCCGGCCCCCTGCTGCGCCGGCTCGTCGTTCCCGGCCGTCCGTGTCTCGTAGGCGTTGTCGACGCCCCGGGCGATGTCCGGGGACTGGGACCCGATGGACACGGACACGCCGCACGAAGCGCCGTCGAAGCCCTTCGCCGAATGGTCGTATCCGATCTCCAGGATCTTCTTCCGGGCGAGGGCCGCGATGTCGACCCGAGCGCGCGTCGACACCTCACCGGCCACATGGACCTGGCCCGTGGTGATCAGGGTCTCCACCGCGACCCGTGCGGAGGGATCCTGGGCGAGCAGGGCGTCCACGACGCTGTCACTGATCTGATCGGCGATCTTGTCCGGATGTCCCTCGGTCACGGACTCCGAGGTGAACAGACGGCTGGCCATGATGCTCCAAAGGAATCGGGACGAGTGGGGAGGGCGCTGCCGCTCACGCGCGGCCGGGGGCGGCGGAATCCGCCGGCGCGCTTCTGACCGCCTCGGCCAACCACATCCGGGCGCTGCCGACACGCTCCGGGTCGGTCAGCTCCGGCACGGGCCGGCCGTGACGGGCGGCGAGTTCGGTCTGCGGCACGACCGTCGCCGTCCAGCCGTGCGCGCCGAGCCATGCGCACGGGTCCTCGACCGTGGAACGCCACGCGGCCCCGACCCTGCGCAGCCGCTCGTGCACGGCCTTCATCTGCGGCAGTTCGGTGTACGCCTGGTTGATGTGCTCGACCGCCAGCCTGCTGCCCGGGGCGGAGAGCATGCCGATGCGGTCGAGGAGACGGTCGTTGTCCGCCGGGTCGAGGTACATCATCAGGCCCTCGACCAGCCAGGCGGTCGGCTGCCCGGGGTCGAAGCCGGCGGCGAGCAGGGCGGCCGGCCAGTCCTCGCGCAGGTCGGCTCGTACGGTCCTGCGCTCGCAGGACGGTACGGCCTCGCGCACCCCCAGTACCGCCTCCTTGAAGGCCAGCAGCCCGGGCAGGTCGATCTCGAAGAGCCGGAACCCGGCCGGCCACCGGAGCCGGAAGGCCCGGGTGTCCAGGCCGGCCGCCACCAGGACCGCCTGGCGGCAGCCGGCCTGTGCGGCGGCCTGGAACCAGTCGTCGAAGAAGCGGGTGCGCAGGACGAAGTGGCCCTGGTTGAGGCGGCCCGCCTCGGCGACCTGGATCCATCCGACGGCGTCGACGAAGGACTGGGCGTAGGGGTCGGTGAACAGCCGGTCGGGCCGGGCGTCCTCGGTCGCCCGGGCCTGCGCGACGATGACGGCGGTCCGGCTGACTCCGCTGGTGGGGCGGGCTTCGGTGGTCATGAGTGGATGTCCCTGTCGAGGTCGGTGTCCATGGTGAGTTGGTAGGTCTTGCGGTACACCAGCCGGTCGAAGGCCACCTTCATGAAGGCGTCGCGAAGCAGGCACACGACCGGGTTCTGCCAGCGGCTGAGCACTCCGTTGGCGCGGGAGCGGCGGGCGACGCGCGCCACACGGTCGCTGCGCCGCCGCTCGTACGCGGCGAGAGCGGCGGACACGGCGTCGGCGGACGCGGCGGACGGGCCGTCCGCGAGGGCGGCGGACAGGCACTGGGCGAGGACGACCGCACCCTCCATCGCCTGGTTGGCGCCCTGGCCGAGGTTGAAGGTCATCGGCTGTGCGGCGTCTCCGACCAGCGTGACCCGGTGCGTGCTCCACCGCGGTACCGGGTCGCGGTCGAAGATGTCCACGGGGAGGATCTCCGGTTCCGCGGTGGCCTCGATCAACGCGGGTATGGGGTGGGGCCAGTGCCCGAACTCCCGCAGCAGTGCCTCGCGGACGCCGAGGCCGAGGGAGGCGGCCGTGTGGCCGAGGCGGCGGCCGATACGGTCGTTGAGGACGCCGTCCCAGTAGACGCACTCGTCGTCGAGGCGGTAGTAGACGAACCAGCTGCCCTCTCCGAAGGTGTTGACGAACACCCCGGGCGGAACCTGCTCCGACGGCAGTCGGACGATTCCCTGACATGCCGTCATGCCCGCGTAACGGGGCGGTGGTTCGTACGGCATCAGGGCCTTGCGCACCGTCGAACGCAGCCCGTCGGCCCCGATGAGCAGCGGGCCGCGGACCGTGCGGCCGTCCTCGAACCGCAACGTCACCCCGTCGGGCTCCTCGGTGAAGTCCGTGCACCGCGCGCCGAGCACCAGGTCGTCGCCGGCCAGGTCGCTGAGCAGGCCGTGCAGGGCGGGCCGGCTCACCGTGTAGGCGGGCGCGCCGTGGCGGCGGGTGCCGTTCTCGATGGACCAGTCGGCGAGAGCGCCACTGCGCCGGGACCGGAACCGGTACCGGCGCAGCTCCTCCCCGATGGTGTCCAGGTGTTTGTCCAGGCCGACGGCGCGCAGCGCGAGTACCGCGTTGTGCCAGACGACCAGGCCGTTGCCCGAGGCCGCGGAGCGCAGCGCCGGTGATCGTTCGTACGCCTTCGCCGGGATGCCCGCGGACCGCAGGGCCAGCACGGTGGTGAGCCCGGCGATTCCGCCGCCCAGGACGATGACCTCGTCGCGGTGGTCGGCCATCGCATCTCCTCTGGTGGGTTCGGCAGTGGACGCAGCCGTGCGGACGTCCGTGAGCAGGGCTGCGGCAGGAGTGGTCACGCGCAAGCAGTACGGCGCGGCGGAGAGAGAAGGACGGCTGGGGGAAGGCCGTGCCGTCGCCGCGCCGCACTGTCCAAGGACGCTAGGGCGACGCCTCGGCCGCCGTCTTCCCGCGCGGGGACGAACCGGGCGACGGCCGCCGGGAGGAGGTGCCCGCCGCGCGGAGGAGAGGACCGGTGCCGGAGGGGGAGTGCTCCTCCGTCGTGGGGAGGCCGAATCTCGCCCGGCCGCCGGAAGACCCGGACGCGACCCGAACGGCAGTCTGGCGGAGGCCGGTTGAGCCGGCCGTCGGACCGTCCGGTCTCCCTGTCATCTCGTGAGGAGAGAAATCCGATGGAACGTTACGCCATCAGCTTCCGGGTCAAACCGGGCACCGAGGCGATCGTCAAGGACCTGCTCGCCACCTACTCCCCGCCCGAGTGGGTCACGCCCGACGGGACGCGACTGCTCGGCACCTCGATCTTCATGAAGGACGGCTTGGTCGTCCGCATGATGGAGATCGACGGGAGCCTCCCCCGGGTGATGGCGCACCTGGCCAGGCAGCCCGCCATCCAGGAGCTGGAGCGCAAGCTGGACGAGTACCTGGTCGAGCCGCGCGACATGAGTTCACCCGCCGGAGCGAGGGCCTTCTTCCAGAAGGCGATGATGGAGCACGTCACCACCCGGGTCGCCGTCTTCGAGGAGCAGGAGGCGTGAGCGCCGCCCCGCGGACCCTCCTGGTCACCGGCGCGACCGGCCGGCTGGGCGAGGCCACGGTGCGGTGCCTCGCGGACCGCGGTGACCGGCTCCTGCTGACCGGCCGCGACGGTGGCCGACTCGCCGAGCTGGCCGCCGCCTTCGGTGGCCGCGGAACGGTCAGGACCCTGTCCGCCGACACCGCGGAGCCGGACGGCGCCCAGTACGCGGCGGCCGAGGCGGTGCGCGAGTTCGGCCACCTGGACGGCCTGGTGCATCTCGTGGGCGGCTTCGCGGTGGGACCGGTCATGCTCACCGACGTCACCTCGTACGAGGACCTGATGAAGTCCAACTTCCTGTCGGCGGTGGTCGCCACGCAGGCGGTCCTCCCCCATCTGCGGGAGGGCGGCCGACTGGTCTACTTCGGCACCCCGCTGGCCGATGAACCGCTCGCCGCGATGTCCTCCTACGCCGCGAGCAAGGCCGCCCTGACCGCCTGGGTGCGCTCGCTGGCCCACGAGGTCAAGAACCGCGGGATCCACGCCAACCTGATCTCGCTGACCCTCGTGGAGACCCCCGAGATGCGCAAGGAGATGCCGCACGTCGACCCCGGGCTCACGGTGGAGGCCGAACTGGTCGGCCGTGCCGTCCGGTTCCTCACCGGCGCCGAGTCCGACGGGATGTACGGCAGCGTCATGCCGGTCGTCGGCAAGTTCGGCTTCAGCTCCGCGCTGGCGGGCGGTCCGCCGCCGGGTGCCGCAAGGCCGGCCCGGTGAGCCCGCCGCGGGCCCGGGTGGTCTTCCTGATCCGCGTACCCGAGGCACGGCGACAGGAGTTCCTGGACGCCTACGAGAAGATCCGGTTCGAGGTCGCCGCGGGAGTCCCCGGCCATGTCGAGGACCAGGTGTGCCGGTCGGCCACCGATCCGGAGCAGTGGCTGATCACCAGCGAGTGGCGTGATCTCACCGACTTCGAGACCTGGGAGCAGTCCCAGGAGCACCGCGATCTGGTGAAGCCCATGCGCGACTGCTTCACGGAAGCCCGCTCGCTGCGCTTCCACATTCACGCGTCGACCACGTCCGCCGTCCCGACGGCACCGGCGAGGACGACACCTTCGACCGCTTCCACCGCATCGTCGGCCGGTACGGCCGGTGAAGGAGAAGAGACATGAGTGCCACGGGCACCGTACACAGTCAGCTGACCGACATGCTCACCTCGGTCGGTCTCGACCCGGACCTGGGTGAGGCCGCGTTCGACAAGACCTTCGAGGCGCTCGACCTGGACTCGCTGGCCCGTGTCGAGCTGGCCAGCCGGATCAAGAGCCGGTACGGCATCGACATCGAGGAGGAGATCACCCCCGAGAGCACGCCCGCGGACGTCGAGCGGATGGTCAGCGCCCGGCTTTCCGCCGCCGCTTGAGGACGGGAGACACGTACGCCATGTTCGGGCACACCGACAACTTCATCGACATAGAAGCCCCGTTCGGCTTCGTCTGGGACCGGACGAACGACCTGCGCCGCTGGCCGGAGCTGTTCTCCGAGTACGCGAGCATCGACATCCTGGACGAGACGCCCACCTCGGCCACCTTCCGGCTGACCATGCACCCGGACGAGCAGGACCGGGTGTGGTCCTGGGTGTCCGAGCGCCACTGGGACAAGGACGCACGGGTGGTCAGGGCGCGCCGGGTGGAGACCGGACCGTTCGAGTTCATGAACATCACCTGGACCTACGAGGAACTTGGTCCGGACACCACCAGGATGCGCTGGGTGCAGGACTTCCACATGCGGCCCGAGGCCCCGGTGGACACGGCGGCGATGACCGAGCGCATCAACCGCAACTCGGCGGTGCAGATGCAACTGATCAAGCAGCGTGTGGAGCACGCCCGCCGCTGTGTGGTGGGGATGGACGACGTGCCGTCCAACACCCGGCGCGGCGGCGATCTGCGCACCCTGCTGGCGCCCCCGAACGCGGGGACGTCCGCGGGCTTTTGCGGAGCGGTCCGGCTGGAGCCCGGCGAGGGCGTCTCGGAGCACTACCACCCGTACTCGGAGGAGTACCTGTTCGTCGCCCGCGGCGCACTCCGTGTCGACCTGGACGGCGAGCCGGTGGCGGTCGGGGCGGAACAGGCACTGCACATCCCGCGCAACGTCCGGCACCGGCTGACCAACACGGGCGACGAGCAGGCCCTGGTGGTCTTCCAGATCGGGCCGCTCGCTCCCGAGCCGCACCTCGGGCACGTGGACACCGAGCCGTACCCCGGGGAGACGGCTCCCGCCGCGGACGGCGACCGCTCCGCGGCCCTGACCGGTCCGGGCGCCACGTGAGGGCCGGCGAGCGGCGCCGCAGGGCCGTCGTCACCGGCATCGGGGTGATCGCACCCGGCGGAGTGGGACGGGAGGAGTTCTGGGACCGGGTCGTCAGCGGCAAGTCGGCGATCCGGACGATCACCTCCTTCGACCCGAGCCCGTTCCGGTCGCGGATCGCCGCCGAGTGCGATTTCGACCCGGCCGAACGCGGGCTCACGCCGAGGGAGATCCGCCGCACCGACCGGTTCGCGCAGTTCGCGCTCGCCTCGGCCGCGGAGGCGGTCGAGGACAGCGGGCTCGACCTCGGGGTTGCGGACACGGAACGGGTGGGGGTCTGCCTCGGGTCGGCCGTCGGCGCCTCGATCACCCTGGAGGAGGAGTACGTCGTCGTCAGCGACCACGGCCGGGAGTGGGAGGTCGATCCGCGGCACGCCATGCCCTTCCTCTACCAGGCCCTGGTGCCGTCCAGCGCCGCGACCGAGCTCGCCGTGCGGTTCGGAGCACGCGGGCCGGCGACGGTGGTGTCCACCGGATGCACCTCCGGCATCGATGCCGTCGGGCACGCTCTGAGGCTGATCGAGGACGGCGAGGCCGATGTGATGATCGCCGGCGCCTCCGACGCCCCGATCACGCCGATCACCGTGGCCTGCTTCGACGCCATCCGGGCCACCAGCCCGATGAACGACACGCCCGAACTCGCGTCGAGACCCTTCGACGCGGACCGCAAGGGCTTCGTGCTCGGCGAGGGGTGCGCGGTGCTGATCGTGGAGGAGTACGAGCACGCCAGGGCCCGCGGGGCGCGGATCTACTGCGAGGTCGCCGGCTACGCGGCACGGGCCAACGGATTCCATATGACGGGGCTGCGCCCGGACGGGGTCGAGCTGGGCGAAGCGGTCAGGGACGTCATGGCCCAGGCACGGCTGAACTGCGAGGACCTCGGGTACATCAGCGCGCACGGCTCCGGCACCAAGCAGAACGACCGGCACGAGACGGCCGCCTACCGGTACGCCCTCGGCGACGCCGTCCGGCGGGTGCCGATCAGCTCCATCAAGTCGGTGATCGGCCACTCGCTCGGGGCCATCGGCTCGATCGAGATGGCGGCGTGCGCGCTGGCCATCGACCGGGGCGTGGTACCGCCCACGGCCAACCTCACCACCCCCGACCCCGAATGCGACCTGGACTACACGCCGTTGACCGCACGCGAGACGCGCGTCGACCACGCGCTGTCGGTGGGCAGCGGCTTCGGCGGTTTCCAGTCCGCGATGGTGTTCTCCAAGAACGTGAAGGACGGTGCGGCATGAGCGTACGGCGCAGCGTCATCACCGGGATCGGTGTGGTCGCGCCCACCGGTGTCGGCGTCACCGAGCACTGGAAGCGCACCCTGGAGCGGGTCTGCCGGATCGGTCCCATCGAGGAGTTCGACACCTCGAAGCTGCCCTCGCGCCTGGCGGGCCGGGTCACCGGTTTCGACGAGAGCGAGCACGTCGAGCGCAAGCTGCGGGTGCAGACCGACCGGTGGACCTGGATGGCCCTGGCCGCCGGCCGGCTGGCCTTCGAGGACGCGGACCTGGATCCGCACCGGCACGACCCCTTCGACCTGTCCGTGGTGACGGCCAGCGCCTCCGGCGGGAATGCCTTCGGCCAGCGGGAGATCCACAACCTCTGGAGCCAGGGGCCGGACACGGTCACGGCGTACCAGTCGATCGGCTGGTTCTACGCGGCGAGCAGCGGTCAGCTCTCCATCCGCGACCAGCTCAAGGGCGCCTGCGGGGTGCTCGTCGCGGACGCCGCGGGCGGGCTGGACGCCCTGGCCCAGGCGCGGCGGCTGATCACGCGGGGTACGGGAGCGGTCCTGGTCGGTGGGACCGAGGCACCGCTGTCGCCGTATGCCATGGCCTGCCAGGCGGGCCGGGCGACGCTCAGCCGGGAGACGGAACCGGCCTCGGCCTACCGGCCGTTCGCGCCGGACAGCCCCGGGCATGTGCCGGGCGAGGGCGGCGCCATGGTCGTGGTGGAGGACGCCGAGTGGGCCGCCCGCAGGGGCGCGCCGGCCGCGTACGCCGAGGTGCTCGGTACGGCGTCGACGCACGACGCGCACCATCCGACCGAACCAGCACCGGACCACCGTCAGCTGGCGCGGGCGATCCGCGAGGCGGTCGAGCGGTCCGGGCTGGCACCGGAGGGGATCGACGTGGTCTTCGCCGACGGCGCCGGCGATCCGATGCTCGACCGGCGGGAGGCGGATGCCCTGGTGGAGGTCTTCGGCAGGCGGGGGGTGCCGGTGGCGGTGCCCAAGACGGCCACCGGCAGGCTGTGTTCGGGGGGTGCCGCCCTGGACCTGTCGTGGGCGGCACTCGCCCTGGCGCACGACACCGTCCCGCCGTCGGTGCATCTGACGGCGGGCCCCGGCGACGACCTGGACCTGGTCACCACCGCACGGGAGAACGCCGGTCTGCGCACCGCGCTGGTGGTGGCCAGGGGCGAGGGCGGCTTCAACTCCGCCGCGGTCCTGGGCCTGCCGGAGAGCGGCCGGCGAGCGGTCTGACCTGGGCCGGCCCGGACACAAGGCACGGTCATCGCGGGCCGTGAGGCGCTAAGCCTCACGGCCCGCAGCCGTATCCACCGGCCTCAGGAGATGACGTCCTTCGTCTGGAAGCGCCGGAAGGCCAGGGCGACAAGGAGCACCGCGCACGCCGTGGACAGGGCGAGTCCCTGCGCCATCGCGGCCCAGGCGATGCGCGGTTGCAGCGTGTCGAGCCATGCGTACTGCCAGTGCGTCGGCAGGAAGTCACGGGCCCTGCCGAGGGCCGTGACCGCGTCCAGGATGGTCGAGACGATCCACAGCCCGACCGCGCCGCCGACCGCGCCGAGCGGGGCGTCGGTCACCGTCGAGAGATAGAACCCGGCCGCTCCGACCACCAGCAGGCTGCCGTACACATAGGCCGCGACGAGCACCATCCGCCACAGGACCTGGGAGGCCGGCATGGTGCCGCCGCCCGGCAACTGGACGTCGCCCCAGCCGTAGGCGGCGCTGCCGGCCCCCAGCGCGACGGCGGGCAGCAGCAGGACCGTCACGGCGCTGTATCCCAGGGCGACCACCAGCTTGCTCCACAGGAGCCGGGCCCTGGGCACGGGGGCCGCCAGCAGGTAGCGCAGCGAGGCCCAGCCCGCTTCCGACGCCACGGTGTCACCGCAGAACAGGGCGACCGTCACGGGCAGCAGGAAGCTGCTGGAGACGAAGAGGACGAACGCCGCGAAGTTCGGACCGGAGGCCGTGGCGATGGCCACCAGCGCGGGGGCGCCGCCGTCGCCGTCCGTGGGCGACCCCCCGATGGCGAACGCCGTCAGCAGCACCAGCGGCAGCGCGGTCACGGTGCCGAACGTCACCAGGGTCCGGCGGCGCCGGAACTGGCGGAGCGCCTCCACGCGCAGCGGCAGGGCTCCGCCGGGACGGTAGCCGGTGGCGGCCACCGGCGTGCCGCCCTCGGCGGTCTGTCGGATCCCCCGGGCCATCACTGTCCTCCGATCAGGGTCAGGAAGGCGTCCTCAAGGCGGCGATGCGGTCCGATCCGCTCCACCGCCACGTCCATCCGTACGAGTTCCACGACCAGTTGCGGTGCGGTGACCGAGCCGAGGCGGACCAGGAGGCCCTCTTCGACGGGGGTCGCGGAGGCGACGCCGGGCAGCGCGGCGACCTTCCGCGCCAGCGCCTCGCTCGCTGGATCCGCGGTGCCGACCAGCAGCAGCCCGTCGTCCCCGGTGATCTCGGCGACGGGCCCGGACGCGACCAGGCGGCCCCGGTCCATCACCACCAGATGGGTGCAGCACTGCTCGACCTCGGCGAGCAGATGGCTGGAGACGATGACGCTGCGGCCGGTGGCCGCGTAACGGGTCAGGACGTCCCGCATCTCACGGATCTGCGCCGGGTCGAGTCCGTTGGTCGGCTCGTCGAGAACGAGCAGGTCCGGCAGCCCGAGCATGGCCTGCGCGAGGGCGAGGCGCTGCCGCATGCCCTGCGAGTAGGTGCGGACCGGGCGGTCCAGCGCGGCGCCCAGACCGGCGATCTCCAGCGCCGGCTCGCGGTGGGCGTCGGCCTCGGGACGACCGGTGGCCCGCCAGTACAGGTCGATGTTCTGGCGGCCGGTGAGGTGCGGCAGGAAGCCGGGGCCCTCGACGAAGGATCCCAGCCTGGACAGGGCCGGTGCCCCGGGCCGCACCTCCTGCCCGAAGATCCTTATGGAGCCGGAGTCCTGCCGGATGAGGCCCATCAGCATCCGCAGGGTGGTGGTCTTGCCGGCGCCGTTGGGGCCGAGCAGGCCCAGGACCTGCCCTCGCTCGACGGTGAACGACAGATCGTGCACCGCGTAGCGGTCGCCGCCGCCGGCGTACTTCTTGGTCAGCCCCGTGATCCGCAGCGGCACGCCGGCGGGTGCCTGATCGGGCGCGGGCGCCGTGCGGCGGGCCGGGCGCCGGGCGGTCAGCAGCAGTACGGCGGCCGCCGCCACCGCCCCGACCGGCAGGGCCCAGGTCCACCAGGGCACACCGGCGGACTCGGTGACGGTGAGCGCGGCGGAGGTGGGCACCGTGAGGTGGTCCGCCCGGATGCGGTAGGTGGCGGGTTCGGCCGGTGAGGCGAAGCCCAGGTCCGTGCTGGACACCACGACCCGCAGCCGATGGCCGGTCTCGAAGCGGTGGTCGACGGCGGGCAGGGAGACCCGTGTCGTCCCGCCGTCCGTCGCCGTGACCGGGCCGACCAGTTCGCGGGGCAGGATCTGACCGCCGTCCGGGCCGACGTCGTAGAGCTTGGCGAAGAGCACCGCGTCGCGGTCCGCGCGGACCGTGAGTTCCACGGTCGGCGCGCCGGTGACCTGCAGCGGGGCGTCCAGCGGGGCGCTGGTGAAGGCCGCGCTCGCGCCACGGGACTCCCATGCCGGGCCCATGCCGGCGGCACTCGCGAGGGAGGACAGCGAACCGAGTCCGGGAAGAGCGGTCACGCTCGGCGGGGTGCCGCCCGCCGGGTTGACCAGGGTCTGCTCGGGGCCCCGCAGGGCCACGGTCCTGCGTGCCGTCCCGCCGAGCCCGGGGTAGCGGGCGGCCGTCGCTCCGTCGAGCGTGGCGGTCCCGGTGGCGGTGTCGGTTCCGCCCTTGCGGCTGACCCGGAACGCGGGCCCGGCGCCGGCGCCGCCCGCCTTCTTGAGGTGGGTGTCGAACCAGCCGACCGTGCGCCGGTGCACGCGGCCGGTCTCGTCCTCCCCGCCGTCGTGGCCGCCGAGGATCCAGTCGACGGCGACGGGCGTGCCGTTCCCCGCGACGGCCCGCGCGATGGCGTCGCCCTGGTCCAGGGGGAACAGCGAGTCGGTCTGGCCCTGGACCACCAGCGCGGGTACGGAGATCCGCCGCGCGAACGCCGCCGGGCTGACCTCCCTCAGCAGTTCCCGGGTCCGTGCGTCGGCCCGGCCGGTGACGGCCGAACGCTGGAAGGCGGAGCACACCTCGGCGGTGAAGCGTCCGCACGCGGGATCACGGGGATCGGTCAGCCCCTGGCCGAAGAGGATCCCGGACCACAGCTTCTTGAACACCCCTCCGGGGAAAAGGGCTTGGTGCAGGTCCCAGTAGGTGACCGACGGAACGATGGCGTCGATCCTGCGGTCCTGGGCCGCGGCCAGCAGCGACACGGCGCCGCCGTACGACCCTCCGGCCATGCCGACGACCGGATCTCCCGCACGGTCCGTGCGGACCTCGGGTCGCCGGGCGAGCCAGTCGAGCAGCCTGCCGACGTCCGCGACCTCGCCGTCGGCCGCGTTGAGTCCGATCCGGCCGCCCGAGGCGCCGAAGCCACGCGCCGAGTAGGTGAGGACGGCGTACCCGGCGCGGGCGAGCAACCGCGCCTGGTCGCGTTCGCTGTCCTTGGTCCCGCCGAAGCCGTGCGCGAGGATCACGCCCGGCCGCCTCCCGCCGCCGGGCGAGGTGTAGTACGAGGTGTCGAGGCGGACGCCGTCCGCACCGGTCAGGAAGCGGTCCTCCCGGTGTACCCGCGTCGGGTCGTCCGCCGTCGCCGTCCAGGTCAGTGTGAGGGCGACGAGGGTGAGGGCCGCGGCAGCCGCGGTCCACCGCCCGCGTGGCCCGCGCAGGGCCCGCAGCCGCCGTCGTAACGTGTCCGTCTTCACCGTCTCGCTCTCTTCTCGGTACGGCGATGCCGGTGCACCGCGCTTGTCGGTACGGCGATGCCGGTGCACCGCGCGGATGCGCCGGGGACCGGCCGGGGAGCCGGGGGCCCGGTCATGGGTGGTCGAGCGGCAGCCGGACCCGGAAGACCGCGCCCTCACCGGGGGTCGCGTCGACCTCGGCGCTGCCGCCGTGGGCCTGGGCGACCGCCGCGACGATGGCCAGCCCGAGCCCGGAGCCCTCCTTCGGGCTGTCGCCCGGCACCTGGGCGCGGCTGCGGGAGGGGTCGACGCGGAAGAAGCGCTCGAAGACGTGCTGGGCCTGCTCCTCGTCGAGCCCCGGTCCGCTGTCCGCCACCTCGATCAGGGCCTGTCCGTCCCGGGCGCCGACGCGTACCCAGGCCTCGGTTCCGTCCGGGGTGTGCTGGCGGACGTTGGAGAGCAGGTTCGCCAGGACCTGCCGCAGCCGGTCCGCGTCGCCCCGGACCACCACCGGGCCGTCGGCCGAGGCGGTCTCCAGCAGGAGTTGACGGTCCGGGGCGAGCATCCTGGCGTCGTCGACGGCCTCCCCGGCCAGGGCGCCGAGGTCGACCCGCGCCAGGGCCAGCGGAAGTCCCTGGTCCAGCCGGGCGAGGAGGAGCAGCTCCTCGACCAGGGAGCCCATGCGGCGGGCCTCCGACTCGATGCGGGCCATCGCCTGGGCGAGGTCGTCCGGCCGGTGCGCGGCGCCCCGCCGGAACAGCTCCGCGTAGCCGCGGATCGTGGCGACCGGTGTGCGCAGTTCGTGCGAGGCGTCGGCGACGAAGCGGCGCAGCCGCTCCTCCGCCCGGCGGCGCTCGTCGAACGCGGACTCGATCTGGCCGAGCATGGCGTTCAGCGCGAGGCCCAGCCTGCCGACCTCGGTGCGCGGCCCGGCGGCCGGGATCCGGCGGGCCAGGTCGCCGTCGCCGATGGCCGCGGCGGTGGTGGCGATCGACTCCAGGGGGCGCAGTCCACGGCGTACGGCCCGCCACGACAGCAGGGTCACCGCCAGCAGGGCGGCCGCGGCCGAGGTCGCCGCGACCACGCCGGTGCGGTGCATGAGCTCGTCGGCCACCGTCGTCCGCATGCCCACGAGCAGGATGCCGTCGGGCAGGGGCGAGGAGTGCAGCAGCCAGTCGCCGCCGTCGGCGCCCGGCACCGTGTGGAAGGAGCCCTCGGGGGTGCCGTCGGCGGTGGCCCGCTCGGGCCACAGTGCGGAGGGCAGGGTGCGCGGCAGGTCCGGGCGGACGCCGAAGTCGGAGGTCTCGCGCACCTGACCGTCCCGGGTGCGGGTCTGGAAGAAGGACGGGAGGTCGCCCTGCTCGACGGATGCCCGCCAGACTCCGGTCAGCTGGTCCGCGTCGTGCGGCAGCGTGAGCCGCCCGTCGCTGCCCGGCGCGGTCAGGTCCGCGCGCAGTTGCCCGGACACGGCGGCGAGCACCTCGTCGTTCTGGTCGTGACGCCAGTCCTGCAGGGCGCCGAAGGTGGCACCGACGGAGAGGGCCATGCCGAGGGCCAGGAGTCCGGAGAGCACCAGGACCAGCCGGGTGCGCAGGGTCATCGGCCGGCCCCGCGGTCCTGCCGCCCGGTCTCCCGGCGCCGGGCGTCGGCGTCCTGCAGGCGCAGCACGTAGCCGACCCTGGGGACGGTCTGGATGAGCGCCGGCTCGAAGACGTCGATCTTCCGGCGGAGGTAGGAGACGTACGTCTGCACCACGGCGTCGCTGCCGCCGAAGTCGTACTCCCAGACGTGGTCCAGGATCTGACGCTTCGTCAGGACTCGGCCCGCGTGCGCCGCCAGATAGCGCAGCAGCTTGAACTCCGTCGGCGTCAGGTCCACCCGCACCCCGTGCCGGCGGACCTCGTGCGCCTCGTCGTCGATCTCCAGATCCGCGAAGGTCAGCCTGGTGCGCTCCTGCGGGTGCGCGGTCCTGCGCAGCACCGCGCGGATACGGGCGATCAGCTCCTCCAGGCTGAAGGGTTTGGTGACGTAGTCGTCGCCCCCCACCGTCAGCCCGGCGATCTTGTCCTCGGTGGAGTCACGGGCCGTCAGAAACACCACGGGTGCCTCGAACCCGGCCTGCCGCAGCCGGCGGCAGGCGTCGATACCGGAGCCGTCCGGCAGCATGACGTCCATCACGATGAGGTGCGGCCGGAACGCCTCGACCAGCTCGGCGGCGGCACTCCCGGTGCCCGCCACCGCGGTGTCGTACCCCTCGTAGCGCAGCGCGGTGGCAATGAGGTCCGCCAGATAGCTCTCGTCGTCAACAACCAGGACACGCAGCGTCGTCAGGTTCACAGCGCCAGTGTCACCCGGCCGGGTTCCCGTCCGCGGGGGTGTCGCCGCATTGACAGAGATCTCTAAGAACGGTCTATGAGCCGTCGAAGAACTTTCTGATGGCCTGGTCGCATGGAGAAAATCTGCGACTTCGTCCTTGGACGGAAGCGACTTGTGCGGATGCTCGTCATCCTGATGCTGCTCGCCGGGGGCGCGGCCATCGGCCTCTTGCTCCCGAACATGGACGAGCGCAACGCCTACCCCGGACTGCCCGGGTACGAGGCCAACCAGCAGATCATGAAGACCTACGGCAACGGCGGCTACGAACGGCCCTTCGTTCCCGTGGTGACCCTGCCGGAGGGGCAACGGGCCGAGGACCCGGAGGCGAAGGCGGCGCTCGGCCGCGCGTTCGACGAGGCCGCCGAGAAGCTGGACGCCCGCGTCGCGTCGTACGCCAACACCTCCGACGAGGCGTTCCTCGGCGACGGCGGCCGGACGACCTTCGGCCTGGTCTTCGGCGGACCCGTGGAACAGGGCGGGCTGCCGGGCAGCGCGCTCGGCGAGGCGCCCGAGCTCGGCCCGCTGATCGTCGACGCCATGCGCGACGAACTGCCGCCGGGCTCCGAGGTTCATGTCACCGGGCTCGACACGCTGGCGACCGGCGCCGACCAGGGCGGCCTCAACGTCCCGGTGAAGCTGCTGGTCACCATCGGCGCGGCGATCACCGTGCTGTTGTACGTCTTCCGTTCCGCGCTGGCGTTCGTGCCGCTGCTGACCGCGCTGGTCGCGGTGCCCGTCTCGTTCGTGGGACTGCTCGCGGTGAGCCCGTTCATCTCCGTGCACGAGACGACCGTCATCATGCTGCCGCTCTTCGGGGTCGGCATCGCCATCGACTACGCGCTGATCCTGGTCACCCGCTGGCGGGAGGAGGAGGCGAAGGGCCACCACGGTGACGACGCGGTGCGCCGCGCCATGGCCACCTCCGGACACGCCATCGTCTTCTCGGCGGGCGCGGTCGCCATCGGCCTGGTCACCATGGTGCTGCTGCCGATTCCGCTGATCCGCAGCCTCGGCGTCGGCGGAATGATGGTCACCGCGGCGAGCGCCCTGGTCTCGCTGACGCTGCTGCCGCTGCTGCTCAGCTCCTCGGGCAAGCGCCTGCAGCGCCGCAGGCAGGCGGGGCGGGCGGACCGCGAGGCCCTGAAGCGGGAGGCGTCCGCCGGGCGGTTCTGGACCGGGGTCGCCAAGAACGTGGTGCGTTTCAGGTGGCTGACCGCCGCGGCGAGCGGTGCGGTCCTGCTGGCCCTGTCCTTCACGGCGTTCGGCCTCAACCTGTCGGTGCCGACCACCGACCACCTCTCCGACTCCGGCGCGGGCCGGGCGGGACTCACCGCGCTGACGGACAGCGACGTGCCCTCGGGCACCCTCACGTCCTTCGACGTGTACGTCCCCGAGGGCACCGACCCGGCAGGCGTGGCGGACACGCTCCGCGCCACGGACGGGGTCTACGCGGTGGCCGCGCCGCAGGACGGGCAGTGGCGCCGGGACGGTTCCGCGGTCGTCACCGTGCTGCCGAGCGACGAGGGCGGCTCGCCCGCCGGAGAGGAGACCATCGCCCGGGTGGTCGACGCGGTGCCGGACGGCACCCTGGTCGGCGGCAACGTCACCCAGCAGATCGACTACGTGGACGTCACCTACACCGCCTTCCCCTGGATGCTGGCCGTGCTGTCGCTCGTCACCTTCGTGATGCTGGCACGGGCGTTCCGGTCCCTGCTCCTGCCGCTGAAGGCGATCCTGCTCAACCTGCTGTCGCTCGGGGCGGTGCTCGGCGCGATGGTCGTCCTGTGGCAGTGGGGCTGGGGCACCGAGGCCGTGCTGGGCATCCAGCCGGACGGTTCCATCGGCACCTTCGTACCGGTGACCATCTTCGCCTTCCTGTACGGGCTGTCGATGGACTACGAGGTGTTCATCCTGTCCCGGATCCGGGAGGAGTACGACCGCACCGGATCCACCCGGACCGCCGTGGTCAACGGCGTCGGACGCACCGGCAGGCTGGTCACCTGTGCCGCGCTGATCCTGTTCTGCTCCTTCGCCTCGATGGCCTCCGGCGGGGAGCTGGACGTGTCGATCTTCGCCTCCGGCATCGCGCTGGGCATCCTGATCGACGCCACGCTCATCCGCGGGCTCCTGGTGCCGGCCACGGTCGCGATGATGGGCAAGTGGAACTGGTGGCTGCCCGCCTGGGCCGCCCGCCTGCTGCGGGTCGAGCCGTCACCGGTCCGCGAGGAGGCGGTGACGCACGAGCGGCCGGCCGATCCGGAACCGGTGGGCACGGCCGGCACCGGGCGCGGCTGACGCCTTGTCGCTGCCCTGGCCGCCCGGCGCGCATCGCCGCCACGGCCGACCCGCAGCGGTCGTCCATGGCGGCGATGGGCGCCGGGCAGGGCCGCTACGCCCCCTCGTGAGGGGTCCAGCGGTAGAAGGACGTCGCGCTGGCGTCCGCCGGGCTGCGCCAGGTCTCGGGGTCGTAGGGCGCGATGAGGGGATCCAGATCGGCGCACAGCCGCTGGAAGTCCTCACGGACCCGTGCGGCGGCCATGGCGCGGTCGGCGTCCCCGTCGAACTCCACCAGGTGGAAGTAAAGGTCGTCGTGGTAGTGGAAGAGTTCGCGGCGTGTCACCCCGAGGTCGGCCGGCAGCGAGGTCCGGTCGGAGGCCGCGAATATGGAAGCGACTTCCTCCGCTTTCTCCGGTGCCATGCGGGCGACGATGAGAATCCGATCGGCCATGGGCGTCTCCTGTGTGACGGCGGACATAATCCGGCAGTCACGCTAAGGCGGCCCGGCCCGATCCGTCTTCCCCACCCGGGGGGAATTCAGCCTCCCCCGCGCGGAGGAGGCCCACCGGATGCGCGAAGGTCAGACGAGCCCGTTCTCGTAGGCGTAAATGACCACCTGCACCCGGTCCTGCACGCCCAGCTTCCGATACAGGTGCTGCACATGAGATTTGACCGTGCTTTCCCCCAGGGTGAGTTTCTCCGCGATCATCGCGTTTCCGTATCCCTGGACCAGCAGCCGGAATACATCGAGTTCCCGGCTGGTGAGGGACGTCAGTTCGGCGGCGGCGGAGGAAGGGACGGCGGGCCGGCGGACGAACTCCCCGATGAGGCGCCGGGTGACCGACGGGGACAGCAGGGCGCCGCCGTCGGCCACCTCCCGTACCGCCTCGGCGAGTCGCGCCGGGGAGGAGTCCTTGACCAGGAAGCCGCTGGCTCCGGCCCTGAGCGCCTCGAAGACGTACTCGTCCTGGTCGTACATGGTGAGCATGACGATCTTCGGCGCCGCGTCCCGCGGGCCGCCGGAGAAGATCCGCCTGGTCGCTTCCAGGCCGCTCATCCGGGGCATGTTCACGTCCATCAGGACGACGTCCGGCGCGGTGCGCCGAACGAGTTCCAGCGCCTCGGCGCCGTTGGACGCCTCCCCGAGGATGGTGATGTCTTCCAGCGGTGCGAACACGGCGCGCAGCCCCTGGCGCACCAGTGGCTGGTCGTCGGCGATGAGCAGGCGTATCGGTTTCATGGGCCTTCCTGGGAACTCTCGGTCGGAGTGCGTTCGTGCCGCGCCTGGGCCACCCGCGGAGGCCGAGGCGCACGAGCCGGGAGTCCGTCGGCATGGGCGACCGTCCTACGGCGGCGCTCCGCCCGCCGGTGCCGGAGCCGACCCGACCGGTCGCGTCGGGCAGGGCTGGGCACCGACCCGACCGGTCGCGCCAGGCAGGGCCTAGGCGGTTGCCGGGAGGGGCCGACCGGGACGGCTGGGCAGGGCGGTCGTGATCCGTACGCCGCCGCCGGGCAGTTCCTCGTAGTCCAGGGAGCCGCCCAGTTCGGCGGCGCGTCGGCGCATGTGGAAGAGGCCCTGTCCGGCGCCGGGGACCAGAGGGGCCGTGGAGGGGCCGCGCCCCAGGGAGCGCACGCCGTCGTCGCTCCTGGCAGCGGGTCCGTTGACGATGCTCACATCGAGTTGTTCGCCGAACTCGACCCGTACCTCTATGGGCCCCTCACCGTGCTTGATGGCGTTCGTGACGCCCTCCTGGATGATCCGCAGCGCAGCGAGTCGTGTGCTGGCGTGCAGATTCGCCTCGGCCTCGACATTGACGAAGTGGACGGCGAGGTCCACCTGCGGGAGGTCGATGCCGAGGGCGATCACATGGTCCGACAGTGAGGCGTCCTTCGCCGGCGCTCCTCCGGATCGCGGCAGCCAGCCGACGGCCTCACGGATCTCTCGCTGGACCTCCAGGGCCAGGTCTTCGATGGCGTGCGCCGTCTTTGGCGCGTCGGCGGACAGTTGCCGGGCGTGCATGACGATGCCCAGCATTCGGTGACCTGCACCATCGTGCAGTTCCGAGGCGATGCGGATCCGCTCACGGATCCTCTCCTGCCGGGCGAATTCCTTGAGCTGACGCCCCCGCATTCTTGAGCGGACCAGGACTCCCAGCGCGAACGAGAATGCCACGAGCTCGAAAATAAATAGGCTACGCACAAGTGAAAGAATGGAGAATATTCCGCTCCCCACAGTGGATCATCCCCCCGTAAGAACATCCACCGGTCTTTCAAACGACCGTACCATGGGCTCGTTGAGTACGGGGAGCGGGATCATGACGAACCCTGAGTAACCTCTTAGAGTTCTCTGTGAGTCCCCCCAGAGAGCGACGCCCCGGGTCAGGCATTGTTGAACGGATTCCGCGTGAGCCGGTTGGGAATTCAACATTCCATTTATCGGGATGCCGAATCCGGCCGCATTCCGGATTCTCAGACGGCCGAGGCCGCCGCCCGTACCGTCGACGCGATCGTCGCCGAGCCCACCACGCGCGTGCCGTCGTACAGGACGATCGCCTGGCCGGGTGCGACACCACGGACCGGCTCGGTGAAGGTGACCTGCAGGGAGCCGTCGACCAGCTCGGCGGTCACCTCGGTCTCGCCGCCATGGGCGCGCAGCTGGGCGGTGTAGGTGCCGGGGCCGGTCGGGGCGGCGCCGCACCAGCGGGGCTTGACGGCGGTCAGGGCGCCCACGTCCAGGGCGGAGGCGGGGCCGACCGTCACCGTGTTGTCCACCGGCGAGATGTCGAGGACGTAGCGCGGCTTGCCGTCGGGGGCCGGGGTGCCGATGCGCAGGCCCTTGCGCTGGCCGATGGTGAAACCGTACGCGCCCTCATGGGTGCCGAGCTTGGCGCCCGTCTCGTCGACGATGTCGCCCTCCGCCTTGCCGAGGCGGTTCGCGAGGAATCCCTGGGTGTCGCCGTCGGCGATGAAGCAGATGTCGTGCGAGTCGGGCTTCTTGGCCACCGCAAGGCCCCGGCGCTCGGCCTCCGCGCGGATCTCGTCCTTCGTCGTCACGGTGTCGCCGAGCGGGAAGAGGGCGTGCGCCAGCTGCCTCTCGTCCAGGACGCCGAGGACGTAACTCTGGTCCTTGGCCATGTCGGAGGCGCGGTGCAGTTCGCGTGTGCCGTCCTCGTTCAGGACGACCTTGGCGTAGTGGCCGGTGCAGACCGCGTCGAACCCCAGGGCCAGGGCCTTGTCGAGGAGGGCGGCGAACTTGATCTTCTCGTTGCAGCGCAGGCACGGGTTGGGGGTGCGGCCGGCCTCGTACTCGGCGATGAAGTCCTCGACGACATCCTCGCGGAAACGGTCGGCGAGGTCCCACACGTAGAACGGGATGCCGATGACGTCCGCGGCACGGCGGGCGTCCCGGGAGTCCTCGATGGTGCAACAGCCCCGCGCACCCGTGCGGAAGGACTGCGGGTTCGCGGAGAGCGCGAGATGGACGCCGGTCACGTCGTGGCCCGCCTCGGCCGCGCGGGCGGCGGCTACGGCGGAGTCGACCCCGCCGGACATGGCGGCGAGGACGCGGAGGGGGCGGGAGGGCTGCGCGGTGTCAGTCATAACCCTTCCAGGGTACGGGGGCGCGGGAACCGGGACCCGCGAGTATCCGTTGACGATCACATGGGACAGCGGAAGGCTCCGAAGGACGGCGACCGGAAGGTCGGGCGCCGCGCGTTGCTGATCGGCGGGACGGTGGCGGCGGCGGGATCGGCCGTGCTGGCCCGCGACGAGCTCGCGCGGCTGTGGTGGCGGGTTCCCGGCGTGGAGAAGCCGCGCAAGGAGGGCGAGGTGGACCATGCCGGCGCGCGGTGGGTGGCGGCGTCGGACGCGAACTGGCGGCGGGCGGACCGCCCCGACGACTACGGCATAGACATGGTGATCATCCATGTCACCCAGGGCAGCTTCGACAGCGCCGTGAAGGTCTTCCAGGACCCGGAGCACGGTGCGGCCGCGCACTACATCGTCCGCAAGGACGGCCACGTCACGCAGATGATCCGCGAGCTGGACGTGGCATACCACGCGGGCAACCGCGGCTACAACGAGCGCAGTGTGGGCATCGAGCACGAGGGCTTCGTGGACCGGCCGCAGGACCTCACGGACGAGATGTACGAGGCCTCGGCGCGGCTCACGGCCCGGATCTGCGCGCGGTACGACATCCCCGTCGACCGCGAGCACATCATCGGGCACGTGGAGGTACCGGGGACCGATCACACGGATCCCGGGGAGCACTGGGACTGGGACCGGTACATGAAGCTCGTCCGCAAGGCTCGTACCGCACCGGCGTGAGCGGTCGAAAGAGCGCGGCGACCAGGGTCACGGCGGGTGGGAGTCCTGGCCGGCCGCTCCCCGCCACGGGCGGGGGAAGGGCCGCCGGGCGGTCGTGGCCGAAGCGTTCCAGGGTGCCGGCGCCGACATGTGTCAGCGCTGCGACGAGGGCGAAGACCTGTGTGACGAGGTTCACGGGCGGGCCGTCCGCCTCTGTCCGTCCCTGAGCAAGAGCGCGCGCCGGGACTGCGCGCGCCCCTTATGTCAGCCCTGCCGCCCTGGCCCGTTCCACCGCCGGGCCGATGGCCTTGGCGACGGCCTCGACGTCGGCCTCCGTGGAGGTGTGGCCGAGGGAGAAGCGGAGCGTGCCGCGGGCCAGGTCGGGATCGGTGCCGGTGGCCAGGAGGACATGGCTGGGCTGGGCGACGCCCGCCGTGCAGGCGGAGCCGGTGGAGCACTCGATGCCCTGGGCGTCCAGGAGCAGCAGCAGGGAGTCGCCCTCGCAGCCCCGGAAGGTGAAGTGGGCGTTGGCGGGGAGGCGTCCGCCGGGTGCCGGGTCGCCGCCGAGGATCGCGTCCGGGACGGCCGTACGGACCGCTTCGACCAGGGCGTCGCGCAGGGCGCCGATCTCGGTGGCGAACCACTCGCGCTGTTCGGCGGCGAGGCGGCCGGCGACCGCGAAGGAGGCGATCGCGGGGACGTCGAGGGTGCCGGAGCGTACGTGCCGCTCCTGGCCTCCCCCGTGCAGCACGGGCACGGGGGCGTGGTCGCGTCCGAGGATCAGGGCGCCGATGCCGTACGGGCCGCCGATCTTGTGGCCGGAGACCGTCATCGCGGCGAGCCCGGAGGCGGCGAAGTCGACGGGGACCTGGCCGAAGGCCTGGACGGCGTCGGCGTGCAGGGGAACGCCGAACTCCGCGGCCACCTCGGCCAGTTCACGGACCGGCATGACCGTGCCGATCTCGTTGTTGGCCCACATCACGGTGGCCAGGGCGACGTCATCGGGGTTGCGGGCGATGGCTTCGCGCAGGGCGTCGGGGTGGACACGGCCGTGGGTGTCGACCGGGAGGTACTCGATCGTGGCGCCCTCGTGTTCGCCGAGCCAGTGGACGGCGTCGAGGACGGCGTGGTGTTCGACGGGGCTGGCGAGGACGCGGGTGCGGCGGCCGGCCGGGTCGGCGTCGCGGCGGGACCAGTACAGGCCCTTGACCGCGAGGTTGTCCGCCTCGGTGCCGCCGGATGTGAAGACGACCTCGCTGGGGCGGGCGCCGAGCGCTTCCGCGAGTATTTCGCGGGCCTCCTCGACGGATCGCCTCGCGCGACGGCCGGATGCGTGCAGGGAGGACGCGTTGCCGGTGATGCTCAGCTGGGCGGTCAGCGCCTCTGCCGCCTCCGGGAGCATGGGAGTGGTCGCGGCGTGGTCGAGGTAAGCCATGGTGGCCATGATTCTAGAGGGCGCCGGTAAGGGGGCCGGTGTCAAGGTCGGTCCGGGTGCGGGTGGGTGGCGCCTTTGCGGGTGCGGTCCCGCGAGCCCCTGAGCCCGCTAGAAGCTCCACGAGAGCGTGTTGTCCGCCTGCATGAAGGTGAACAGGACCACCAGGTCGGCCACCCCGAGGCCCATGCCCAGGTAGGCGCGGCCCTTGCGGTTCGTGCCTCGCCACAGCGCCACCGCGGCCAGGACGATGGCGACCGGGCCGAGGAAGATGTTGAAGACGAGGAGGCCGACGAGGCCGAGGACGAAGGACGCCACGGCCATGCCGTCGGCATCGCGGGTGCGGGGACGAGCGGTGGCCGGTGCGGTGAGATGCATGGGTGTCAGCTCCAGAGAAGTCGGTTCGGTCCGGATCACGGAGTCAGTGACGGCGCGCGTGGCGCTCGCGGGCGGCGAAGACGGCCAGCCACACCGCGATCACGGCGGCGGCGACGACGGTGAAGCCGAGCGGCGCGTGAGCCACGGCGCCCAGCAGCACACCCAGCAGCAGCAGCGCGGCGACGAGGAACAGCATGAGATGGATCCCCCTCCAGATCTCTCGCGTCGATCTCTCTCGTGACATTTCGGTGAACAGTTGTAGTAACAGTTGTTCACTGACTCCAAGTCTAGCGCGCCCCACGGCTTTTCAATTCCAGAGAACAGTTGTTAACTGCATGGTATGAGTCACACCCTCGGCATTCGGCAGGCCCAGAAACAGAAGACCCGACAGGCCCTCCTGGACGCGGCCTTGGGACTGCTGGAGGAACAGAGCCTGAGCAGCCTGGGCCTGCGCGAGGTCACCCGTGCGGTCGGCGTCGCCCCGACGGCCTTCTACCGACACTTCCGCTCCACCGCCGACCTCGGCGTGGCCCTCGTCGAGGAGGCGCTCGGCAGCCTGCACCCGATGATCCGCACGATCGTCTCCTCGTCCGGCGACAGCGAGCAACGCATAGAGCGCGCCGTCGGGTTGATCGCCCAGCACGTCGCGACCCATCCGGCCCATGTACGTTTCATCGCCCGCGAGCGGCATGGCGGGGTGCAGTCGGTGCGGGAGGCGATCCAGGACCAACTGGCCCGTTTCGCCGACGAGGTGAAGGCCGCGCTCACCAAGGACCCGGTCTCCGAAGGCTGGGACGACGACGACCTCCTCATGCTCGCCAACCTCTACGTCGACCAGATGCTGATGACGGCCTCCCTCTTCCTGGACGCCCTGGAGGAACCCGAGGAGGAACGGCGGCGCGTCGCCCAGGTCGCGACCCGCCAGATGCGCCTGATCAACATCGGCCGGGAGCACTGGCTGAACTGAGTACCCGTCACGGTCGGGTGTACGCACGGCACTGGTGGCCGGGGACGCAGAAGGGCGGCACCCCCGCACCGGAGGTACCGCCCTGTCGTGCGTACGAAGCGTCCCGCGTCAGCCGTGGGCCGCCGCGCGGGGCTCAGCTCAGCCTTGCCCTCGCCAACTGCCTCGACTGGGCCACCAGCCTGTCCGCGCTGTCCCAGACCTCGGCGTCCTCCTCCAGGAAGCCGCCCGCCAGGTTGCGGGTCGTGATCGACACCCGCAGCGGGCCGGGAGCCGGGCGGCAGCGCACGTGGACCGTCAGTTCCACCGTGGGGACCCAGCCGGAGATGCCGATCTCGAAGGCGGTGGGGGGCAGGGCGTCCACCGCGAGCAGCAGGGAGAGCGGGTCGGGGTCGCGGCCGTCCGCGAGGCCGAACCAGGCACGCATCTCGCCCTTGCCCGAAGGCTGTCCGAGCGCCCAGCCCAGGGTGGACGGGTCGAGCTTGAGCATCAGGCGGTCGGTGATCGCCGAACTGCCGGGCACCGGGGCCGGCCCGTCCTCGGGACCGAAGCAGTGGTCCATCGGCGGGATCGCGGGCGGCTTCGCCGTCGTGCGCACGTCGTCGGGGAGGGAGTCCAGGTCGCCGTAGGAGGCGAGGACACGGATCCGCTCGACCTCACGGCCCTCCTCGTCGTACTGCAGGAGCGAGGCCTGGCCGGTCGACAGGGTCCGGCCCGTGCGTACCACGTCCGTGCGGACGACCGCCGGGCCCGGCTGGGAGGCGGTCAGGTAGTGCGCGGAGATGGTGAACGGATCGCTGTGCGGCAGGGCGTCCGCGAGGGCGCGGCCGAGGACGGCCAGCAGGTAGCCGCCGTTGACGGCGCTGATGATGGTCCAGCCGGCCGAGAGGTCGATGTCGTAGACGCCGGGCGCGCGCCGGGTGAGCGCGGTGTCGCGGTCGAACTCGCTGTCGCCGATCGAGGCTCGCGGGGCCGTCGGGGCGGAGGCTGCTTCTGGCATGGATGAACCGTACAACAGCTAACTACTAAGCGGTAGCTTTGGAATGGAACCCGCCGCCACCGGAGCTGAGACCTGCGCAACTTTTCGGTAAGTGTCCCCTCTCGCCCGAAACCCGAGCCCCGATCTCCCCCTCTATGAGGACATGAGTCTCACCGGGGCCCCTTTCCTCTACACCCTCGTCGCGTTGTGCGTCGTCGCCGTCGTGCTGCCGCTGGTCCTCTGGTCGCGGATCCGCGGTCCCAGAGTCGTGCGGGGCGCAACCCGGGTGCTGATGGTGCTGTTCGCCCAGGGCACGGCGGTCGCCCTGGTCTTCACCCTGGTCAACAACTCCAACCAGCTGTACGACAACTGGGGGGACCTGCTCGGCACCAGCGACCATGTCCACAAGGCGGCCGACCTCGGGACGAGCGGCACCGGCGGGATCGCGCTGGAGAAGCTGCCGAAGGTCCGGCAGGTCTTCAAGCCGGCCAAGGGACCGGGCATGCGCGAGGAGGGCGGGGTGGTCGTCACCCAGCTCAAGGGCCGGGTGTCCGGGGTGCACGCCGAGGTCAACGTCTGGCTGCCGCCGCAGTACCGCGACCCCGCCTACCGCGACCACAAGTTCCCGGTCGTCGAGGTGCTGCCCGGCTACCCCGGCTCGTCGAAGGCGTGGTTCGGGACCATGGACGCGACCCAGCAGCTCGCGCCGCTGATGCGCAGCGGGCAGATCGAGCCGTTCATCATCGTCTCGCCGCGCACCACGCTGCTGCCGGGCGTGGACACCGGCTGCGCGAACATCCCGGGCAAGGTGAACGCCGACAGCTGGCTCAGCGTCGACGTGCCGAAGATGGTCATGGACAACTTCCGGGCCCAGGCCGCGCCGGACGGCTGGGCGGTCGCCGGCTACTCGGCGGGCGCGCACTGCGCGGCGAAGCTCGCCGTCGCCCACCCGGACCGCTACCGGGCCGCGGTCAGCATGTCCGGCTACAACGACCCCGTCGCCGTACCGAACTCGCTGGCGGGGAAGACCCCGGCCCTGCGAGCCGCGAACAACCCCTACGAGCTGCTCGGCAAGTCCCGCATCCCGCCGCGTGTCGCGCTCTACTTCTCCGGCCAGCCGAAGGACGGGTACGAGGCGGCCCTGGCCGTGCAGCGGATCGCGAAGGCACCCACGACCGTGGACGTGGTGTTCATCCCGAGCAGCGCGGGAGGCCACACCATGGCGCTGTGGAAGCCGCAGGTGGTCCCGGCGTTCCGCTGGCTGACCGATGTGATGGGGACGGGCCATCGGGTCCGTACGGTGCCGGGGGCTACTCCTCTCGCACCGTCGACCGTCGGTTCCAGGCACGCGGAGCTCGCCAGTGGAACCGCATCGCCAGCAGCCGCAGCACGAAGGCCGTGACGGCCGCGAGCGTGCTGGTCAGCGGGGTGAGAGCGTCGTAGTGGATGCACAGCGCGACCATCGTGGCGCCGACGATCGCCGGGACCGCGTACAGGTCGCGGTCCCAGCGCAGCAGTGAGGGCACCTCGTTGGCCAGGACGTCGCGCAGCACACCGCCGCCGACGGCGGTCGCGAGGCCGAGGGTGGCGGACGCGGTGAGGTTCAGGCCGTAGTCGTACGCCTTGGTCGTCCCGGCGACGCAGAACAGGCCGAGGCCCGCCGCGTCGAAGACGTTCACGCCGGTCTGGATGCGCTCCACGTGCGGGTGGAGGAAGAAGACGAGGAGCGCGGCGAGCAGCGGGGTGAGGAAGTACCCCAGGTCCGTGAAGGCTGCCGGGGGCACGGCGCCGATGACGACGTCCCGGAACAGCCCGCCGCCCAGGGCGGTGACCTCGGCGAGGACGGCGATACCGAAGACGTCGAAGTTCTTGCGGACCGCCAGCAGGGCGCCCGAGATGGCGAAGACGAAGATGCCGATCAGGTCGAGCGTGTGCTGGACGGACGGGCTGAACAGTTGCTGGAGCACCCGTACATTCTCGCGCAGGAATCAGCCCCCGCCTTGCAAATGAAGGCGGGGGCTGCTCGGTGGTGCGGAGTTACGAGCCCTCGGAGTCCCGGCTCTTCTGCTCGGCGACCGCTTCCGGCTCCGTCGACGGGGCGTCGGTGGCGGGACCGGTGGAGTCGGTCGGCTCCTCGGCGGGGCCTTCGGCGCCGGCCGCGGGCACGTCGGGCGTCGTCCGGTCGCCGGGGCCGGTCCCCGGGGCCGCGTCCGCGGCCCCCGCGGATTCCTCCGCCGGCTCCTCGGCCAGGGGTGTCCGCCCGGCTTCCGCCCCCGCCGGCTTCTCGTCGCCGGCCTCCACCTTCGCCGCCACCGCCGCGGACGTCACCGCCGACTCCGCCAGGACCTCGTCGGCGACCAGTTCGGCCGCCTCCTTGGCCTCGGCGAGCAGGACCGTCTCCTGCGGGGCCTGGTCCTCGAAGTTCTCGGGGTGGTGGCAGGCCACGCGCTGGCCCGGCCTCAGCTCCAGCAGCTGCGGTTCCGTGGTCCGGCAGATCTCCGTCGCCTTCCAGCACCGGGTGTGGAAGCGGCAGCCGCTGGGCGGGGAGATCGGCGAGGGGACGTCGCCGCGGAGCAGTATGCGCTCGCTCTTGGCACCCCGGCGCTTGGGGTCGGGGACCGGGACCGCCGACATCAGGGCCTTGGTGTACGGGTGCATCGGCGCCTCGTACAGCGAGGTGCGGTCGGCGAGCTCGACGATCTTGCCGAGGTACATCACGGCGATACGGTCCGAGACATGCCGTACGACGGAGAGGTCGTGCGCGATGATCACGTACGTGAGGCCGAGTTCCTCCTGGAGGTCGTCCATGAGGTTCACGACCTGCGCCTGGATCGACACGTCCAGCGCCGAGACCGGCTCGTCGGCCACCACCAGCTTGGGCTTCAGCGCGAGCGCCCGCGCGATGCCGATGCGCTGGCGCTGGCCGCCGGAGAACTCGTGCGGGTAGCGGTTGTAGTGCTCGGGGCTCAGGCCCACCAGCTCCAGAAGCCGCTGGACCTCCTTCTTCACCCCGCCCTCCGGCTCGACGCCCTGGAGGCGGAACGGCGCCGAGACGATTCCGCCGATGGTGTGCCGGGGGTTCAGGGAGCCGTACGGGTCCTGGAAGATCATCTGGATGTCCCGCCGCAGCGGACGCATCCCGGCCGTGTTCAGCCGTGTGATGTCCTTGCCCTCGAAGTGGATCGAGCCGCCGGTCGGGTCCTGGAGCCGGGTGATGACCCGCCCCATGGTCGACTTGCCGCAGCCCGACTCACCGACCACGCCGAGGGTCTCGCCCTTGCGCACCTCGAAGTCGATGCCGTCGACGGCCTTGACCGCGCCGACCTGACGCTGGAGCACGCCCTTGCGGATCGGGAAGTGCTTCTGCAGGCCCTCGACCTTGAGGAGCACCTCACGGTCGTCGACCGCCGCGGGCGCCTCGTCCGTCTTCTTCGTCTCACTCACAGCTTCGGCGCAATCTCTTCGGTCCAGATCCGCGTACGGTCCTCCGGCGAGAGGTGGCAGGCGGAGAAGTGCCCGCCGCCGACCTGCTGGAGCTCCGGGCGCACGGTACGGGTGACATCGCCCTTGGGGACGTCCGCGTACGGGCAGCGGGGGTGGAAGGCGCAGCCCGAGGGGACGTTGATGAGGCTCGGCGGCTGGCCCTTGACGGGGATGAGCCGCTCGGAGGTCTCCCGGTCGATGCGCGGCATCGAACCGAGCAGGCCCCAGGTGTACGGGTGCTGCGGGCGCTCGAAGACGTCGTCGACCGAGCCGCGCTCCACGCACCGGCCGCCGTACATCACCAGGACGTCGTCGGCGATCTCGGCGACCACGCCGAGGTCGTGGGTGATGAGGACGACCGCGGAGCCGAACTCCTTCTGCAGGTCCCGGATGAGGTCGAGGATCTGCGCCTGGACGGTGACGTCGAGGGCGGTGGTCGGCTCGTCCGCGATGAGCAGTTCGGGGTTGTTGACGAGCGCCATGGCGATCATCGCGCGCTGGCGCATACCGCCGGAGAACTCGTGCGGGTAGTTGTCGACGCGCTTGTCCGGCTCGGGGATGCCGACCCGGTCGAGCATCTCGATCGCCCGCTTGCGCGCCGTCTTCTTGTTGACGTCGTGGTGGACCCGGTAGGCCTCCACGATCTGGTTGCCGATCGTGTAGTACGGGTGCATCGCGGACAGCGGGTCCTGGAAGATCATCGCCATCTCGCGGCCGCGCAGCCGGCGCACCTCGTCCGGGTCGGCGGCGACCAGTTCCTTGCCGCCGAGCCAGATCTCACCGGACATCTGCACGTTCTTGCCGCGCGCCCCGAGCCGGTGCAGGCCCATGATCGCCAGCGAGGTGACGGACTTGCCCGAGCCGGACTCACCGACGATGCAGAGGGTCTTGCCCTTCTCCACCTGGAAGGTGAGCCCGTCGACGGACTTGACCAGGCCGTCGTCGGTCGGGAAGTGCACCTTGAGGTCGCGGACCGCGAGGAAGGCGTCGGGTGCGTTCGAGGGCGAGGGTTCGCCCACGGCGGCGCCGGTCTTGGAGAGTTCGGTCACGAGAGCCTCACGCGCGGGTCGGCGGCGGCGTAGAGCAGGTCCACCAGGAGATTTGCGATCACGACGAAGAAGGCGGCGAGCAGGGTGACGCCGAGGATCGGGGGCAGGTCGTTGTCGGTGATGCCCTGCACCGCGTACTGACCGATGCCGGGCAGCGAGAAGACGGTCTCGGTGATCACGGCGCCGCCGAGCAGCAGACCCAGGTCCATGCCGAAGACGGTGATGATCGGGGTCAGCGCGGCCCGCAGCCCGTGCCGGGCCACGACCTTGCGCTCCCTCAGGCCCTTGGCGCGGGCCGTGCGGATGAAGTCCTCGTTCATCGTCTCCAGCATGCCCGAGCGGGTCAGCCGCGCGTAGATGGCGGAGTACAGCAGGGCGAGCGAACACCACGCGGGGAAGAGGGTGTTGGCCCACTGCGCCGGATTCTCGGTGAACGGTACGTAGGTGCGGCCGAAGATCGGCCACTGGAAGGTGAAGAGCAGCAGCGCCAGGTTGCCCGTGAAGAACATGGGCAGCGACACACCGGCGAGGGCGACGCCCATGAAGGTGCGGTCGAAGAAGCTGCGGGGCTTGAGCGCGGAGATCACGCCGATCAGCACACCGGACACCAGCCACAGCACGGCGGCGCCGGCGGCCAGCGAGAGGGTCACCGGAAGGCGGGAGGTGAGCTGCGGCCACACCTCGACGTGGTTCTTGAAGGAGTAGCCGAAGCACGGCGCGTTGCACTGCGTCGTGGTGGGGCCCAGGTCGTAGGTGGCGCCGGCCACGATCCCCTTGATGAAGTGCCAGTACTGGACGTACAGGGGCTGGTCCAGACCGAGGTTCTGCTTGACCGCGGCGATGTCGGCCTTCGTCGGGCTCTTTCCGATGTACTGCTGCGCGAGCTGGTCGGCGGTCTGGCCGGCGAGCCGTGGCAGCAGGAAGAAGATCGCGAAGGTGACCGCGGTGACGACCAGCAGCAGGATCACTGCCGCGACCGTCCGACGGAGGATGTACGAGATCACGGGGACCGGCGCCGGTGCCCGTGGGCCGCGAAGCCCACGGGCACCAAAGCCTTCACCTGCCTTCCGGGGCTACTTCTTGGTCGTGCCGATGTTGAGGTAGTCGTACTGACCGCTGAAGGCCGCCGTGGACACCAGGTTGGTGAAGTTGGCCGGGCGGTACAACAGGACCTTGAAGTAGGTCAGCGGGACGATGGCCGCCTGGTCCATCGCACGCTTGTCGATCTGCGCGTACAGGCTGTTGCGCTGGGCCTCGTCCTCGGTGGCGATGGCCTTCTCCAGCATCTCGTTGATCTGCTTGTCGTCGATGTACGAGAGGTTGGTGTTGCCGGACGCGCCGATCGCGTCACCGTGCAGGATCTGCTGCAGGAAGCCGTAGCCGGACGGCCAGTCGGCACCCCACTGCATCATGTGCAGACCGATGTTCTGCTTCTTGTCGAACTCCGGCACACCCGCGTAGTCGGTGAAGTACTTGCCCGACGGGTACTGCTTGAGGGTGGCGTCGATGCCGGCCTTCTTCAGCGAGGCGATGATCGCGGTGGCCGCGTCGATCTCCTGCGGGCGGTCGCTGCGCGCCGAGATGTTGGTCTTGATGCTCGACTTGCCGCAGGCCTTCAGCTGCTCCTTGGCCTTGGCGACGTCACCCTTGTGGTCCTTGGTGGCGTAGGCGTCGGCCTTCTCGTAACCGGGGATGTCCGGCGGCAGGACGGTGGTGGCGATGTCACCGCGGATCGGGCCGCCCTCGGCGGTCTGCACGGAGACCTTGTCGATGGCGTACTGGACGGCCTTGCGGCACTCGACCTTGTCGAACGGCGCGACCTGCGTGTTGATCGCCATGTAGACCAGGCGGCCACCGTAGGTGTTGTCCGTGTTGGCCTTCAGCGCGGCGTCGTTGACGACCTTCGCCTGGGTCGCGGCCTGGACGCCGGTGCCGCCGAGGTCGATCGCCGTACCGGCCTGGACGTCCTGGTCGATGGTCTCGGCGTTGACCTTCAGCTTGACGACGATCTTGTCCGGGTACTGCTTGCGCAGCGGGTCCGTCTTGGCGTCCCAGTTCTCGTTGCGCACGAGGACGGCCTGCTTGCCCTCGTCGTAGCTCTGGAACTTGTACGAGCCCGAGGACACGATGTTCTTGACGTAGTCGATGCCCTTGTCCTTGGCCTTGGGCACCGGAGCCGTCTGCGGCGTCGCGACCAGGTAGTCGAACTCCTGGAAGGCACGGTTGAGCTTGAAGACGATCGTGGTGTCGTCCGGCGTCTCGATGGACGCGAGGCCCTTGCCGCTCTTGTCCTTGTACGGGCCCTTGTACTTGTCCCCGCCGTCCAGGAACTGCTGGAAGTAGTTCGGGCCGAGGGAGAGCACGTCACGCGCGAAGTTGGAGCGCTCGACGGCGTACTTGACGTCCTTCGAGGTGATCGGCGTGCCGTCCTCGTACTTCAGGCCCGAACGCAGCTTGTACGTCCAGGTCTTGCCGCCGTCGCTGGGCTCACCGGGGCTCGCCGCGAGGTCCGGGACCAGCTCGTTGCCGGCCTCGCCCGCGGCGGGCTTGAAGGTCATCAGCGGGCGGGCGTAGAGCCGGCTGAGGTTGTACATGTACGCGTAGTACGTGTTGCCGGGGTCGAAGGAGTCCGGCACGTCCGAGTACTCGTACGTGACCGTGCCCCCCTTCTGGGTGGAGGCGTTGACGACACCCTTGGTCGCTGCGTTGGCCCCAGCCGACTTGTTTCCGTTCTCACTGCCGTCATCGGCTTTGCTGCATGCCGAGAGCAGCAGGCTCGCACTGCCGAGAGCCGCAACCGCGGCCAGCGTTGACCTTCGCATGATGGTCCGCTTCCCCTCCATTGTTGGAAATCTTTTGGACTCGCTCCGCGGCCGCGGGTCAGCGGCTGCGCGGGTCGAGAGCGTCACGGAGACCGTCGCCGAGCAGGTTGAACGCCAGGACGGTCACGAAGATGGCCAGACCAGGCACGATCATGAACTGCGGGTCGACCTGGTAGTAGTCGACCGCCTGGTTGATCATGCCGCCCCAGGACGCCTGCGGGGGCTGGATGCCGACGCCGAGGAAGCTCAGGGACGCCTCGAAGAGGATGTTGGTCGGGATGAGCAGCGTCGAGTAGACGATGATCGGGCCGACGAGGTTCGGCAGCAGCTCCCGGAAGAGGATGTACGGCCCCTTGGCCCCCATCCCCCGCGAGGCGTCGACGAACTCCCGCTCACGCAGGGCCAGCGTCTGGCCCCGCACGATACGGCCCAGGTAGGGCCAGTTGAAGAAGCCGATCACGAAGATCAGCACCGTGATGTGCAGCGGCAGGCCCTCCAGCCCGAAGGCACCGCCCTGCAGGGTGGCCGAGATGGCGATGGCGAACAGCAGGAGAGGGAACGCCAGGAAGGTGTCCATCAGCCGGCTGATGATCGTGTCGACCCGGCCGCCGTAGTAGCCGGCGACCACGCCGAGGACCGCGCCGATCGTGTTGGACAGGATCGTGGCGCCGAAGGCGACGACCAGCGAGACCCAGGAGCCCTCCAGGATGCGGGTGGCGATGTCGCGGCCGAACTTCGGCTCGACACCGAGCGGGTGCTCCCAGCTCATGCCGCCGAAGTCACCCTTGGGCAGCGAGGTGTTGGGGTCGATCAGGTCCTGGTTCAGGGCGTTCGGGTCCAGCCCGAACAGGGCCTGGATGGGACGGGACAGCACGGCCAGCAGGATCAGAAGGATCACGATGATCCCTCCGGCGACCGCCACCTTGTCCTTCTTGAAGCGGGTCCAGGCGATCTGCCCCAGAGACCGACCCTCGATCTGCTTGGACTCGACCCCCGCGAGCACGGCCTCGGGCTGGGCCTCGGCCTGCGATCCGGTGGTCTCGATCGGTGCCGTCACTTTGCGCTTGACCCCTCTCGGCCGGCGGTTGCCGACCCCCTGGCTGCCGCTGTAGCGGTTGCTTCCACTCGTACACGGGACCGACCGGCCCGTGTCTTGCGGGGAGTCTTCAACGCTTTGGCGATCAGTCGCCAGAGCTGGCAGGGAAAGGATGCGCAACCGTGATGCTGTCTGAGGAGTTCCGTTATCCGAACAGCAGGTAACGCCCGTCGGACGTGCGCCAGTCGGGGCGTATGCGGGCGGACCGGGACCTTCCGATCGCATCTACGCGCGGAGATCTGCCTGCGAAACCACAGTCCGCCAGCCTTTGGACCTATGAGAATCGGCCTGCTGACCGATCAGTAGGGTAACGCGTGAAAGATCAGTAACGGCCCTGCGCCGGTGGGTAGCCGTAACCGGACGCCGGAGCCTGCGCGGGGGCGGCGGCGTGCGCCTCGCGGTCGTAGAACGGCCGGGTGTTCGCCCGCATCCACATGGCGACCGGGTCGTCCTCGTCGGACATCGCCACGGTCGACACGGGCAGCCCGTCGGGGACCGCGCCGATCGACTGCGACATCATCGAGCGCACCGAGTCCACGGCCGGCGGGCTGGTGTCGTACACGTCGAGACCGATGGCGAGATACGGCGCGCCGAGCGCCGGCTGCACCCAGGCGCGGCGCAGCGCGCGCACGGCCGGGGTGCGGTGGGCGTTCTGCGCGAGCAGGGCGTAGAACTGCGGGATCTCGATGCCGGGTTCCGACAGCCGCAGCGGGCCGGCGGGCTGGCGGTCCAGGCCGGTGGCGATGCGGCGCAGGTCGAGCCAGGGGATGCCGACGCCGCCGCCCGGGGCGTGCGGGTTGAGCCAGAGGCCGAAGTGGTCCGGGTAGAGGGTGCGGGCGACGTCGACGCCGTCGACCACTTCGTAGGAGCGGTTCCAGCCGCTGGCCGACAGCTCCTGGGCGGAGGTGACGCACGGGGCGTAGCCGTAGCCGTCGACCTCCATGTTCCCGTACTGGGCGTCCGGGGAGCCGGCCTGGCCGTGCCACAGCAGCATCCAGATCTGGCCCAGGGACGGCGTCGCGAGCGCGCGCAGGAGGGCCTCGTAGGCGTCGTAGCGCCCGGGGGTCACCTGGCGCAGCATGTGCTCGACCTGCCCGGTCGAGGTTGTGCCGCTCGCGCTCACCTTTTACCGCCCCTTCGGGAAATTTTGGCTGTGGGCCCAGCTTAGGCTCTCCACCGGGAGAACCGTTGAGAGCTCGGGACTTGATGTGGTCTGCCGTCTGCGGGTTCGTCGTGGCCGCCTCGCGCGGGTCCCCGCACCCCGCCGGGGGCGCTCGCCCTGCGCGGCGCTCAGAAGTCCCGCTGGTAGAAGGGGCGGACCTGCCGGCGCATCCAGTCGATCACCGGGTCCTGGGCCACGTCCAGCAGCACCAGGTTGACCGGCCACCTGACCGGGCTGCTGCCCAGGGCGCGGGCGACGGCGTCCATGGGGGCCGCGCGCAGGTCGCCCTCCCAGTGGGCGAGTTCGACACCGATGAACATCACCGGGGTGGCCGTCTCGATCGTCGCCAGGCAGCGGCGGGCCGTGGTGACCACGCCGGTGGCGGCGAACTCGGCCGAGGCGGCCGCGAGGAAGTCGACCGGGTCGTCCTGCCAGTCCGGCTCGTAGAGCTTGACGCGACCTCCGGAGGCGAGGCCGTCCAGGGGCGTGCGGCCCGCCCGGCACAGCTCGGCCACCGCCGCCGGGGGCAGCGGGACGCCGACCACGCCGTCCGGGTTGACGGCGATGCCCACCTGCGGGGGCAGACCGCGGGCGAACTCCACGGCGGGGGCGACGGCGAACGACATGTGGGAGCCGACGACCTGACGGAACTGCTCCTCGGAGCTGAAGACCGGGACGTAGGCCTGGCCGCCGATCTCCAGCGTGGGCAGGTCCAGGGGGCCGCTGTGCGGGCCGCCGCCGCCCGGCAGGGGCACCCAGACGAAGCTGCGGCCCAGCACCTCGATGATCCGGCCGCCCGCCGAAGGCAGCCCGAGGGAGGCCGAGAGCACCTCCTCCAGCTCGTTGCCGGGCCAGCCGCCGTGCGGGTGGAGGTGTGTCTGTGCCGGGAAGTCCGCGGGGAGATCCGCTGGGATGTCCATCTGTCCGACCGCCTGCTGTGAACTACGTCTGTGGACCGAAAGGCTAGCCGGTGGCCGGCGCGCGCACGGATACGGCCGGGCCCGCGCACGGATACGGCCGGTCAGCCGGTGAAGGCGATCCTGCGCAGGGTGTCCGCCGCCTCCCGGTCGATCAGCACCGCCGCGCCGCAGCCCCGGGGCAGGTGGCCCTTCTCGACCGAGCGCAGCAGCCGCGCGGCGGCCGTGCGGTGACGCAGGAAGGCGTAGCGGGAGACGCCCCGCCCCCGCTCGCGCTGACCCTCCAGGGCCGTGTCCGGGGCGACGTCGAGCAGCAGCATGTGCAGGGTGCCGCCGCGCCGCCGGGCCTCCCGGGCCAGCCAGCCCCGCACCCAGGCCTGGGTGCCGCAGTCGTGCACGACGACGCCCTCGCCGGAGCGCAGGGCGCGGCGCAGTCCGGCGTAGTGCGCGAGGCGGACCAGGGGGCGGTAGACGGCGTAGGGGAGGAAGCCGGGCATCCGGGCCTCCCAGCGGTCCCGGACGTCCTGGGAGTCGATACGGATGCCCTTCACCGTCCGCCGCATCAGCGTGGACTTGCCGCTGCCGGGCAGGCCGGTGATCACGACGAGGTCCTCGGGGGCGAAGAGCAGGGCGTGCGGGCTGTGGCCGGCGCGCTCACGCAGATCGCGGACCACGCAGGCCGGGCGCGCCTCGCACGCCTCCCGGGCCGAGGTCGTGGGCTGCTTCGGCAGCGCGAGGCCCAAGGTCGTGGCGTACGCCGTGGTCCTGTCCACCGTGATCGTCCTCCCCTGGGGCGGTTCACGAGTCTCCTCCCCGTCGAGTGTAAAGAGAAGGTAATGCCCGGTGTCTCTCGTTTCAGTCCTCTTACAGCAACAAGCCTGCTACAGGGTGCTGTGTACGCCTGTGTACTCGCCGCGGCCCCTGTGCACCACCCCCCTGACGCAGTGCGGGGATGCGTGCAATGATGTCCGCGCCAACTGCATACCGGCCGTTTGAATCCGCGCGGGAGAGTCCCTGGCAGTGCATCGCCGGGGCGCCGAAGGAGCAAGTCCCTCCCTTGAATCTCTCAGGCCCCGTTACCGCGCGGGCGAGGCACATCTGAAAAGTGGGCCGCATCCCCCTCGTCGAGGGCGGGCGCTGCCCCACCCAAGGTGCAAGCCATGGACCCCCGCGGGTCATGGCGAACCTCTCAGGTTCCGATGACAGATGGGGAGGACCGACCTCGCCCTCACGCATCTGGGAGACGACCGACCGTGAGCAGTACGCCACTCCGTCACACCGCGCTCGATGCCCTGCATCGCTCGCTCGGCGCGACGATGACCGACTTCGCCGGCTGGGACATGCCCCTGCGCTACGGCTCCGAGCGCGACGAGCACATCGCGGTGCGGACGAAGGCCGGGATCTTCGACCTCTCCCACATGGGCGAGATCACCGTCACCGGTCCGCAGGCCGCCGCCTTCCTGAACCACGCCCTGGTCGGCAACATCGCCTCCGTGGGTGTCGGCCGCGCCCGCTACACCATGATCTGCCGTGCCGACGGCGGCATCCTCGACGACCTGATCGTCTACCGGCTCGCCGAGACCGAGTACATGGTCGTCGCCAACGCCTCCAACGCCCAGGTCGTGCTGGACGCGCTGACCGAGCGGGTGGCCGGCTTCGACGCCGAGGTCCGCGACGACCGGGACGCGTACGCGCTCATCGCCGTCCAGGGCCCCGAGTCCCCCGGCATCCTGAAGTCGCTGACCGACGCCGACCTCGACGGCCTGAAGTACTACGCCGGACTGCCCGGCACCGTCGCCGGCGTGCCCGCCCTGATCGCCCGCACCGGCTACACCGGTGAGGACGGCTTCGAGCTGTTCGTGAGGCCGGAGCACGCCGTCGAGCTGTGGCAGGCGCTGACCAAGGCGGGCGAGGGCGTCGGACTGGTCCCCTGCGGCCTGTCCTGCCGGGACACGCTGCGCCTGGAAGCGGGCATGCCGCTGTACGGCCATGAGCTGTCGACCTCGCTCACGCCCTTCGACGCCGGGCTCGGCCGGGTGGTGAAGTTCGAGAAGGAGGGCGACTTCGTGGGGCGCGAGGCCCTGGAGCGGGCCGCCTCCCGTGCCGCGGAGAACCCGCCGCGCGTCCTCGTCGGCCTGGTCGCCGAGGGGCGTCGTGTGCCGCGGGCCGGGTACCCGGTCGTCGCCGGCGGCGAGGTCGTCGGCGAGGTCACCTCCGGCGCCCCCTCCCCCACGCTGGGCAAGCCGATCGCGATGGCGTACGTCGACGCGGCCCACTCGGCGCCGGGGACGGCCGGGGTCGGCGTGGACATCCGCGGCAGCCATGAGCCGTACGAGGTCGTGGCGCTGCCCTTCTACAAGCGGCAGAAGTAGACACTTGGCCGGAAGCAGAGACCGGCCCCGCAGCAGTCACCGGCAGCGACCCGTGCGTGACCTCGCGCACGTTTGCGCTGCTCATCCGGGTTTCCAGCACACCCCATTCCGCACCCCTCCCGCGCGTACAGGAGAATTCAGGCCATGAGCAACCCCCAGCAGCTGCGCTACAGCAAGGAGCACGAGTGGCTGTCGACCGCCGAGGACGGCGTCGCGACGGTCGGCATCACCGAGTTCGCGGCGAACGCGCTCGGCGATGTCGTCTACGCCCAGCTCCCCGAGGTCGGCTCGACCGTGACCGCGGGTGACACCTGCGGCGAGCTGGAGTCGACCAAGTCGGTGTCGGACCTGTACTCCCCGGTCACCGGCGAGATCACCGAGATCAACGAGGACGTGGTGAACGACCCGGCGCTGGTGAACTCCGCCCCCTTCGAGGGCGGCTGGCTGTTCAAGGTACGCGTCACGGAGGAGCCGGCCGACCTGCTCTCCGCCGACGAGTACGACGCCCACACCGCCGGCTGAGGAGTCGTAGCCCCTTATGACTGAGATGTCCGACAAGTCGCTTCTGAACACGCCCCTGCACGAGCTCGACCCGGCCGTCGCCGCCGCGCTCGACGCCGAGCTGGAGCGTCAGCAGTCCACCCTGGAGATGATCGCCTCCGAGAACTTCGCGCCGATCGCGGTCATGGAGGCCCAGGGCTCGGTCCTGACCAACAAGTACGCCGAGGGCTACCCCGGCCGCCGCTACTACGGCGGCTGCGAGCACGTCGACGTCGCCGAGCAGATCGCGATCGACCGGGTCAAGGAGCTGTTCGGCGCCGAGTACGCCAACGTCCAGCCGCACTCGGGCGCCTCCGCGAACCAGGCCGCCCTGTTCGCCCTGGCCCAGCCCGGTGACACGATCCTCGGCCTGGACCTGGCCCACGGCGGCCACCTCACCCACGGCATGCGGCTGAACTTCTCCGGCAAGCAGTTCAACGTGGTCGCGTACCACGTGGACGACGCCGGTCTCGTCGACATGGCCGAGGTCGAGCGGCTCGCCAAGGAGCACCGGCCGAAGGTGATCATCGCCGGCTGGTCGGCGTACCCGCGGCAGCTGGACTTCGCCGAGTTCCGGCGGATCGCCGACGAGGTCGAGGCGTACCTGTGGGTCGACATGGCCCACTTCGCGGGTCTGGTCGCGGCCGGTCTGCACCCGAACCCGGTGCCGTACGCGGACGTCGTCACCTCCACCACCCACAAGACGCTGGGCGGCCCGCGCGGCGGCATCATCCTCGCGAAGAAGGACTTCGCGAAGAAGCTGAACTCGTCCGTCTTCCCGGGCTTCCAGGGCGGCCCCCTGGAGCACGTGATCGCGGCCAAGGCGGTCTCCTTCAAGGTCGCCGCGAGCGAGGAGTTCAAGGAGCGCCAGCGCCGTACGGTGGAGGGTGCGAAGATCCTCGCCGAGCGGCTGACCGCCGACGACGCCCGTGCGGCCGGTGTGAACGTGCTCTCCGGGGGCACGGACGTGCACCTGCTCCTGGTCGACCTGCGCGAGTCCGAGCTGGACGGCCAGCAGGCCGAGGACCGCCTCCACGAGGTCGGCATCACGGTCAACCGCAACGCGGTCCCGAACGACCCGCGCCCGCCGATGGTGACGTCGGGCCTGCGGATCGGTACGCCCGCCCTGGCGACCCGCGGCTTCACCGCCGAGGACTTCGCCGAGGTCGCGGACGTGATCGCGGAGACGCTCAAGCCGTCCTACGACGCCCAGTCGCTCAGGGCCCGGGTCAGGGCGCTGGCGGACAAGCACCCGCTGTACCCCGGTCTGAACAAGTAGTTCCTTTCCGTGGGGTGTCCCGCACACTGGTCGTGAGCGGGCGGGGCACCCCGTGGAAGCCCTTCTGCACCACCCCGTATTGAGGAGTTCCCCGTGGCCATCTCGGTCTTCGACCTGTTCTCGATCGGCATCGGCCCGTCGAGCTCCCACACGGTCGGCCCGATGCGCGCGGCCCGCATGTTCGCCCGCCGCCTGCGCAACGAGGACCTGCTGCCCTCCGTCGCGTCCGTCCGTTCCGAGCTCTACGGCTCGCTCGGCGCGACCGGCCACGGCCACGGCACCCCGAAGGCGGTGCTGCTGGGCCTGGAGGGGGCCTCCCCGCGGACGGTGGACGTGGAGACGGCCGACGAGCGCATCGAGACCATCAAGGCGGAGGGCCGGCTCCGGCTGCTCGGCGAGCACGAGATCCCGTTCTCCTTCGACGACGACCTGGTCCTGCACCGCCGCAAGGCGCTCCCCTACCACGCGAACGGCATGACCCTGTGGGCGTACGACGCCTCCGGGGCGGAGCTGCTGTCGAAGACGTACTACTCGGTGGGCGGCGGCTTCGTCGTCGACGAGGACGCGATGGGCGCGGACCGGATCAAGCTCGACGACACGGTGCTGAAGTACCCCTTCCGCACGGGTGACGAGCTGCTGCGGCTGACGCAGGAGACCGGCCTGTCGATCTCCGCGCTGATGCTGGAGAACGAGCGCGCGTGGCGCACGGAGGAGGAGATCCGCGAGGGTCTGCTGGAGATCTGGCGGGTGATGCAGGCGTGCGTGTCGCGCGGCATGTCCCGCGAGGGCATCCTGCCGGGCGGTCTGAAGGTGCGCCGCCGGGCCGCGAACACCGCGCGCAAGCTGCGCTCCGAGGGCGACCCGAAGGCCCTGGCCATGGAGTGGATCACGCTCTACGCGATGGCCGTGAACGAGGAGAACGCGGCGGGCGGGCGCGTCGTGACCGCCCCGACGAACGGTGCCGCGGGCATCATCCCGGCCGTGCTGCACTACTACGTCAACTTCGTGCCGGGCGCCGACGAGGAAGGCGTCGTCCGCTTCCTGCTGGCGGCCGGCGCGATCGGCATGCTCTTCAAGGAGAACGCCTCCATCTCCGGCGCCGAGGTCGGCTGCCAGGGCGAGGTGGGCTCGGCCTGCTCGATGGCGGCGGGCGCGCTGGCCGAGGTGCTCGGCGGTTCCCCGGAGCAGGTCGAGAACGCCGCCGAGATCGGCATGGAGCACAACCTGGGCCTGACCTGCGACCCGGTCGGCGGCCTCGTCCAGATCCCGTGCATCGAGCGCAACGGCATGGCCGCGGTGAAGGCGGTCACGGCGGCGCGGATGGCGATGCGGGGGGACGGCTCGCACAAGGTGTCCCTGGACAAGGTCATCAAGACCATGAAGGACACCGGCGCCGACATGTCGGTGAAGTACAAGGAGACGGCGCGAGGAGGGCTGGCGGTCAACATCATCGAATGTTGACGATTCCACGTCAGGGACGCGTCACAGGTGCCAAAGTGGGACATACACCGGAGCCGACTCCTGCCCCCCACCGGCACGTCAGGGAGTTCCCCCATGCTGCGCGGCATCGACGTGAGTTCGTACCAGTCCTCGTCCTACGACACCGACGGCCTCTCCTTCGTCTTCATCAAGGCGACGGAGGGCCGCTCGTACGTCAACCCCAAACTCACCGCCCAGACCGAACGCGCCCGCGACGCCGGCCTGGTGGTCGGCTTCTACCACTTCCTGTGGCCCGGCAACCTGTCGGCCCAGGCGGACTACTTCGTCCGCCACGCCCCGGACCGGGCCGGTGACATCCTCGCCGTGGACTGGGAGACGACGAGCGACGGGACGCACGCGAGCAACGCGGAGAAGGACCTCTTCATCCGGAAGGTGAAGGAGAGGCGGCCCGGCAATCCGGTGGTTCTGTACGCCAACCGTCACTACTGGCTCGACGTCGACAGGACCTCGTACGCGGGTGACGGGCTCTGGATCGCCGACTACGTGGCCGCCGGCAAGCCCCGCATCCGGGCGAAGTGGCGCTTCCACCAGTACACGGACGACCCGCTGGACAAGAACGTGGCGGATTTCCCCAGCAAGGCGGCGCTGCGCGCGTGGGCCGAGAACGCCTGACGATTCGATCACCGAGCAAGGGAGCAGATTTCGGCATGGGTGCATCTGTCGCCGCGGTCAGCAGCAACGGGACGTACTCGTTCACCAAGCCGAACCGGGAGAGCATCACGCTCGTCGCCGGGTTCGGGGTGGAAGGGGACGTGCATGCCGGTGAGAGGGTGAAGCACCGGTTCCGGGTGCGGCAGGACCCCTCGCAGCCGAATCTGCGGCAGGTGCACCTCATGCACGCGGAGTTGTTCGACGAGGTGCGTGCGGCCGGGTTCGAGGTCGCGGCCGGGGAACTGGGGGAGAACGTCACCACCCGGGGGCTCGATCTGCTGGGCCTGCCCACCGGGACCCGGCTGCGGCTCGGGGACGAGGCCGTGGTGGAGGTGACCGGGCTGCGCAACCCCTGCGCTCAGATCGACGGCTTCCAGAAGGGGCTGATGCGGCAGGTCGTCGGGCGGGACGCCGAGGGCGGGGTGCGGTTCAAGGCCGGGATCATGAGTGTGGTCGTCGAGGGGGGTGTGGTGCGGGCCGGGGACCCGGTCCGTGTCGAGCTGCCGGACGGACCGCACCGGCCGCTGGAGGTCGTGTGACCGAGCGCCCCCGATGACGAAGGGGCGCCCGTGGCCGCGCGGGCGGTGGCCGGGCGCCCCTACGCGGGCGTCACTTGTTCAGGAAGGTCCAGAACTCGTCGAACGACAGGAGCTTGTCGCCGTTCAGGTCACGGCTCTTGATGATCGCCTCGGCGACCGCCTCGGTGACGTTCCAGTCGCCGCCCTGAGCCAGGGCGGTCTTGAACTCGGCGGCGGTGATGGTGCCGTCCCCGTCCGCATCGATGCGCTCGAACTGCTTACGTGCTTCCTCGATGTCGATGTTCGCCACCGGTCCGCCCCTTTACTCGCGTCTGCTCGCGTCTGTCGTGTTGTGCTGGCTTGCTGCCGCAGGTCAGATTAACCGCCCGCCCGCTCACCGGGTGCGGCGGCCACCGGGCGGGCGCGGAGTCACGGGACACGGAGGAGCGATGGTGGCACAGAGCCTGCGGGACATGCTGGACGCGGCGGCACGGGGTGTCTTCCCGCCCGAGGACGGCCGTACGACGGTCGTGCCCCAGCCGTCCGCACGGGACGCGGGGGTCCTCGCGTTCACCGCGCACAGCGTCGTCTTCACCGACGAGGATCCCGGATGGGTCCGCGAGACCCTGCGGGCCGCGGACTGCGACGCGCTCGCCGCACCGATGAACCCGCGTTTCCTCGCGGCTCTCATGGAGCGGACCGGGCGGATCTCCGAGACCGTCGACGCGCTCCTGGTCGGCTCCCCGCTCCCGGGTGACCCGGTCGGCGGGCGGCTGGAGGTCTCGTCGAGGTGGACGAGAGCGTACGGCTGCGAGGGCTGGGGCGGCTGCTGGTGACCGCCGCCCGGCATCTCGTCACGGAGCCGCTGTGGGCGCAGGTCGCGCCCGGGAACGCCCGCAGCGTACGGGCGTTCCAGGCAGCCGGTTACCGGCCGGTGGGTGCGGAGCTGCTGCTGCGCACCCGTGCGGCGACCCCTGCGCCCGCTGCTGCGCAACCACCCCTGCGCTAACGGAAGATGCCGGTGTGTCCCAGGGAGTACCGGCCCGGCTGCGGGTACACGGCGAGGCCGTGGGGGCCGCTGCCGACCGGGATGCGGGCGAGTTGCTCACCGGTACGGGTGTCGATGGCGTACACCTCGGCGTCGTACCGTCCCGACAGCCACAGCACCTTGCCGTCGGCGGAGACACCGCCCATGTCGGGGCTGCCGCCCTCGGGGAGGTGCCACTTCTTGGTGAGCCTGTTCTTGGTGAAGTCGAAGACGGAGACGCTGCCCTCGCCCCGGTTGGAGACGTACATCTCGCGCGAGTCGCGGCTGACGTAGAGGCCGTGGCAGCCCTTGCCGGTGGGCAGCAGCGTCGGCTTGTCGAACTTGTCGCCGTCCAGTACCCACATGCCGTGGGCCATCATGTCGGCGATGTAGAACCGCTTGCCGTCCGGTGACACCTTGACGTCCTGCGGCATGGCCCCCTCGAACGGCAGCTTCTGCTGCCCGACCACCTTCATCTTCTGCGTGTCGACCTTGAGCAGTTCCCCGCTGAACTCGCAGGAGACGATGAAGTACCGGCCGTCGAGGGAGAAGTCGGCGTGGTTGACGCCGTAGCAGGTGACCGGCTCGGTCTTGACCCGCTTCATGGTGTGGGGGTCGCGGAAGACGAGTTCGCGGTCCAGGGAGGCCATGACGACGGCGTACTTGCCGTGGGGCGTGAAGTAGAGGTTGTACGGGTCGTGGACCTTCACCTCCTTGCCCGCCTTGCCGGTCTTCGGGTCGATGGGGGTGAGGGTGTGGCCGCGGTTGTTGTTGACCCACAGGGTCTTCAGGTCCCAGGACGGCACGACGTGCTGGGGCTGACGGCCGACGGGAATGGTCTCGATGATCTTGTACGTCTTCGGGTCGATGACGGAGACGGTGTCCGACTCGGTGTTGGGGACGTAGACGCGGGACGGGAAGTCCTTGACGACCGGGGAGAGCTTGTTCGGGCGGTCGGCGGCGTAGACGTCCTTGGGGTCGAGGACGGGCGGCATGCCGGGCAGTCCGTCGACGGGCCGCTGCTTCGCGGGGGCGGGGACGGCGGCCCGGGTGCCGTCGCGGGACTCGGCGGCCCGGCTCCCGCCCGTGGCGGACTCGGTGCCGCAGGCGGCGAGCGCGAGGAGACCGACGCCGGCGAGGAGGGTGCGGTGGGTCAGGTTCACCGGACCATTTAATGAGCATGGTGCCGAAAAGCTCATGATTCACCCGAAGGGCGGATATGTGCGGGTCGCCCGGTCACAGCCGCGTCAGCCCAGGACGCTCATTGCGGGCGGTGACACGCCAGATGCACCGCCGCGGGCCGTCCACCGACTTCTCCGCCGCCGCGGTGCGCCCCGGCACCCACCGCCCCTCACCCCGGGCGCAGGTGCTCGATCGTGACCTGGTGCCGCTCGGTCAGGCGCCGGGCGATCAGCGAGCGGTGGCAGGCCTGCGGGTCGCGCTCGACGCAGAACAGCGCCGCCGTCCCCACCTGCGACAGCGCCGACACGATCGGCGTGAGGTCGGCGCGGTCGAGGATCTCGGTGGTGTAGCGGCGGGTGTACTCGGCGGCGAGTTCACGGCGCGTGCGCTTGCCGACCCCTCGGCGGTCGTCCTCGGCGTACTGCAGCAGGCGCAGTTCGGTGGTGGGGGCGAGCTCGGGGTGGTGCTCGTAGGCGATGCCGGCCTGGGCGAGGGCGGTCTGCAGTCGGCGTGAGTTCGCCCAGGCGTACTCGGGTCCACGGACCCCGCGGCGCTGACGTACGTCGAGCAGGAGGCGGACGTCCGCGTGCCCAAGCCGCGTCAGGAAGGTCTCGGCGTCGAAGCCGTAGACGCCGATCGTCACCATGGTGAGCACCCGAGGTCACCCTCCTGCCTGCTGCTCGGGCGGTCAGGTCGTGTCACGCCACGGCCGTCCCTTCGAGCTCGACCATCTGGCCGGGGACGGCCAGCCGTGTCACCCCGAGCATCGTGGTGGCCGGTGCCGCCCCGGCGGCGGCCAGGCGCGACGCCAGTACGCCGTAGTCCGGGAACAGCAGATCGACGTCGGTGGTGTAGACGTTGAGGCGGACGAGGTTCGCGAGGGACATGCCGGCCGCGCCGAGCACGGCCTCCAGGTTGTCGAGGCTCAGCGCCAGCTGTGCGGCCAAGTCACCGTCGTGCAGGGGCCTGCCGGCGTCGCTCATCGCGGTCTGTCCGGAGCAGTACAGCGTCCGGGTGTGCCCGCAGACGAGCTCACCCTGGTTGAATCCCAGCTCCGCCGACCAGGTCACCGGGTTGACCGCCGTTCGTTCCACTGCCACATCAGCTCCGTTCGCATCATCGGGAGTACGCCGTCGGTGCGGCAACCGCGCTCGTCGACGTCGTGCTCACGACCCTTCCAACAAAGCACGACACCCTTGGTCATGTATTCGATAGGGTTTTCGCATGCGCGCCGATCGGCTGGTCTCGCTGGTGCTGCTGCTGCGTCAGCGCGGTCGGCTGACCGCGAACACGCTGGCCCGCGAGCTGGAGGTGTCCACGCGTACCGTGCTGCGCGACATCGAGGCGCTGTCCGCGGCCGGCGTCCCGGTCTACGCCGAACGCGGCCGACACGGCGGGTTCGCGTTGCTGCCCACCTTCCGGAGCGAGCTCACCGGACTGAACCACGACGAGGCCCTCGCCCTGCTGACCGCCGGGGCGGGGAGCGGCGAGCGGGCGTTCGGCCTCGGCTCGGCGCTCGCCTCGGCCCTGCGCAAGGTGGTCGACGCGCTGCCCGAAGGACACCGGGCCACCGCGAGCGACGCGGCCCGGCGCCTTCTCGTCGAGCCGGAGACCGATCTGCTCTCACGCCGGTCGGCCACCGAGGAGGTGCCCGGCACGACGATGGTCGAGATACGGCGCGCGGTGTTCGCCGGACACCGACTGCGCATCCACTACGCCGCCACGGACCAGCCACCGCGATGGCGCACGGTGGACCCCGTCGGTCTGGTGACCGTGCGCGACCGGAGCTATCTGCTGGCCACGAGATCAGGCGCGGACCGCACCTACCGGCTGTCGCGGGTGCTGGCCGCCGAGGAACTCCGCGAGCCGGCCCAGCGGCCGGACACGGTGGATCTGGACCGGATCTGGCGGGAACGCTGCGCGCGGTTTCTGTCCGGCGGCCACGTCGCCGCGCTGGTCCGGGTCGAGCCGGAGCGGCGTGAGGACCTGCTGAGCACCGCGGTGGCCGTCCGCACCGCAGAACCCGAGGCGGACGGCTGGCTGCGGCTGGAGGTGACGTTCCAGGATCTACGGCACGCCGAGTGGGCGCTGTGGCAGCTCGGTACGGACGCTGAGGCCCTGGCGCCGGCCTCGTTGCGCACCTGTCTGCGCGACCGCGCCGCCGCGATCGCCACCCGCTACGCGGACGCGCCCTGAGAGCGGGTCAGGCACGCGGCCGGCACACGCGCACACCCCCTAACGGTCGGCCACCCGCATCTCGAACCATGTGGTCTTGCCGCGCGGCAGCAGGTCGACGCCCCAGCGGTCGGAGAGCTTGTCCACCAGGAACAGGCCCCGGCCGCTGACGTCCATCTCCTGCACCGGCATCAGGCAGGGCAGTCCGCGGGACGGATCGCGAACCTCGATACGGATCCAGCCGCGGCGGCGGCGCATACGCAGTCCGAAGACGCGGGCACCGGTGTGGCGGACGGCGTTGCCGACGAGTTCCGAGACGAGCAGGACCGCGTCCTCGGTCATCTTCGGACCCAGACCCCACTGGCGGAGCACGACCACCTGGGCCAGCCTGCGCGCCGTTGCGGCGGACTCGGGACGGGACGGGAGCGGAACCTCCGCCTCCGTGGGATTACCGAACAACTCCAGCGCCTTGCCAGCAGCTTCGTCCTCGGCCGCCGGCGACCAGCGTGCCGTGGTCGCACGGCTGTGTCCCCGCGGCTGTTCGATACCCTCCAGCCCCGCCATGCCCCCATCATGGCCGCCGACGGCGCCCCGCGTGGCCGTTCCTGTGGAATACACCCCCCGGAATCCGGCATTCCACAACACTCCGACGGCATATGACAGCGGCAGTTCAGAGCCCGCCGCAGCCTGTCCGACCTGCGGCGAAGGGTCTGCTGGAGGCAATCGACGGGCTCCCTCGACAAGGCACGCTTAAGGCTGCCTTAAGGCTGCCATAAACCGCCCCATCGAGGGACCCGGATCAGACACACCGTCAATTGCAAGTGGTTCTACGGAGTTTCACATCTGACGTCTACCAGGCGATCATCCGGCCTCGGCCGGACGGTCAGAGGAACTTCGCCTTGCCCGGCCCTTCTTCGACGAAGCTACGCATCCCGCGCTCCCGGTCCTCGGTGGCGAACAGGCCCGCGAACCAGTTCCGTTCGACCGCGAGACCGGTCTCGATGTCCGTCTCCAGACCCATGTCGATCGACTCCTTCGCCGCGCGCAGCGCGAGCGCCGGGCCCTGCGCCAGCTTCGCCGCCCAGGCGTGCGCCTCGGCGTGCACCTGGTCCGCCGCCACGACACGGTCCACCAGGCCCAACTCCCGGGCCTCCTCCGCCTTCACCATGCGGCCGGTGAAGATCAGGTCCTTCGCCTTCGAGGGGCCCACGAGACGGGCCAGCCGCTGGGTGCCGCCCGCGCCCGGGATGAGGCCGAGCAGGATCTCCGGCTGGCCCAGCTTCGCGTTGTCCGCGGCGATCCGGAAGTCCGCGCACAGCGCCAGCTCGCAGCCGCCGCCGAGCGCGTACCCCGTCACGGCCGCTACGACCGGCTTCGGGATCCGGGCCACCGCCGTGAACGACTCCTGCAGGGCCCGTGCGCGCAGGACCATGGCCGTGTGGTCCATGGCCTGCATCTCCTTGATGTCCGCGCCCGCCGCGAACACCTTCTCCCCGCCGTAGATCACCACGGCCCGTACGTCGTCACGCCGGCCCGCCTCCTCGGCCAGTTCCTTGAGCCTGTCCTGGGTGGCGACGTCCAGCGCGTTCATGGGCGGGCGGTCGAGACGGAGGGTGCCGACGCCCTCGGCGACTTCGAGATTCACGGTCATGCGAGCAGGTTAACGTCGACTAACGGGGACGGCCCCGGTGCCGTACCTCACACCGAGGCGGACATCCGGGGCCGTGCGCCGAGAGCACCTGGTCAGGCCTTCCACTTCTCCCACGACATGTTCCAGCCGTTCAGGCCGTTGTCCGGAGCCACCGTCGCGTCCTCGGAGTTCTTCACGACCACGACGTCGCCGACGATCGAGTGGTTGAAGAACCACGCCGCCGGGGCGTTCTTGTCCCACGCGCCCTTGACGTCGCGCAGGCCGACGCAGCCGTGGCTGACGTTGCGGTTGCCGAAGGCGTCGCCGCCCCAGTAGTTGCCGTGGACGAACGTGCCGGAGTCGGTCAGGCGGATGGCGTGCGGCACGTCCTTGATGTCGTACTCGCCCTCATAGCCGACCGTGTCGCCGTTCATGCGGGTCTGGACGAACTTCTCGGTCATGACCATCTGGCCGTTCCAGGTCTCGTACCCGGGTGCGCCGGTGGTGACGGGGATGGTCCTGACGACCTTGCCGTCCTGCATGACCCTCATCTTCTTGGTCTTCACGTCGACGACCGAGACCTGGTCGCGGCCGATGGTGAAGGAGACCTTCTTGTCCTGCTCGCCGTAGACCCCGGAGCGGCCCTCGACACCGTCGAGGTTGAGGTCGACGGTGACCTTGGTGCCTTCCTTCCAGTACTTCTCGGGCCGGAAGTCCAGACGGTCGTTGCCGAACCAGTGACCCGCCACCTCGACGGCCGGCTCGGTCTTGATGGTGATCGCCTTCTCGACGTCCTCGGGGTTGGTGATGCCCCGGTCGAACCGGATCGAGAACGGCATCCCGACGCCGACCTCGGATCCGTCCTCGGGCGTGAAACGGCCGAGGAAGGTGTTCTTCGGGGTCAGCGTGGTGAAGTCGGCCTCCTCGGCGGCCTCCGCGCCCTCGGCGTCCTTGGCGACCGCGTGCACCGTGTACTTCGTGGCGGCGGCCAGGTGTGTGGACGGCGTCCATGTGGCGCCGTCGCCGGATATCCTCCCGGCTATCGCGTTGCCCTTGGCGTCCTTGACCTCGACGGCCGTCAGTCTGCCCTTGTCGGCGGTGACCTTCAGCGCTCCGCTGGTCTCGACGGACTTGGCGCCGTCCTTGGGGGCTATCGTCACGACCGCCCGCGACTCCTTGGCCCGGGCCGCACCGGAGTCCCCGCCCTTGCCGTCGCCGGTTCCCGAGCCCGATCCGCCGCTCCCCCCGCACGCGGTGACCGTGAGCAGCAGTACCCCCGCGAGTGCCGCCATCCCCTTGCGCCTGCGCGCATCAACCGACGCCCCCGATATCGGCCGCACGTTCAAAGTCGTTCTCCCCTCCCCGGGCCCCCCAGGACCCGCTCCCCCGCGCGGCTACCGCGCGCACCGGCGCATATTAACCACAAGGCCAGGGGCGTCGGCGCCGCGCGATTGTCACCGTTCCGTTCCAACATCGGCAGATAGCCGGTTGGTCGAGCAACACACCCCCCTGTCCGGTTACTTCACCGCACTCCCCGCCTTCCACTCCTTCCAACCCATATTCCAGCCCCCGAGGCCATTGTCGGGAGCGACCTTTTTGTCGTTGCTGTGGACGACCTCGACGACGTCCCCGACGAGGCTGCGGTCGAAGAACCAGCCCGCGGGCGTCTCGGAGCCGCCGCCCTTGACGTCCCTGAGTCCCACGCACCCGTGGCTGACGTTGCTGCGGCCGAAGACCGAGGCGTCCGCCCAGTAGTTGCCGTGCAGGAAGGTGCCGGAGTCGGTCAGGCGCATGGCGTGCGGGACGTCCGGGATGTCGTACTCGCCCTTGCCGTTCTTCTTCTTGAAGCCGACCGTGGCACCGTTCATGCGGGTCAGTTCGAGCATCTCGGTGACGACCATCTTGCCGTTGTAGGTGGTGGTTCTCGGGGCGCCGGCCGTGATGGGGACACTGGTGAGCAGTTCGCCGTCGCGCCGTACCTCCATGGTGTGCTTCGCGGCGTCGACGAGGGAGACCTGGTGGCGGCCCACGGTGAAGGAGAACGTCTTGTACTGCAGCCCGTACACCCCGGGCGCCCCTTCGACGTCCCGCAGGCGCAGCGCGACGGTGACCCGGGTGCCGGGATTCCAGTAGCGCTCGGGGCGGAAGTCGAGGCGGGCCCTGCCGAACCAGTGCGGGCGGATCTCCACGGCCGGCTCGGCGGTGACCTGGACGGCGCGTTCGACCTCGGCGCGGTTCGCGATCTGCCGGTTGAACTCCAGGGAGACGATCATCCCGGTGCCGACGGTGGCGCGGTTCTCCGGGGTGACGTATCCGATGAAGCGCTCCTCGGGGACGTACGTGGTGAAGGTCGTGTGCCGGGCGCTGCGCCGCCCGTGGCCGTCGACGGCCACCGCGTCGACCGTGTACCTGGCGGCCAGCGCCAGGCCGGTGTCCCGGGGTTCCCAGCGCAGGCCGTCCTCGGAGATGCGGCCGGGCACCTCGGACTCCTGAGCGTCCTGGGACCTGACGACCTTCACCGACTCCAGGCGCCCGCTGAGCACACGGACACCGAGCCGGTCGTCGGGGCGTACGCCTTCGGTGTCGTCGTCCGGCGTGACCCGGATGACGTCCTCGGGCGCGGGCGGTTTGCCGAGCATCCGGTCGATGCCGCTCCGGCCGGCGTCCGAGGTGCAGCCGGCCGCCCCGGCCAGCAGGCCGGCCCATGTCAGTACGGCGGCCAACACGGCCCCCGCGCGCCGCGCGCGCCCTTGTACGTGCCTCACGAAGACCCCAACGACCGGGGTGGCCCTGGGGAAACGTGAGTGCGAGGCACCCGGTGGGCAGAACAGTGGGGAGGACGACGCGAGGGGAGCCGCGGACCGGGACTCCGTGGGCTCCTTCCCCGTTCGTGTGGTCCCTGAGCCGTGGGAGGCCGACAGGTGTCGAGCGCAGCCGAGCAGGAGGCGGTGCCCCAGCAGGTCGCCGCTGAGGAGGGGCGCCCGGCCTCGGTGGTGAACGGGGCGCGGCGCAAGGTGCCCGCGGTGCCCGTGTGGCCGGGCACGCCGGTGCCGCTCGGCGCCCGCTTCCGGGTCGGACCGGACGGGGTGGCGGGCACCAACTTCGCGCTGTGGGCGGGCGGGGCGGAGGCGGTCGAGCTGTGCCTGTTCGACGAACACGGCAAGGAGACGCGCGCCAGGCTGACCGAACTGACGCATGAGATCTGGCATGGCTTCGTGCCGGGTGTGATGCCGGGCCAGCGCTACGGCTACCGGGTGCACGGCCGCTGGGACCCGTGGACCGGTGCCCGCTGGAACCCGGCGAAGCTGCTCCTGGATCCGTACGCGCGGGCGGTGGACGGCGACTTCAGCCTGCCGCCGGAGGTGTACGGCCATGTCCGGGACTGGCCGCAGCAGCATGTCGCCGACACGGTGCGCGACGAGCGGGACTCGGCGCCGTACGTCCCGAAGGGCGTGGTCGTCCACGACGAGGCGCCCGACGACGAGTGGCTGGACGACCGCCGGCCGAAGACGCCGTGGGCGGACTCGGTGATCTACGAGGTGCATGTGCGCGGCTTCACCAGGCTGCACCCCGGGATCCCGGAGGAACTGCGCGGCACCTACGCCGGTCTGGCCCATCCGGCGGCGATCGAGCACCTGGTGAAGCTGGGCGTGACGGCGGTGGAACTGCTGCCGGTGCACCAGTTCGCGCACGAGGACCATCTGCTCCGCAAGGGGCTGCGCAACTACTGGGGCTACAACTCCATCGGCTACTTCGCGCCGCACGCCGCGTACGCCGCCACCGGTACGACCGGCCAGCAGGTCGGCGAGTTCAAGCGGATGGTCCGCGCGCTGCACGCGGCCGGGATCGAGGTCATCCTCGACGTCGTCTACAACCACACGGCGGAGGCCGGCGAGTTGGGCCCGATGCTGTCGTTGAAGGGCATCGACAACCGGGGGTACTACCGGTTGCAGTCGGACCCGCGCCGGTACGCGGACTACACGGGCTGCGGAAACACCCTGCACGTCGTCCAGCCGCACGTGCTGCGGCTGATCACGGACTCGCTGCGGTACTGGGTGACGGAGATGGGGGTGGACGGCTTCCGCTTCGACCTGGCGGCGGCACTGGCGCGCTCGATGCACGACGTCGACATGCTGTCCCCGTTTCTCGCCGTCATCGCCCAGGACCCGGTGCTGCGGCGGGTGAAGCTGATCGCCGAGCCCTGGGACGTGGGCTCGGGCGGCTACCAGGTGGGCGCCTTCCCTCCGCTGTGGACGGAGTGGAACGACCGCTACCGCAACGCCGTACGGGACTACTGGCGAGGCGCGCTGCCGGACGTACGGGACCTGGGGTACCGCCTGTCGGGGTCCAGCGACCTGTACGCGTGGGGCGGGCGACGGCCGTACGCCTCCGTCAACTTCGTGACCGCGCACGACGGTTTCACCCTGCGGGACCTGGTGTCCTACGAGCGCAAGCACAACGAGGCCAACGGCGAGGGCAACCGGGACGGCACGGACGACAACCGGTCCTGGAACTGCGGTGCCGAGGGCGAGACGGACGACGAGCGGGTACGGGCGCTGCGGCGGCGGCAGCTGCGGAACCTGCTGACGACCCTGCTGCTGTCCACGGGGGTGCCGATGCTGGTCGCCGGTGACGAGCTGGGGCGGACCCAGCGCGGCAACAACAACGCCTACTGCCAGGACAACGAGATCAGCTGGCTGGACTGGGGACTGCTGCAGGACCCGGCCTGGAGGGCCCTGTTCGACCTGACGTCCCGGCTGATCGAGCTGCGGCACCGGCATCCCGTGCTGCGGCGGCGGGCGTTCTTCTCCGGGCGGGCGCACTCGGCCGACGGGCTGCGGGACCTGGCCTGGTTCACCGTGCGGGGCACGGAGATGACGGAACGGGACTGGTACGCGCCCGCCGCCACGCTGGGCATGTATCTGTCCGGACGGGACATCCCGGGGCGGGACGAGCGGGGGGCGCCGATCGTCGACGACAGCTTCCTGGCCGTGCTGCACGCGGGCGACCGGCCGGTGAGCTTCGTGCTGCCCGGTCCGCCGTGGGCGCAGCGGTACGAGGTGGTCGTCGACACCTCGCGCGAGGAGCAGCGGGAAGCGCCGGGCGAGGAACATCGGGCGGGGACGGAGATCACGGTGCCGGCGCGGGCGGTGCTGCTGCTGAGGGCGCACGGCTGAGGCGGCCCCGCCCGACACCCCGGACCGGCCGCCCCGGCGACGCGGCCCGCGCCGCGTACGCGGGTACGGCCCCGTCTGCCGGGACGTCCCTCGCACACCCCCCAGGTCGTAGGACCGACGGCCGAACCCGGACGGGCCAAAACTCAGTGGGCAGTGTCAGTGGCGATCCGTACGCTCGCTACTGATGGTGACGACACGAGCAACCGCCGAAGACAGCCCTGACCGAGCCGGCCGTTCCGCCGTACGCACGCTGCTGCGGCTGTGGCCGTATGTGCGGCCCGTGCGGCTGCGGCTGTTCACGGCCGCGTTCGTGGCGGTCGTCGCCTCCTGTCTGGCCCTGGTCATTCCGCTCGTCCTGAAGTGGATGGTGGACGGGCCCGTGGCCGACCGGGACCCGGCCGGGGTGTGGCTGGGGGCGCTGTACCTCCTGCTGCTCGGGGTCGCGGAGGCGTTGCTGTTCGGACTGCGCCGGTGGCTGGTGGCGCGGCCGCTGGCGGGGGTCGAGGCCTCGATGCGGGCGGATCTGTACCGGCATCTCCAGCGGCTGCCGGTGGCCTTCCACGACCGGTGGGCGTCGGGACAGCTGCTGTCGCGGGGCACGACCGATCTGATGCTGCTGCGGATGTTCCTCGCCTTTCCGTTGACGTTCCTGCTGGTCAACAGCGTCACGATCCTCGTCGGCGTGATCATCATGCTGCTCCAGGACTGGACGCTCGGGCTGGTCATCCTGGTCCCGGCCGTGCCCGTGCTGATCACCTGCGTGATCTTCGAGAGGCGGTACGCCTCCGTGGCGCGCCGCGCGCAGGACCAGGTCGGCGACCTGACGACGGTCGTCGAGGAGAGCGTGCTGGGCATCCGGATCATCAAGGGGTTCGGGCGGCACCGCAGCCAGGCGCGGGCCTTCCGGGAGCTGTCGCGGACGTTGCGCGGCACGGAGCTGCACAAGGCGCGGCTGCTGGCGACGATCTGGGGCGTCATCGTGACGCTGCCGGAACTGGCCATCGGGGCGGCGCTGGTGCTGGGGACCGTGCAGGTGGCGGACGGGGAGCTGTCGGCGGGGACGCTGGTGGCGTTCTTGTCGACCGCGCTCGCCCTTCGGTGGCCGGTGGACTCCATCGGGTTCCTGCTGGCGATGAGCCAGGAGGCGGCGACGGCGACGGAGCGGTACTTCGAGGTGATGGACGCGGTGCCGGAGGGGCGGGAGGCCGAGCGGCCCGCCGGCATCGCCGGCCCGGCGGCCGGGGAGCCGGCCGTCGGGGCGCTCGCCGGAGGAGGCGGGCCCGGCGTACCCCACGAGCCGCCCGGCGTACGCCACGAGCCACCGACCGTCCCCGGCGGCGGCTCGACGGCGCCCCCGGACCGCACGGACCTCGGGCTCCGGTTCCACGACGTGCGGTTCCGCTACCCCGACGCCCCGGAGGGCTCCCCGCCCGTCCTGGACCGCATCGACCTCCACATCCGGCCCGGCGAGTCCATGGCCCTGGTCGGGGCGACGGGCAGCGGCAAGACGACGCTCACGGCCCTCGTCCCCCGTCTCCACGAGCTGACGTCCGGCCGGATCACGCTCGACGGGCGGGACATCTCCGCGATGCCCAGGCACGAGCTGCGCGAGCTCGTGTCCGTCGCCTTCGAGGAACCCACGCTGTTCTCGGCCAGCGTGGCCGACAACGTCCTCATGGGAGCGGGGGACGCGGCCGGCGAGCCAGAGCTGCGGCGGGCGCTCGCGGTGGCGCAGGCCGGCTTCGCGCACTCCCTGCCGCACGGCACCGAGACCCAGGTCGGCGAGCAGGGCCTCAGTCTCTCCGGTGGGCAGCGGCAGCGGCTGGCGCTCGCGCGGGCGGTCGTCGGGCGGCCCCGTTTCCTCGTGCTGGACGACCCCCTGTCGGCTCTGGACGTGCACACCGAGGCCGCCGTCGAGGCCGCCCTGCGGGACGTGCTCGCGCAGACCACCGCCCTGATCGTCGCCCACAGACCCTCCACCGTGCTGCTCGCGGACCGGGTCGCCCTGCTCTGCGGCGGACGGATCGCCGCCGTCGGCACCCATCACGAGCTGCTGCGCACCAACCCCGAGTACGCCCACCTCATGGCCGGGACCGAGGAGGCCGACCGATGACGGCGACGACCGCCACCGCACCGGGCAGGGAACAGCCGGCCGAGGAGCCCCGCAAGCCGGACGACCCCTTCGACCGCGACGTCCTGCCCACCCCGCCGGGTGCCACCTCGGCGCTCCTGCGCTCCCTGCTCGCCCCGATGAAGGCCCGCGTCGCCGCGACCACGCTCCTGCTGCTGCTCCAGCAGGCGGCCGTGCAGGCGGGCCCGCTGCTGGTGGCGTACGCCATCGACTCGGCCGTACCGGCTTTCCGGCGCGACGACCTCGGGCCGCTGATCGCGGTCGCCGTCGGCTATCTGCTGTGCGCCCTCGCCTCCGGCGGGCTCCAGTACGCGTTCATCCGGCTCTCCGCCCGCGTCAACCAGGACGTGCTGCTCGACCTGCGCGGCCGTATCTTCCGTCATGCCCAGGCGCTGAGCCTGGACTTCCACGAGCGGTACACGTCCGGGCGGCTGATCTCCCGTTCCACCACCGACGTGGAGTCCCTGCGCGAGCTGCTCGACGAGGGCCTGCAGGAACTCGTCACCGTCATCCTGTCCTTCGTCTACATCTCGGCGATGCTGCTCTGGCTGGACCTCGGCCTGGGCGCGGTCGCCGTGGCCTCCCTGGTGCCGCTGTACCTGCTCGTACGGTCCTACCGGCGGCGTGCCGCGCGCGTGTACACCCTGCGCTCCACCGCGATCGCCGCGGTGATCGTGAAGTTCGTGGAGACGATGAACGGCATCCGGCCGGTGCGCGCGTTCCGGCGCGAGGCCGTCAACGACGCCGACTTCCGGGTCCTCAACTCCCGCCACGAGCGCACGAACGGCGACGCCCTGCTGGAGATGGCCCGGTACGTCACCGGCTCCCGGCTCGTCGCCAACACGGCCGTGGCGGGGATCGTGCTGTGGGGCGCGTACCGGGTCGCGGGCGGCACGCTGGCCCTCGGCGTGCTCGCGGCGGCGGTGCTGTACCTGCGGCGGCTGTACGACCCGATCGATCGGCTCGGCATGTTCCTGAACTCCTACCAGTCGGCGGCCGCCTCCCTGGAGAAGATCGCCGGGCTGCTCGCCCAGACGCCGTCCGTGCCCGAGCCGCAGGCGCCCGTGCAGCTCCCGGACCTGGCGTCGCGACACCCCGGCCGCGAGGTCGTCTTCGACGGTGTCCGGTTCGCCTACCGCACCGGCGGCGAGGTTCTGCCCCGCTTCGACCTCACCCTCCCGGCCGGCCAGACGGTCGCGGTCGTCGGCTCCACCGGCGCCGGCAAGTCGACGCTGGCCAAGCTGCTCGCCCGCTTCTACGACCCCTCCGAGGGCCGGGTCCTGCTGGACGGCGTCGACCTGCGCGAGCTGGCCGTGCCCGAGCTGCGGCGCGGGGTGGTGATGGTGACGCAGGAGGCGTTCCTGTTCTCCGGCACGGTCGCCGAGAACATCGCCATCGGCCGCCCCGACGCCACCCGCGAGGAGATCGAGCGGGCCGCGAAGGCCATCGGCGCCCACGACTTCATCAGCGCGCTGCCCGACGGCTACGACACCGACGTACGCAAGCGGGGTGGTCGTATCTCGGCCGGTCAGCGCCAACTGGTGGCCTTCGCGCGGGCGTTGCTCGCCGACCCGGCCGTGCTGATCCTCGACGAGGCGACGAGCTCGCTCGACATTCCCGGCGAGCGGGCGGTGCAGCGCGCGATGTCGACGGTCCTGCACGGCCGTACGGCCGTCGTCATCGCGCACCGGCTGTCCACGGTCGAGATCGCGGACCGTGTACTGGTCATGGAGCACGGGAGGATCGTCGAGGACGGCACGCCGGCCGAACTCGTCGCGGGCACGGGCAGGTTCGCGGATCTGCACCGGGCGTGGCGGGACAGCCTGGCGTGAATGTTCCAGGGGGACGACAGGTGATCGACGCGTACGAGGACCCGGGCGAGCCGGACTGCCGCGGCGGGTGGCGGTATCTGTGGTGGCTGGTCGTGCGCCAGCCGGTGCGGTCCGTGATGGGGGCGCTGATCTCCAGCGTGTGGATGGTGCTGCTGGCGGCGACCCCGTATCTGCTGTCCCGTGCCGTCGACGAGGGGCTGGCGACAGGTGACCACGGCGCGCTGGTGGGGTGGACGGGCGCGCTGTTCGCCGTGGGGGCGTTCAACGCCTGGCTGAGCATCATGCGGCACCGCACGATGACGCGGGTGCGGATGGACGCCAACTTCCGCACGGTCAAGGTGCTGGTCGGGCAGGCGGTACGGCTGGGTGCCGCGCTGCCCCGCCGGATCGGCACCGGGGAAGTCGTCACGATCGGCGTGGGCGACGTCCAGACCATCAGCCAGTCCCTGACCGTCGTCGGGCCGGGGGTCGGGGCGGTCGTCGCCTATCTGGTGATCGCCGGGTTGCTGGTGTCGGTGTCGGTGCCCATCGCCGTCGTGGTGCTGCTCGGGATGCCCCTGGTCGGCGTGCTCGTCGGACCGCTGCTGGGACGGCTGCAGGGGACGGAGACGGAGTACCGGGAGCGGCAGGGCGTTCTGACCGCACGGATCGCCGACCTCGCGGGCGGGCTGCGCGTCCTGAACGGCCTGGGCGGCAAGGGCCTGGTCGCCGACGCCTTCCACCGTGACTCGCAGCGGCTGCGGGCGCAGGGGTACCGGGTCGGGGCGGTGACCAGCTGGGTGCAGGCGCTCGGTGTGGGGCTGCCGACGCTGTTCCTGGCCGTGGTGACCTGGCTGGCGGCGCGGCTGGCCGCCCAGGGTGCCATCAGCGTCGGCGAGTTGGTGTCGGTGTACGGCTATGTCGCGGTGCTGGTGGGGCCGGTGGCGTTCTTCATCGAGTGCGGTTACCAGGTCAGCCGGGGGGTGGTGGCGGCGCGGCGGGTCGTACGGTTCCTGCGGCTGGAGCCGATGGCGGACACCGGCACCCGGGACGCGCCGGCCGAACCGGCCGTGCTGCACGACCCCGAGTCCGGGGTGCGGGTGCTGCCGGGCCGGCTGACCGCGCTGGCCGGGGCGCTGCCCGCCGACGCCGCGGCCGTCGTCGACCGCCTCGGCCGGTACGTGCCCTCGGCGGCGACCTGGGGCGGCGTACCCCTGGCCGAGATGGCGTTACCGCAGCTCAGGGAGCGCATCCTGGTCGCCGACCACGAGGCGGACGTGTTCGCCGGCACGCTGCGGGAGCTGATCGCAGGCCACGCGGACCCGGGGGACCTGGACGAGGCGGCACTCACCCGGGCGGTGTACACGGCCGTCGCCGAGGACATCGTCCGGGGTCTGCCCGACGGCCTCGACTCCCCCGTCGACGCCCGGGGCCGCAACCTCTCCGGCGGCCAGCGCCAGCGCGTCCGCCTGCTCCGCGCGCTGCTGGCCGATCCGGAGGTGCTGCTGGCGATCGAGCCGACATCGGCGCTGGACGCCCACACCGAGGCGCGTGTCGCGGACCGCCTGCACGCCGAACGCACCGGCCGCACGACCGTGGTGACCACCACGTCCCCCCTCGTCCTGGACCGTGCGGACGTCGTGCACTACCTGGTCGACGGCAAGGTCGCGGCCACCGGCACCCACCGCGAACTGCTGCACGGGGAGCCGGGATACCGAGCGCTGGTGGCCAGGGACGAAGACGTCGAGGAGGTGCTGAGGTGACGCAGGACCAACGCCCCGAAGGGGCACGGGGAACCGACCGATCGACCCCGTCGCGCCCGGCACACCGCCTCGACGCCCCGGCGCGCGACCGCACAGCCCTTCCCGTGGCCGGGCCCCGGGACGTCCGCCGGGCCACCGTCCGCCTCGTCCGGGCCGACGCCGGGGCTTTCACCGCCGTCCTCGCCCTGAACGCCCTCGCGGCGATCGCCGGCCTCGCCGGCCCCTGGCTGGTGGGCCGCATCGTCGACGAGGTCCGCGCCGGCCACGGTGTGACGGCCGTCGACAAGCTGGCCCTGGCGATCCTGGGAGCCGCGACGGCGCAGCTGCTGCTGGCCCGCTGGGCCCGCTACGTCGGCCACCGCTTCGGCGAACGGACCCTGGCCCGGGTCCGCGAGGAATTCGTGGACCGCACGCTCGCGCTGCCCGCGTCGGTCGTGGAACGGGCCGGCACCGGGGACCTGACGGCACGCGGCACCGCCGACGTGGCGGCCGTCGGCACCACCCTGCGCGACGCCGGGCCCGAGCTGCTCATCAACTCCGTGCAGGTCCTGTTCCTGCTGGGCGCGGTCTTCGTCCTGGACCCCCTGCTCGGCGTCTGCGGTCTGCTCGGCCTGGCCGGGCTGTGGCCGGTGCTGCGCTGGTACCTGCGCCGCGCCCGCGCCGGCTACCTCGCCGAGGGCGCGGCCACCTCCGACGTCGCGGAGGTCCTCGCGGCGACCGCGTCGGGCGCCCGCACGGTGGAGGCGCTGCGGCTGGAGCGGCGGCGGGTGGCCGCGAGCCGGGACGCGCTGGAGGTCTCCCGCCGGACCCGCCTGCACACCCTCTTCCTGCGCACGGTGTTCTTCCCGGCCGTCGAGATGGCCTACCTCCTGCCCGTGGTGACCGTCCTGCTCGCCGGCGGGGCGCTGCTCGCGCGGGGCACGGTCAGCCTGGGCACGGTGGTCGCGGCGGCGCTGTACCTGCAGCAGATGGCCAACCCGCTGGACGAGATCCTCATGCGGGTCGAACAACTCCAGAGCAGCGGTGCCTCCTTCGCCCGCGTGGAGGGCCTGGCAGGCGCCCCGCGAGCGGCGGACGCCGGCTCACCCACCCCTGAGGACGACCGGATCGACGTGACTGGCGTCCACTACTCCTACGACCGCGGCGGCGAGGTCCTCGGCGGTGTGGACCTGACCGTCCGGCCGGGCGAGCGCCTCGCGATCGTCGGCCCCTCCGGTGCCGGGAAGACCACGCTGAGCAGGCTGCTGGCCGGCGTCGACGCGCCGACCCGCGGCTCGGTGACGGTCGGCGGCGTCCCGGTCGTCGCCCTCGGGCCCGAGCAGCTGCGCCGCCAGGTCGTTCTGGTCACCCAGGAGCACCACGTGTTCCTCGGCACGGTCCGCGACAACCTCCGGATCGCCGAACCGTCGGCCACCGACGAGGAGTTGTGGGCCGCCCTCACCGCGGTCGGCGCCGACACCTGGGTACGGCGGCTGCCCGACGGTCTCGACACGGCACTGGGCGACGGAGGGCACCGTGCGGACGGCTCGCAGGCCCAGCAGCTCGCCCTCGCCCGTGTGGTGCTGGCCGACCCGCACACGCTGATCCTGGACGAGGCGACGGCCCTGCTGGACCCGACCACCGCCCGGCACACCGAGCGTGCCCTGGCCGCCGTACTGGAGGGCCGTACGGTCATCGCCATCGCGCACCGCCTGCACACCGCGCACGACGCCGACCGGGTGGCCGTGATGGAGGGCGGCCGGCTGACCGAACTCGGCACCCATGACGAGCTGGTCACGGCGGACGGGGCGTACGCGGCGCTGTGGCGGTCCTGGCATGGGAAGCGGCCGGAGCGGCCGGTCTGAACAGGCGATCTATGCTCGGTGGGGAGGAGATCCCGCCCCACCGAGGAAAGCCAGAGCAGAAAGCCGCGGTCCATTGAACTTCTGGTCGATCTACCAGCACGGCTTCGCGCGTGTCGCCGCGTGCACCGGCCACACCGTCATCGCCGACCCGCACGCCAACGCCGAGACGGTGCTGCGCCAGGCGCGCGCCTGTGCGCGGGAGGGGGTGGCGGTCGCCGTCTTCCCGGAGCTGGGCCTGACCGGCTACTCGATCGAGGACCTGCTGTTGCAGGACGCGGTGCTCGACGACGTCGAGCAGGCGCTCGGCTCGGTGGTGGCCGGGTCGGCGGACCTGCTCCCGGTGCTGGTGGTCGGCGCGCCGCTGCGCCATCGCCACCGGATCTACAACTGCGCGGTGGTCGTGCACCGGGGCCGGATCCTCGGCGTGGCGCCCAAGTCGTACCCGCCGAACTACCGCGAGTTCTACGAGCGGCGGCAGATCGCCTCGGGTGAGGACGAGCGCGGCGGCACGATCCTGGTCGGCGGCGAGGAGGTCCCGTTCGGCGTGGACCTGCTGTTCGAGGCGGCGGACGTCCCCGGTCTGGTGCTGCACGCGGAGATCTGCGAGGACATGTGGGTGCCGGTGCCGCCGAGCGCGGAGGCGGCGCTGGCCGGGGCGACCGTGCTCGCCAACCTCTCGGGCAGCCCGATCACGGTGGGCCGGGCCGAGGACCGGCGGCTGCTGTGCCGGGCGGCGTCCTCGCGGTGTCTGGCGGCGTACGTGTACTCGGCGGCGGGGCTGGGCGAGTCGACCACGGACCTGTCGTGGGACGGCCAGACCATGATCTACGAGAACGGCGTCCTGCTGGCCGAGACGGACCGCTTCCCGCTCGACGACCAGTACGCGGTGGCCGACGTCGACCTGGACCTGCTGCGGCAGGAGCGGCACCGGATGGGCACGTTCGACGACAACAGGCGCACCCACGCCGATCGCACCGGCGACTTCCGCCGGGTGCGGTTCCGGCTCGACCCGCCGGCGGCCGACCTGGGGCTCAAGCGCCGGGTCGAGCGCTTCCCGTTCGTGCCCGCCGACGCCGACCGGCTCGCGCTGGACTGCTACGAGGCGTACAACATCCAGGTCGCCGGTCTGCAGCAGCGGCTGGCCGCCATCGGTGGTCCGAAGGTGGTCATCGGGGTGTCCGGCGGTCTGGACTCCACGCACGCGCTGATCGTCGCCGCGCGGGCGATGGACCGGGCGGGCCGCCCGCGCAGCGACATCCTGGCCTTCACCCTGCCCGGCTTCGCCACCAGCGACCACACCAAGGACAACGCCCACAAGCTGATGAACTCGCTCGGCGTCACCGCGGCCGAGCTGGACATCACGCCGACGGCGCGGCTCATGCTCAAGGAGATGGGCCACCCGTTCGCGGCCGGCGAGCCGGTGTACGACGTCACCTTCGAGAACGTGCAGGCGGGGCTGCGCACCGACTACCTGTTCCGCCTGGCCAACCAGCGCGGCGGTGTCGTGCTCGGCACCGGCGACCTGTCGGAGCTGGCGCTCGGCTGGTCGACGTACGGCGTGGGCGACCAGATGAGCCACTACAACGTCAACGGCGGGGTGCCGAAGACGCTGATCCAGCACCTGATCCGCTGGGTCATCGGCAGCGGGCAGTTCGACGAGGAGACCGGAAGGACGCTGGCGGCGATCCTCGACACGGAGATCAGCCCGGAGCTGGTGCCGGGCGAGGAGATGCAGTCCACCGAGTCCAAGATCGGTCCGTACGCGCTGCACGACTTCACGCTCTTCCATGTGCTGCGCTACGGCTTCCGGCCGTCGAAGATCGCCTTCCTGGCCTGGCACGCCTGGCACGACACGGACGCCGGGGCCTGGCCGCCCGGATTCCCCGAGGCGAAGCGGGTGGCGTACGACCTGGCGGAGATCCGGCGCTGGCTGGAGGTGTTCTGCCGTCGCTTCTTCGCGTTCGCACAGTTCAAGCGGTCCGCCATGCCGAACGGGCCGAAGGTCTCGGCCGGCGGTTCGCTCTCCCCGCGCGGTGACTGGCGCGCGCCGTCCGACGGCAACGCCCGGGCGTGGCTGCGGGATCTGGCGAGGGTCGACGGCGCCTTGGCCGAGAAGTAGTCGGCACTCGAACGGCGGGAGGGCTCACACTCTGTGGGCCCTCCCGGCGTTCCGGTTCGCATACCGAACATGAACTCCCGGACAACGAACGATTTCCGGCCAAGTTTATGACGCGACCCTGACAGAAAGCGCGGTCAGCTGGCACTCTTCCCACGGCCGCGTCGCAGCAACCCCACAGCACCGCCGTACCACGGTGCAGCCGCGGCTGTACTCCCGCACGCGCACGTCCTTTCCGCACGCGCACGTCGTTCTGCGTACCACCTGCTCTGCCCGGACGGCCCACCCGCCGGACGGTCTCCCCTGGCCGCGTGATCCGCGGCCGCGCAGAAGGAGTCAGTGTTGAGAGACAGTTCCTCCCACAGACGCACCCCCCACGCCTCGCGTCACCACTCCACGCACCGCCGGGCCGCCGCCGTGGCCCTGGTCGGCGTGTCCGCCCTGATCGCCGCGGCCGTCCAGTCGGGCGCCGCCACCGCCGCCCCGGAGAAGGCACCGTCGGCCGCGGGCAAGGCCATAGCGGGCGCCGAGTCCGTCAAGCTCTCCCCCGCCCAGCGCGCCGCGCTGATCCGCGAGGCCGACGCCACCAAGGCGGCCACCGCCGAGGACCTGGGCCTCGGCGCCAAGGAGAAGCTGGTCGTCCGTGACGTCGTCAAGGACGGCAACGGCACGGTCCACACCCGCTACGAGCGGACGTACGACTCACTGCCCGTCCTCGGCGGTGACCTGGTCGTGAAGACCACGAGGTCCGGCGAGGCGGCGGGTGTCGTCAAGGCCACCCGCGCCGCCATCAGGCCGGCGACCACCAGGACGTCCGTGCCGGCGGCCGAGGCCGAGCGGCAGGCGCTGGCCGCCGCCAAGGCGGAGAAGGCCAAGAGCCCCGACGTGAACCGGGCGCCCCGCAAGGTGATCTGGGCCGCGGAGGGCAAGCCGACCGTGGCCTACGAGACGGTCGTCGGCGGCTTCCAGCACGACGGCACCCCGCAGGAACTGCACGTCGTCACCGACGCCACCACCGGCAAGAAGCTGTACGAGTGGGAGGCGATCGAGACCGGCACCGGCAACACGGTGTACAGCGGCACGGTGAACCTGACCACCACGCAGTCCGGTTCGACGTACAACCTCACCGACGGCGCCCGCGGCAACCACAAGACGTACAACCTGGGCCGCGGCACCTCCGGCACCGGCACCCTGTTCTCCGGACCGGACGACGTCTGGGGCAACGGCAGCCCGTCCAACCTGGAGTCCGCGGGCGCCGACGCGCACTACGGTGCCGCGCTGACCTGGGACTACTACAAGAACGTGCACGGGCGCTCCGGTATCCGCGGCGACGGCGTGGGCGCGTACTCCCGGGTCCACTACGGCAACAACTACGTCAACGCGTTCTGGTCGGACAGCTGCTTCTGCATGACGTACGGCGACGGTTCGGGCAACGCCAACCCGCTGACGTCGATCGACGTGGCCGCGCACGAGATGACCCACGGGCTCACGTCCAACACGGCCAAGCTCGTCTACTCCGGCGAGTCGGGCGGCCTCAACGAGGCGACCTCCGACATCTTCGGCGCGACGGTCGAGTTCTTCGCCGACAACTCCTCCGATGTCGGTGACTACCTCATCGGCGAGGAGATCAACATCAACGGCGACGGCACGCCGCTGCGCTACATGGACAAGCCCAGCAGGGACGGCTCGTCCAAGGACGCCTGGTACTCGGGCATCGGCTCGATCGACGTGCACTACTCCTCGGGCCCCGCGAACCACTTCTTCTACCTGCTGAGCGAGGGCAGCGGCACCAAGACCATCAACGGTGTCACCTACAACTCGCCCACCTCGGACGGCCTTCCGGTCACCGGCATCGGCCGCGACAAGGCGGAGAAGATCTGGTTCCGCGCCCTGACCACCAAGTTCACCTCCACGACCAACTACGCGGCGGCCCGTACCGGCACCCTCGCCGCGGCCGGTGAGCTGTACGGCACCACGAGCGCCGAGTACAAGGCGGTCCAGCACGCCTGGGCGGGCGTCAACGTGGGCGCGCGTCCGGGCGACGGCGGCGGTGGCGGCACGTCCTTCGAGAACACCGCCGACGTGTCGATTCCCGACCGGGGCGCGGCGGTCGAGTCGCCGATCACCGTCTCCGGGCGGACGGGCAACGCGCCGGCCAACCTCCAGGTCGCCGTGGACATCGTCCACACCTACATCGGTGACTTGAAGGTGGATCTGGTCGCCCCCGACGGCACGGCGTACACGCTGAAGGGGTACGGCACCGGCGGCAGCGCGGACAACATCGCCACCACCTACACGGTGAACGCCTCCTCCGAGGTCGCCAACGGCGTCTGGAAGCTGCGGGTCCAGGACAACGCGGCCATCGACACCGGGTACATCAACAGCTGGAAGCTCACCTTCCCGTAGGCCCGCAAGCGGTCCGTCCCAAGACAGGGCGTCGTCTCGGTGGGTTCAACTCCCGCCGGGACGGCGCCCGTTCACATGTCGGAAACATTTACCGGACAGTCGAGTTTTGGCCAACATCACCGCACCCTCCTGACATGTACGCGTCCTAGCTGTCACTCTCCTTGCACCCGCCGCACAAGCACCCCCCGCATCCCCCACAAAGGAGCTCGTGTGACACCCCTCTACGCGCGTCGCAAGCGCACCACTCTGGCCATAGCCACCGCGGTGGCGGCCGGAGCCCTGCTCACCACCGGCCTGAGCGCCGGCAGTTCCGCCGCCGGGACCCCGGCGCGCGGCGACAGAGCGGCGGCTCCCCTCGCCGCCCCGGTCGCCCTCGCCCCCGCGGCGCGCACCGCGCTCCTCAAGGACCGGCAGGCCGAGGCGGCCGGGACCGCCGACCGGATAGGCCTCGGCGCCCAGGAGAAGCTGGTCGTCCGTGACGTCGTCAAGGACGCCGACGGCACCGTCCACACCCGCTACGAGCGCACCTACGCGGGCCTTCCCGTCCTCGGCGGCGACCTGGTCGTCCACGAGACAGGGGCCGGCGAGGTGGCGGGCGTCACCAAGGCGACCAAGGCCGCCGTCAAGATCGGCGACCTCACCGCGGACGTCCCCAGGGCCGCGGCCGAGAAGCAGGCCCTCAAGGCGGCCAAGGCCGAGGGTTCCACCAAGGCGGCCGCCGACAAGGCTCCGCGCAAGGTGATCTGGGCCGCGAACGGCAAGCCGGCCCTCGCCTACGAGACGGTCGTCGGCGGCTTCCAGCACGACGGCACCCCGCAGGAACTGCACGTCGTCACCGACGCCACCACCGGCAAGAAGCTGTACGAGTGGGAAGCCATCCAGACCGGCACCGGCCACAGCCAGTACAACGGCACGGTGACCGTCGGCACCGCGAAGTCCGGCTCGACGTACCAGCTCAACGACTCGACGCGCGGCGGCCACAAGACGTACAACAAGGCCCGCTCGACCTCCTCCTCGGCCGGCACCCTCTTCACGGACGCCGATGACATCTGGGGCACCGGAACCGCGACGACCTCCTCGACCGACCAGAACGCCGCCGTGGACGCCCACTACGGCGCCCAGGTCACCTGGGACTTCTACAAGAACGTCCTCGGCCGCAACGGCATCAAGAACAACGGCGTCGCCGCCTACTCACGCGTCCACTACGGCAACGCGTACGTCAACGCCTTCTGGTCCGACAGCTGCTTCTGCATGACGTACGGCGACGGCGACGGCAACGTCAAGCCGCTGACGTCGCTGGACGTGGCGGGCCACGAGATGACCCACGGCCTCACCTCCAACACGGCGGGGCTGAACTACAGCGGCGAGTCCGGCGGCCTGAACGAGGCGACCTCGGACATCCTCGGCACGGCGGTGGAGTTCTACGCGTCCAACGCCAAGGACCCCGGTGACTACCTGATCGGCGAGAAGGTCGACATCAACGGCGACGGCACCCCGCTGCGCCACATGGACAAGCCCAGCAAGGACGGCAGCTCCGCCGACGCCTGGTCGTCCGGCCTGGGCGGCATGGACGTCCACCACTCCTCGGGCCCGGCGAACCACTTCTTCTACCTCCTGGCCGAGGGCAGCGGCAGCAAGAAGATCAACGGCGTCTCCTACGACTCCCCGACGTCCAACGGCTCCACCGTCACCGGGATCGGCCGCGACAAGGCTGTGCAGATCTGGTACAAGGCGCTGACCACGTACATGACGTCGACGACCACCTACAAGGGCGCTCGTACGGCGACCCTGAACGCGGCGTCGGCCCTGTACGGCTCCACCAGCACGGAGTACAAGGCGGTCGCGGCGGCCTGGGCCGCCGTCAACGTCAACTGACGCGACCCGCACCCACCGACACGCCCCGCGCGTGGGGCGGCACCCGGGAGGAAGGCATTCCCGGGTGCCGCCCTACTCTTGTGTCCCATGTCTTTGGGGCCATTCACGTACGCCGACGTCGGCGCCACCCGGGAGAACGGCTTCTGCCCGCCCGGCTTCCACCCCCTCCATGTACGCACCCGCATAGGCGAGGGCGAGGAGGTCTTCCGCAGAGCCGCCGAGGCGGTCATGACCTGGGAGATGCACCGGGCGATGGGCGTCGGCATGGACGCCTCCGCCGACCGCGCGGCCCCCGAGGTCGACGTCACGGTCACCCTCGGGCGCGTGATCAAGGCGCCCTGCCGGGTCGTCTGGACGGTGGAGGAGTACCGCCGCACCGGCTGGGCCTACGGCACGCTTTCCGGCCATCCCGAGTGCGGCGAGGAGTCCTTCGTCGTCGACCGCACGGGGGACGGCACGGTGTGGCTGACGGTGAACGCGTTCAGCCGGGCGGCGAAGTGGTACGCGCGGGCCGGAGGGCCGGCCACGCGCGGGCTGCAGCACGCTTATGCGCGGCGGTGCGGGGTGGTGCTGCGGCAGCTGTGCGAGCGCAGGTCCGGGGAGGGCTGAGCACGCCCCGCCCGCCCCGGGCGGCGTCACCGCATCAACACCCCCGCCCCCTCCCCCGCCTCCTGCGAAGGCACCGCCACCAGGCCCAGTTCCGCGCCCGACGCCAGCAACCGGTGGGAGGGCAGGATGCGGACCGTGTAGCCGTAGGGGCCCGTGCGGTCCAGGGACAGCGGGCCCTCGTACACCCGGCGTCCCTCCGGGTCCGGGCCGCCCACCGGCTTGAGGGGGACCGTCGAGGCGTCGGCGATGCGGTCCTCGGAGTCGACGCGGCCCGAGACCGCCTGGACCTCGACGTCGTCGGGCCCGAGGTCGCCGAGGCCGACCCGTACGCGGAGGCTGAGGGTGGAGCCGAGTTCCGCGGTGGAGGTCGCCGCCGACGTCTCCACGTGGTCGACCGTGACGCCGTGCCACGCCGAGCGCACCCGCGCCTTCCAGCCGGCGAGTTCGCGCGCCGCCTGCGGTGTCATCGTGCGATGGGCGTAGGCGGCCGGGGCGTACAGGCGCTCGACGTACTCCCGGACCATGCGGCCGGCCAGCACCTTCGGGCCGAGCAGCGTCAGGGTCTGGCGGACCATCTCGATCCAGCGGTCCGGCAGGCCGTGCTGGCCCCGTTCGTAGAAGCGGGGGGCGACACGCTGCTCCAGCAGGTCGTACAGCGCCGCCGCCTCTATGTCGTCGCGGCGGTCCGGGTCGGTTCCGGTGCCGTCCGCGGTGGGGATGGCCCATCCGAAGTCCGGCTGGAACCACTCGTCCCACCAGCCGTCCAGGACCGAGAGGTTGAGGCAGCCGTTCAGGGCCGCCTTCATCCCCGACGTGCCGCACGCCTCCAGCGGCCGCAGCGGGTTGTTCAGCCAGATGTCGCACCCGGGGTACAGCTTCTGGGCCATCGCCATGCCGTAGTCGGGCAGGAAGACGATCCGGTGGCGTACTCGTGGGTCGTCCGCGAACCTCACCAGTTCCTGGACCAGGCGCTTTCCACCGTCGTCCGCCGGGTGCGCCTTGCCCGCGACGACGATCTGGATCGGCCGTTCGGGATGCAGGAGCAGGTCCATCAGACGGTCGCGGTCGCGGAGCATGAGCGTCAGTCGCTTGTACGACGGGACCCGGCGGGCGAACCCGACCGTCAGGACGTCCGGGTCCAGGACGTCGTCGATCCAGCCCAACTCGGCGGTCCCCGCACCACGTTGACGCCAGGAGGCGCGCAGCCGCTCCCGCACCTCCGTCACCAGCTGCTCGCGCAGGGCCCGGCGCAGCTCCCAGACGTCCTGGTCGGGGATGTCCGCCACCGAGTCCCAGCGGTCCGAGCCGCCGACGGTCATGGCGTCCTCGGTGCGTTGGGCACCGATCTGGCGGGCCCCGAGACGGAAGACCTCGGGGGCCACCCAGGTCGGGGCGTGGACGCCGTTGGTCACCGAGGTGATCGGCACCTCGTCGGGGTCGAACCCCGGCCACAGGCCCGAGAACATCTCCCGGCTGACGTTGCCGTGCAGCAGCGAGACGCCGTTGGCCCGCTGGGCCAGGCGCAGGCCCATCACCGCCATGTTGAACAGGTTGGGCTCACCGCCCGGGTAGGTCTCCATGCCGAGTCGGAGGATGCGTTCGACCTCGATGGCCGGCAGTTCGGCGGCGGGCCCGAAGTGGTGGGCGACCAGCTCGCGGTCGAATCGGTCGATGCCGGCGGGGACGGGGGTGTGGGTGGTGAAGACGGTGCCGGCGCGGACGGCTTCCAGCGCGGAGTCGAAGTCGAGTCCCTCGGCGCAGAGTTCGGCGATGCGCTCCAGGCCGAGGAAGCCGGCGTGGCCCTCGTTGGTGTGGAAGACCTCGGGTGCCGGGTGGCCCGTCAGACGGCAGTACGCGCGGACCGCCCGGACACCTCCTATGCCCAGCAGCATCTCCTGGAGCAGGCGGTGCTCGCTGCCGCCGCCGTAGAGCCGGTCGGTCACCGCGCGCTCACCGAGGTCGTTCTCCTCGACGTCCGAGTCGAGCAGCAGCAGCGGCACCCGGCCGACCTGGGCCAGCCAGACCCGGGCGTGCAGCGACCTGCCGCCGGGCAGGGCGAGCAGGACCTGGGCGGGGGTGTCGTCGGGCTCCTTGAGCAGCGCGAGCGGCAGTTCGTTGGGGTCCAGGACGGGGTAGTGCTCCTGCTGCCAGCCGTCCCGGGACAGGCTCTGGCGGAAGTAGCCGTGCCGGTACAGCAGCCCGACACCGATCAGGGGCACGCCCAGGTCGCTGGCGGCCTTGAGGTGGTCGCCGGCGAGGATGCCGAGGCCGCCCGAGTACTGCGGGAGGGCGGCGGTGATGCCGAACTCGGGAGAGAAGTAGGCGATGGCGGCGGGGAACTCGGCGGACTGGTCCTGGTACCAGCGCCGACCGCCGACGTAGTCGCCGAGGTCGTCGGCGACGGCGGCGAGCCGGCGCAGGAACCGGCGGTCCTCGGCCAGCTCGGCGAGCCGCCCGGGAGGCACGCTCCCCAGCAGCCGTACGGGGTCGCGCCCGCAGGCGGCCCAGCGTTCGGGGTCGACGGACTGGAACAGATCGCGGGTCTCCGCGTGCCAGGACCAGCGCAGGTTGCGCGCCAGGTCGCTGAGGGGCCGGAGGGGTTCGGGGAGGACAGGACGGACGGTGAATCGACGGATCGCCTTCACGGTTCCACCTCGGCGCTTCGCTGGATGACGCACGACAGTGTGCGTCGTCGTGGTTCCCGACGGTACCGGCGCTCGTGTCACCCCCGCTGGGAGCTCTGCCCCCGGAACCCCGTTTCGGCCTGAACGGCTTCGTCCTGCCACGCCGTACGGCCGATATCGCTCACGTCCGTCCGAAAGCCGCCGCAACCTTTACGCATCCCGTGTGGCCGATATGGCCGATTCCACCCCCGTAGGCGTCCTTGTGGCGGCTTCTCACGACGGGAGAGGCTGACGGGTGGCGCACCGGCCCCAGCACGGTGCACCCGGCGATCCGGGGCCGCAGTGCGCCGAGTCGAGGAGGGGAACCCACACCATGGCACGGACGCTTTCGCGGCGTCTGCGCCGGGCGGGTGGTCTGGCAGCGGTGATGTGTGTCGCCGCGCTCTCGGCCACCACCCTGCCCGCGCACGCCGCACCGGAGGGGCAGATACCGGGCGCCGCGGACCCCGGCGCCGTCAGCGGCAGTTACGTGGTGACACTCAACGGGGGAACGAAGGCTCTTTCGTCGGCCGGGAAGAGTCTCGCCGAGAAGTACGGGGCGAAAATAAGCCATTTCTACGGCACCGTCCTCAACGGCTATGCGGTCCGCGCCGACGCGAGACAGGCGAGGCGACTCGCGGCCGACTCCCGGGTCGCCTCGGTCGTCCAGGACACCCGCGTGACCCTCAGGGGCACGCAGAAGAACCCGCCGTCCTGGGGGCTCGACCGCATCGACCAACCGAAGCCGCCGCTGGACAGGAGGTACACCTGGCCCGGGTCCGGGGGCGCCGGCGTGACCGTCTACGTCATCGACACCGGGATCCGTGTCTCGCACAAGGACTTCGGGGGCAGGGCGAGCCACGGCTGGGACTTCGTGGGCGACGACAGGACGGCGAGTGACGGCAACGGCCACGGCACCCACGTCGCCGGCACCATCGCGGGCAGGCAGTACGGCGTCGCCAAGAAGGCCCAGGTGGTGGCCGTGCGCGTGCTCGACGACGCGGGGGGCGGCACCACGGCCGATGTCATCGCGGGCATCGACTGGGTGACCCGGCACGCGAAGAAGCCGGCCGTCGCCAACGTCAGCCTCGGCGGGCCCCGCAACGCCCAACTGGACGCGGCCGTACGCAACTCCATCGCCTCCGGTGTCACCTACACGGTCGCCGCGGGCAACGACGGGCTGCCGGCCGGCCTCTCCTCCCCGGCGGCGGTGAAGGAGGCCGTCACCGTCGGCGCCACCGACCGGAAGGACACGCGGGCGGGCTTCTCCAATTTCGGCCGATCCCTGGACCTGTTCGCCCCGGGCGCCGCCATCACGTCGGCGTCGTACACGAGCGACACCGGCAGGGCGACCTACTCCGGTACGTCGATGGCGTCACCGCACGCGGCGGGCGCTGCCGCGCTCTACCTCGCCGGCCACCCCAAGGCCCGACCTGCCCAGGTGGGCGAGGCGTTGGTGGCGCGGGGGGTGACCGGGAAGGTCTCCGGTCGTGGGCTCGGCTCACCGGACCGACTGCTGCGGGTACCGGCCTCTTAGGGGCTGTCGGCGGCGCGGCGCAGGCACCGGTCCCGTTCGTCCGGAACGGGACCGGTCTTGTGTGTAGACATACGCGTGAGTAGTTAACAAAGTGCCGGATTGCGTACCCGAATAGGGTGGGAAGGCTCCTCCGGTACACCCCGCCCGTGCGCCCCCGGGCGCACACCCCCACGCGGCAACAGCCGCACAGCGACACAGCCACAACGCAGGACCCACCTCCCCACAGCAATCCGCCCACCAACGTTGACGCGGACAGGAGCGGTCATGCCCGCCATGCACCACCAGTCGTCACCCCCGACACGCACGTCCGAAGCACCCCCCGTACCCCGCACCGCCACCGCCGATCCCGGACCGCCCCGCGCGGAGCGACCCTTCGCGAGCGACACGGCCGGCGGCGTCGGGCGCATACCCGTACTCGACGTCCGGCCGATGGTCCAGCAGGGTCGCAGGCCGGCCAAGGCCGTCACCGGCGAGTCCTTCGAGGTCTCGGCCACCGTGTTCCGCGAGGGCCATGACGCCGTGGCCGCCAACGTCGTGCTGACCGACCCGGACGGCCGTCCGGGCCCGTGGACGCCGATGCGGGAACTGGCCCCCGGCACCGACCGCTGGGGGGCCGTCGTCACCGCCGGTGCGCCCGGCCACTGGACCTACCGGGTCGAGGCCTGGGGCGATCCGGTCACGACCTGGCGGCACCACGCCCAGATCAAGATCCCGGCCGGGATGGACACGGACCTGGTCCTGGAGGAGGGCGCGCGCCTGTACGAGCGTGCCGCCGCCGGGGTGCCCGAGAGCGAGGGCCGACGGGAGGTGGTCCTCGGGGTCGTCCGGGCGCTGCGGGACGAGAGCCGGCCGGCCGCGTGGCGGCTGGCGGCGGCGCTGACACCCGAGGTGGACGCGGTGTTGGGGCGGTATCCGCTGCGGGACCTGGTCACCGCCTCGGACCCGCTGCCGCTGCTCGTGGAACGCGAACGCGCCCTGTACGG